>NZ_LOSQ01000004.1:0-146228 GCF_001595485.1 Micrococcus sp. CH7
TCAACCAATATGTGTTAAAACAATTGGCATCAACAAACTTGGCACACTATTGAGTTCTCAAACAACAGGCGCTTCCAGCTTCAGCGACCCGCTCCGCGGGCCGTTTCGCTCTGGAGCAACTTCTCCATCCTAGACCATCCGTTTCGACCGTGTCAACTCCGTGTCCGAAGCATTCACCGTCCGTTCACATGGCCGGGCTAGAAAACCTTACCACGCGATCCGACAATGTCAACTCCGCTTCCGCGGGGCCAGACACTCACCGGACCATCCACATGGAAGGCCTCGAAAAGCCTACCACATGATTCCCGGCTGTCAAACCAGATCATCTTCTTCAGGAATCCGACCCGCATCACTGCCAGCCGCGCACCCGGTGAGCACCACCCGCCCTGGACCTGCCATTCTCGGCATGAATCCGCGGATTCTGTGTTCTTCACCCCGCCTCCCGGTCACCCGGTCGGCGTCTTGAGCACGAGATGGAACTCTACACACGAACCCCACCGAACACAAAATCAAGGGTGACACCCGGCGGCCACGCATGAAAAAGGGCCCCGTTTTCCGCAGAATCCTGCGGAGAACGGGGCCCTGTGCTCCTCCCGTGGGCGGTTCCTCCGCCGTCGCCGCCCGTCGTGTCCTCGGTCACTTCTGGCGAGCCGGTGGACACCGGTGGTCTGCGGCTGCGGTCAGCCCTCCCCCAGGTCTGCGCCCGCCATGTTCTTCTTGCCCCGGCGCACCAGCAGGTGCCGGCCGGCGAAGGCGTCGACTCGGGTGAACACCTGGTCGGCATCCGTCACCCGCACGTTGTTCACCGACGCGCCGCCGTCGCGCACCGTCCGACGCGCCTCGGAGCGCGAGGCGACCAGCCCGGTGGAGACCAGCAGCTCGACCGCGGTCACGGTGCCCGGCTTCCCCTCCCACTGGGTCCGGTCGGCCTGCGGCAGCTCGGCCAGCACGGCGGTCAGCGTGTCCGGATCCACGGTGGTGAGGTCGCCGCCTCCGAACACGGCCTGGGAGGCCTCGATGACCTTCGTCGTCGTCTCCTCTCCATGGGCCAGCGCGGTGACCTCCCACGCGAGGCGCTTCTGAGCCTCCCGGCGGAACGGCTCGTCGGCCACCTTCTGCGCGTACTCCTCGATCTCCGCGCGGGTCAGGAACGTGAAGACCTTGAGTCGGTCGACGACGTCCGCGTCCGCCGTGTTGAGCCAGAACTGGTAGAAGGCGTACGGGGAGCACATCTCCGCGTCGAGCCAGACGGCGTTGCCCTCGGACTTGCCGAACTTGGTGCCGTCCGCGTTCGTGATCAGCGGCGTGCCCAGCGCATGGGCGTGGGTCCCCTCCACCTTGCGGATCAGCTCGGTGCCGGCGGTGAGGTTGCCCCACTGGTCGGAGCCGCCGGTCTGGAGGGTCACGCCGTGCCGGCGGTGCAGCTCGAGGAAGTCGTTGCCCTGCAGCACCTGGTAGGAGAACTCCGTGTAGGAGATGCCCTCATCAGAGTTCAGGCGCTTGGCCACGATCTCCTTCTTCACCATGGTGCCGACGCGGAAGTTCTTGCCGATGTCCCGCAGGAAGTCCAGCGCGCTCATGCCCGCGGTCCAGTCCAGGTTGTTGACCATGGTCGCCGCGTTCTCCCCCTCGAAGGAGAGGTACGGCTCGATCTGCGCGCGCAGGGACTCCACCCACGCCGCCACGGTCTCCTGCGAGTTCAGAACGCGCTCCGAGGTCTGCCGCGGGTCGCCGATGAGGCCGGTGGCGCCGCCCACGAGGGCGTACGGGCGGTGGCCGGCGAGCTGCAGGCGGCGCAGGGTGAGCAGCTGGACCAGGTGTCCCAGGTGGAGGGACGGAGCGGTCGGGTCGAAGCCGCAGTAATACGAGACGGGCTCCCCGGCCAGCGCCTGCTCCAGCGCGGCCTCGTCCGTCGAGACGTGCACGAGCCCGCGCCAGCGCAGCTCCTGCCAGACGTTCTCGAAGCTCGGGTCGTTCGCCTGTGCGCGCAGTCGGGCCGCGCGCTCCTCGTTCTGGGGTGCCATAGCCCCCAGCCTAGCGACGCGCCCGCGCGCCTCCGCGACGCCGCGCACGTGCGACGTCGCCCGCGGGGCTCACTCCGGGACGTCCGCCAGCCCGGCCGGCAGCGCGGCCGCGTCCGTCCCGGCGACGACGGACAGCGACTGGGTGGCGCGGGTCATCGCCACGTACAGATCGCCCACCACGCCGCGCGCGTCGGCCACGATCCGCTCGGGCGAGACGAGGACGACGGTGTCGAACTCCAGTCCCTTGGTCTCCCACGGGGTGGCAACGACGATCTCGACGCCGGGCAGCGGCGCGGTGTCCACGGCCGCCTCTCCCCACCGCTCCCGGAGGACCGTGAGCAGCTCCCCCGTCCGCCCGGCGGGGGCGATCACGGCGGTCAGTGCCTCGGGCACGCGGCCCCGCTCGGCCTCGACCGCCTCGAGGGCCAGGGCCGCGACGTCACCGCCCGGCTCCGTCACCAGGCGCGGGCGATGGTCGCCCTCGCGCACGGCACGCGGATGGGAGACCTCGAGCCCGGCCGCGCGCGCGACCTGCGCGGCCCAGCGCATCACGCGCGCCGGCGAGCGGTAGTTCACGGTCAGCTCCTCCAGGCGCCAGCGGTCCCCGAACTCCGGGGCGAGGACGGACGCCCACGAGCCGGCCGCGTCGCGACGGGAGGACTGCGCGATGTCGCCCACGATGGTGAACGACTTCATCGGGCAGCGGCGCGCCAGCAGGCGCCACTGCATCGGAGAGAGCTCCTGGGCCTCGTCCACCACCACGTGCCCGTACGTCCAGGTGCGGTCGTGGGCCGCGGTCTCGGCGGTGGTCCGTCGCACCCCGCGCGCCTCGTTGGCCGCGGCCAGCTGCTCGGCGTCCACGACGCCGTCGACGCCCAGGTCCGCGAGCGTCTGGTGCATGTTCTCCAGGGACGCCCGGGCGTTCTCGAGGTTGCGCTCGTGCTGGGCCGCGGACTCGCCGCCCCGGCCCGGGGTCTCGAGGCGTCCGAGCAGCTCGGCCGCCTCGTCCAGCAGGGGCACGTCGGCCTCGGTCCAGGGGGCGCCGGCCGGCCTCAGGAGCGCGCCGACCTCGACGTCGGACAGCCACGGGGCCGCCGCCCGGAGCAGGTCCTCCCGGGTGAGGAGGTCGCCGATGAGCTTCTCCGGCGTCAGCGGCATCCAGCAGAGGTTGAGCGCGATGCGCACGTCGCGCGAGGTGCGCACGTCCTCGAGCAGGAGGTCACGCTGCACCGGGGTGCCCGAGGACTTCTCCAGCTTCTTGCGCAGCTTCTCCGCGAGCTCGCGGACGAGGATCTTCACGAACGTCACCCGGGCCTCGTTGTGGGGCTTGCGGGTGGCCCGTGCCTTGTCCCGGGCGCGCCGGACCATGGCCGGCTTGAGCTTGACGGCCGTGCCGTCGATCATCAGGCGCCGCGGCTCGACGAGCAGGCGCTGGCGCTGCGCGACCGCGTGGGCGACGGCGTCCACCATGTCCAGCCGGCCCTTCACCGCCGCCGCGTCGAGGTCCCGCTCCGGGACGGCCCGCACGCCCGGCATCAGCGTACCCAGCGAGGACATCACGACACCCGTCTCGCCCAGCGAGGGCAGCACCCGCTCGATGTACCGCATGAACGCGGTCGAGGGGCCGACGATCAGCACGCCCGAGCGGGCGAGGCGCTCCCGGTGGGTGTACAGCAGGTAGGCGGCGCGGTGCAGGGCGACGGCGGTCTTCCCCGTGCCGGGCCCGCCCTGCACCACGACCGCCCCGGGCAGGGGCGCGCGGATCACCTCGTCCTGCTCCGCCTGGATCGTGGCGACGATGTCCCCCATCCGTCCCGTGCGTCGGGCGGTGACGGCGGCCAGCAGCGCACCCTGGGCATCGGCGCGCACGCCGTCCCCGCCCAGCAGCGTCGGGTCCAGGATGTCGTCCTCGAGGTCGCGCACCTCGCGCCCCCGCAGCATCAGGTGACGACGACGGCGCACGCGGCCCCGGTGGGCCGCCGTCGCCTGGTAGAAGGCGCCGGCCTCGGCCGCGCGCCAGTCGACGAGGAGGCGCTCGTGGTCCTCGGTGGTGAGGCCGATGCGCCCGATGTACCGCTGCTCGTCGGCCCCACCCTCCCGCTCGGCGTCGAGGTCGAGCCGGCCGAAGACGAGGCGGTCGTCCACGGCGTAGAGCTGGGCGAGTCGGTCCTCGTAGAGGCTGGCGAAGGCGTCGCGCTCGGAGTGGTTCTGCAGCGACCCCTGCGGGCCGGTCCGGCGCACGGCCGCGAGCTGGCGCTCCTTCTCCTCACGCAGGGCGTCGAGGCGGGCGTACCGCTCGGCGACCCGACCCCGCTCGAGGTCGAGCTCGGACTGGCGGACGGACACGGTATCGGTCATCGGGGGCCCTCGCGGTGCGGTGAGGGGCGGACCATGCTGCGGCCCGCCCGGCGGAAAAGTGACCACCCATGCTACGCCGACCGCGGTGAACGGCGGGTGACGCGGCGGTGCCCTGCCGGGCACCGCCGCGTCCGGCCCGGCCGCCGCCGACTCGGCCGGGCGACCGCGTCAGCGGGCGTCGACGACGGAGCCCGGCGTGTCGGCCCAGCGGCGCAGCGGTTCCAGGGCGTCCTCGAGCGCCCCGATCTGCGCCGCGACGGCCGTCGGTGCGGTCCCGCCCTGGGCGTCGCGAGAGGCGAGCGAGCCCTCCGTGCTGAGCACCTCGCGGACCTGCGGGGTCAGCGCCGGCGAGATGGCGGCGTACTCCTCGTCCGTGAGGTCCCACAGCTCCACGCCCCGGGCCTCGGCCGCCTTCACGGCCTCGCCGGACAGCTCGTGGGCCTCGCGGAACGGGACCCCCTGGCGGACGAGCCACTCGGCGACGTCGGTGGCCAGCGCGAAGCCCTGCGGGGCCAGCTCCGCCATGCGCTCCGTCTGGAACTCGAGGGTGGCGATCATCCCGGAGACGGCGGGCAGCAGCAGCTCGAGGGTGTCCGCGGCGTCGAAGACGGGCTCCTTGTCCTCCTGCAGGTCGCGGTTGTAGGCCAGCGGCATGCCCTTGAGCGTGGCCAGCAGCCCCGTGAGGTCGCCGATGAGGCGGCCGGACTTGCCGCGGGCCAGCTCGGCGACGTCCGGGTTCTTCTTCTGCGGCATGATCGAGGACCCTGTGGAGTACGCGTCGTGCAGCGTCACGAAGCCCGCCTCCTTGGTGGCCCAGAAGATGACCTCCTCCGAGATGCGGGACAGGTCGACGCCGACCATCGCGGCGACCCACGCGAACTCCGCGTACACGTCGCGGGCGGCGGTGCCGTCGATCGAGTTCCACACGGCCGACTCGAAGCCGAGCTCGGTGGCCACGGCGTTCGGGTCCAGACCCAGGGAGGAGCCTGCCAGGGCCCCGGAGCCGTACGGCGAGACGGCCGCGCGCGCGTCCCAGTCCACGAGCCGCTGCAGGTCCCGCGCGAACGCCCAGGCGTGCGCGAGCAGGTGGTGCGAGAGCAGGACGGGCTGCGCGTGCTGCAGGTGGGTGCGGCCCGGCATCGGCGCGTGCGGGTGCGCCCGCGCCTGATCGAGCAGCGCGTCCACCGTGGCGATCACGCCCCGCGCGATGATGCGGGCGTGGTCGCGCAGGAACATCCGGCCGAGGGTGGCGACCTGGTCGTTGCGGGATCGGCCGGCCCGCAGGCGGCCGCCGAGCTCGGGACCGGCCCGCTCGATGAGGCCGCGCTCGAGCGAGCCGTGCACGTCCTCATCGGACGCCGCCGGGGTGTAGGCACCGGAACGCACGTCCGCCTCGAGACGGTCGAGGGCCGCGATCATCCCGTCCAGGTCGTCCGCACTGAGCAGACCGGCGGTGTGCAGCACCCGGGCGTGGGCACGGGAACCCGCGATGTCATAGGGCGCCAGGCGCCAGTCGAAGTGCGTGGACTTGCTGAGCGCGGCGAGCGCCTCGGAAGGGCCGCCGGCGAAGCGGCCGCCCCACAGGGCGCCCTCGTTGGTCCCGTGGCGGGCATCGGTGTTCTCGGTCATCGAAGGTCTCCTCGAGGTCGGTGACAGGCCGACGGCGGCCGGCCCGGTCGCGGGCGGGCCGCCGTCGTGCACGGGGCGTGCGGGGTCAGTCGTTGGACAGGCGGGCGACGTCCTGGAGGTCGTCGCTGCCGCGCAGGCGCTGCTCGCGCTCGGAGGCCGTCTTCGCGGACAGGCCGAAGATGTCGATGAACCCGCGGGCCGAGGACTGGTCGAACGAGTCGCCCTCGTCGTATGTGGCGAGGTTGAAGTCGTACAGGCCGGTCTCGGACCGGCGACCCTGCACCGTGGCGCGGCCACCGTGGAGCTCCAGGCGGATCTCACCGTTGACGTGCTCCTGGGTCGCGTCGATGAACGTGTCCAGGTTCCGCTTCAGCGGGGAGTACCACTGGCCGTCGTAGACCAGCTCGGTCCACCGCTGGTCCACATGCTTCTTGAAGCGCGCCTGTTCACGCTCCAGGGTGACGTTCTCGAGCTCACGGTGGGCCGCGATCAGCGCCATGGCCCCCGGTGCCTCGTAGATCTCGCGGGACTTGATGCCCACGAGGCGGTCCTCGACGATGTCGATCCGGCCCACGCCCTGGGCACCGGCCCGGCGGTTGAGCTCCTCGATGATCTCCAGCGGGCTCAGCGCGCGACCGTCGAGGGCCGTGGGGACGCCGCGCTCGAAGGCGATCGTGACCACGTCCGGCGCCGGCGGGAAGGCGGGGTCGTCCGTGTAGTCGTAGACGTCCTTCGTGGGGCCGTTCCAGATGTCCTCGAGGAAGCCGGTCTCGACGGCGCGGCCCCACACGTTCTGGTCGATCGAGAACGGGTTCTTCTTGGTGGTGACGATCGGCAGGTCGTTGCGCTCGGCGTACTCGATGGCCTTCTCACGGGTCAGGGCGAGGTCGCGCACCGGCGCGATGCACTTCAGGTCGGGGCCGAGGGTCTGGATGGAGACCTCGAAGCGGACCTGGTCGTTGCCCTTGCCGGTGCAGCCGTGCGCCACCGTCGAGGCGCCGAACTGGCGGGCCGCCGCGACCAGGTGGCGGGAGATCACCGGGCGCGAGATCGCGGAGACCAGCGGGTAGGCGTCCATGTAGAGGGCGTTGGCCTTGAGCGTGGGCATGCAGTACTGCTCGGCGAACTCGTCACGCGCGTCGGCGACGTAGGCCTCGACGGCGCCGCAGTCCAGGGCGCGCTGGCGGATCGTCTCGAGGGACTCGCCCCCCTGGCCCACGTCGACCGCGACGGCGACGACCTCGGCGCCCGTGGCCTCGGCGATCCAGCCGATGGCCACGGAGGTGTCCAGGCCGCCCGAGTAGGCAAGGATGATGCGTTCCTTCACGTTTTCTCCTCTTTATATAGGGGGGTCTCCGAGCGCGGCACGTGGCCGTCGGAGGCGTGCTCGGCGACGATCCTACCCGGGTCTTGAATAAATATGCAACTGACGGAATATCAGCTCCTGATGGATCCTGCGCAGCCCCTCTGCGCCCACCGCGGCGGCCACCCGCAACCATGGCCCCGCGCTCGAAGTTCGGGTCGAACGCGACGCCGGTCACGGCTTCGACCGTCGATCGTGACCTTCGCCCACGCCCCTGTGACGGAGGTTGTCCACACTGTCCAATCAGACGCCCTAAGATCCAATGCGGGCAGTGGCGTGCATTTCGTCCACGTACTCCCGCCTCAGGGAGCGATTCGTCACCTGATCTCAAATGTGAGACGGACGGGCAAGAATTCGTCGACCCATGATTTGACGCGAGGGGGGCTCCCGTCGTTGACTCTTCCGTAGCCGATTCGTGATCGAACCGTGATCTGACCGAGAGGTCGGGGACGGGGAGGCCACGACATCGAACCCCCTCCGACGGTCGCCCGCTGCTGGGTCGTCTCGAACCGACGGAGGGCATGACCCGACCAAGGAGAAGGACGACCCCGGTGTGCCTCGGCCACCGATCAGCGAGGACTCGCCATGGACACCATGACTCTCTTCACCACTTCCGCCACCCGCTCCCGCCGTGCCACCGCCTCGATCGTTGCGGGCATGACCCTCGCCGGCGCCGCCGCCGTGGGCTTCTCCGCCCTGGCCCAGGCCGCCACCGTGGACACCTGGGACCGCCTCGCCGAGTGCGAGTCCAACGGCACCTGGGACATCAACACCGGCAACGGCTTCTACGGCGGCGTGCAGTTCACCCTGTCCTCCTGGCAGGCCGTCGGCGGCGAGGGCTACCCGCACCAGGCCTCCAAGGCCGAGCAGATCAAGCGCGCCGAGATCCTCCAGGACCTGCAGGGCTGGGGCGCCTGGCCGCTGTGCTCGCAGAAGCTGGGCCTGACCCAGGCTGACGCGGACGCCGGTGACGTGGACGCCGGTGACGTGGACGCCACCGAGGCCGCCCCGGTCGCCGTGGAGCGCACCGCCACCGTGCAGCGCCAGTCCGCCGCCGACGAGGCTGCTGCTGAGCAGGCCGCTGCTGAGCAGGCTGCTGCCGACCAGGCCGCCGCCGAGCGCTGGGCCGCCGAGCAGGCTGCTGCCGACCAGGCCGCCGCCGAGCGCTGGGCCGCCGAGCAGGCTGCTGCCGAGCAGGCCGCCGCCGACAAGGCCGCTGCCCAGCGTGCCGCCGCCGCGGAGAAGGCTGCCGCTCAGAAGGCTGCCGCCGCGGAGAAGGCCGCCGCTCAGAAGGCTGCCGCCGCTGAGCAGGCCGCTGCCGCGGAGCAGGCCGTCGTCGCCGAGGCCGAGACCATCGTCGTCAAGTCCGGTGACTCCCTCTGGAAGCTCGCCAACGAGTACGAGGTGGAGGGTGGCTGGACCGCCCTCTACGAGGCCAACAAGGGCGCCGTCTCCGACGCCGCCGTGATCTACGTCGGCCAGGAGCTCGTCCTGCCGCAGGCCTGAGACGCCTGACCGGTCCCCCGGACCGGTACCACACGAGGAAGGCCCCCGCCGTCGGCGGGGGCCTTCCTCGTGCCTGGTGCCCGTCACCCGCGCGGGCGGGGCCGGACGGGTCGGTTAGCCCGCCAGACCCAGCAGGTGGGCCGCGACGGCCGGGGCGGACGTGGTCCCCGTGGTGATGAGGAGGATGGTGTCGTCGCCGGCGATCGTGCCCATCACGTGCTCCACGCGCGCCTGGTCGATCACGCTGGCCAGGAACTGCGCCGCGCCCGGGGGCGTGCGCAGGACCACGAGGTTCGCGGTGGGCTCGGCGGAGACGAGCAGCTCGCGGGCCATGCTCGCCAGGCGATTCAGCTGCGCGTCCGAGCCGCGGCCCGGCACGGCGGCGTCGTCGCCCTCCGCCGGAAGGGCGTAGACCATGCCGGCCGGCCCGCGCGTCCGCACCGCGCCGAGGTCCACCAGGTCCCGCGAGAGCGTGCCCTGGGTGACGGACAGCCCGCGATCGCCCAGGGCGTCCGAGAGTTCGGCCTGGGAGCGGATGCCCCGGGTGGCCAGGATCTCCCGGATCGCGGCCTGACGGGCGATCTTCGTCGTGGGGGCGGCCATCAGCGCGGCTCCTCGGCCAGGCCGGAGCGGTACAGCAGCCAGGCGATGAGCGCCTTCTGCGCGTGCAGCCGGTTCTCGGCCTCGTCGAACACCACGGACCGCGGCCCGTCGATCACCTCGGCCGTGACCTCGTAGCCCCGGTACGCGGGCAGGCAGTGCAGGAAGATCGCGTCGTCGGCCGCCCGCGCCATCGCGGCGGCGTCCACCTGGTAGTCCCGGAACAGCGCCAGGCGGGCCTCCTTCTCCTCCTCCTGGCCCATGGACACCCACGTGTCGGTCACGACGACGTCCGCGCCCGCCAGGGCCTCGGCCGCGTCCGTCGTGACGAGGACGGAACCGCCCGTCTCCGCCGCCCGCCGTCGGGCGGCGGCCACGACGTCCTCGGCAGGCAGGTGCCCCTCGGGGCCGGCGACCCGCACGTGCATGCCGGCCGTCGCGCAGCCGAGCAGATACGAGTGGGCCATGTTGTTCGCCGCGTCCCCCAGATACGTCAGAGTGCGGCCCGCCGTGCCGCCGAGGTGCTCGCGCACCGTCAGCAGGTCGGCGAGGATCTGACAGGGGTGGTAGTCGTCGCTGAGCGCATTGACCACGGGCACCGAGGAATGGGCGGCCATCTCCTCGAGACCGGCCTGCGCGAACGTGCGCCAGACGATGACGCCGACCATCCGCTCCAGCACGCGGGCCGTGTCCGCCACGGACTCCTTGTGGCCCAGCTGCGACTCCCCCGGGTTCACGATCAAGGGCGTCCCGCCGAGCTCGGCGATGCCGGCCGCGAACGAGACGCGGGTGCGCGTGGAGGTCTTGTCGAAGAACACGATGCCGGTCCGGGGCCCGGCCAGCGGGCGGTGCCGGAACCGGTCGGCCTTCATCTGCGCGGCGAGGTCGAGCACCTCGGCCTGCTCGGCCGGGGTGAGGTCCGTGTCCACCAGGAAGTGGCGGACGGCGGTGGCGGGGGTCATGGGCGGTCTCCTTCGGCGGGGGTCAGGGCGGCGGCCACGAGCCCGGGCAGGGCGGCGGCGAAGCGCTCGAGCTCGGCCACGGGCACGGTGAGCGGCGGGGCCAGGCGCAGGGTGGACGGGCCGGTGGCGTTGAGGATCCAGCCCGCCTCGAGGCCGGCGGCGACGACGGCGGGGGCCAGCCCGCCGGCCGGGACCGGTCCCGCGGGGTCGGCCAGGTCGACGCCGATCCACAGGCCGTGACCGCGCACCGCGGCCACCTCGGGCAGGTCCTCCAGCAGGGCGGCCACGGCCTCGCCCGCGGCGCGGACGTGGCCGAGCAGGCCCTCGTCCTCGACGGTCTGGAGCACGGCCAGGCCCGCGGCGGTGGCCAGGGGGTTGCCGCCGAACGTGGTGCCGTGCTGGCCGGCGGTGAGCAGCCCGGAGACGGCGGGGCCGACGCACACGAGCGCCCCGATCGGCACGCCGCCGCCCAGTCCCTTCGCCAGGGTGAAGGCGTCGGGCACCACCGGCTCTGCCGCACCGGTGACGGCCGGGTTCTGGAAGCCGAACCACGTGCCGGTGCGGCCCACGCCGGACTGCACCTCGTCGAGGATCATCAGGGCGCCGGCCTCGCGGGTCGCGGCCCGCACCTCGGCCAGGTAGCCGGCCGGCCAGCCGTGCACGCCGGCCTCGCCCTGGACCGGCTCGAGGATGACGGCGGCGACGGTGGCGCCGTCGTCGTCCGGGGCCAGGGCCGCCCGCAGGGCTGCGGCGTCCCCGCCCGGCACGTGCTCCACGCCGCCGGGCAGCGGCTCGAAGGGCGCCCGGTAGGCCTCCTTGTGCGTGAGCGCGAGGGCGCCCATCGTGCGGCCGTGGAAGGCCCGCTCGAGCGCGATCACCCGCGTCCGGCGGCCGGACGGGTCGTCCGCACCGTGGCGGCGGGCGAGCTTGAACGCGGCCTCGTTGGCCTCCGTGCCGGAGTTCGCGAAGAACACGGTGGAGCCCGCGGGCACGCCGGCCAGTTCCAGCAGGCGCTCGGCCAGGCGGATCTGCGGCTCGGACGTGAAGAGGTTGGACACGTGGCCGAGCGTGGCGATCTGCTCGGACACGGCCCGCACCAGCGCCGGGTGGCCGTGGCCGAGCGCATTCACGGCGATGCCGGCCAGCAGGTCCGTGTAGCGCCGGCCGTCGGCGTCCCACACGTGGACCCCCTCGCCGCGCACGAGCACGCGGGTGGGGCGGCCGAAGACGCCGGTCAGGGCGGCGTGGTAGCGCTCCAGCAGCGCGGACTGGTCGGTGCTCATGCGTCCTCCTCGGGGGTGGTCGGGGCGGTGGGTTCGGCGTCGGGCACCACCTGGGTGCCGACGCCCGCGGAGGTGAAGACCTCCAGCAGCATCGAGTGGGGGCGGCGGCCGTCCACGACGTGGGCGCGCTGCACGCCGGCGTCGACGGCCGCCAGGCACGCGGCCATCTTCGGGATCATCCCGGAGGCCAGGGAGGGCAGCAGCGCACGCAGCTGGGCGGCGGT
Source organism: Micrococcus sp. CH7 (assembly GCF_001595485.1). Lineage (NCBI taxonomy): Bacteria > Bacillati > Actinomycetota > Actinomycetes > Micrococcales > Micrococcaceae > Micrococcus > Micrococcus sp. CH7. The sequence goes on from NZ_LOSQ01000004.1 coordinate 11,950, forward strand.
GAGCGAGCTGATGAGGGAGTCCCGGTCCGGCCAGTCCGCGTAGAGGCCCTCGACGTCGGTGAGCAGCACGAGCTTCGCGGCGCCGAGGGCGGCGGCCAGGGCCGCGGCGGCGGTGTCCGCATTGACGTTGAGGACCTGCCCGGTGGGCTGGCCGTCGTCGTCGATCTCGGGGGCGACCGACGAGACCACGGGGATCCGCCCGGACTCGATCACGTCGAGGATCGCGGTCGGGTCGACGCCGGTGACCTCGCCCACGAGGCCGAGGTCCACCTCCTGCCCGTCCACGACGGCGCCCGTGCGGCGGGCGCGCAGCAGCCCCGCGTCCTCGCCGGAGAAGCCGACGGCGTACGGGCCGTGGGAGTTCACGAGGCCGACCAGCTCGCGGCCCACCTGTCCCGTGAGCACCATGCGGACCACGTCCATGGCCTCCTCGGTGGTCACGCGCAGGCCGCCGCGGAACTCGGACGCGATGCCGAGGCGGTCGAGCATCGCGTTGATCTGCGGGCCGCCGCCGTGCACCACCACGGGGTGGACCCCCACGTGGTGCAGGAACACGATGTCCTCGGCGAACGCCCGGCGCAGCTCCTCCGACACCATGGCGTTGCCGCCGTACTTGACGACCATGACGGTGCCGGCGAACCGCCGGATCCAGGGCAGGGCCTCGACGAGGACCTCCGCCTTGGACTCGGCGCGGTCGAGCCGGTCCGCGGTGGACAGGACGGGTGCGGCCGCCGTGGCCGGGTCGGTGTGCGGGCTCATGCTGGGGGTCCTCACGTGGAGTAGGCGGAGTTCTCGTGGACGTAGTCGTGCGTCAGGTCGTTGGTCCAGACCGTGGCCTCGGCGTCGCCGGCGTGCAGGTCGACCTCGACGAGCACCTCGCGGGCCGTCAGGTCCACGCGGGAGCGGTCCTCCCCCACACCGGAGGCGCGGCACACCTGGACGCCGTTGAAGCGCACGTCGAGGGCGTACGGGTCGAAGGCGGCGACCGACTCCGGGACCGTGCCGACGGCGGCGATCACGCGTCCCCAGTTCGGGTCCTGGCCGAAGATCGCGGTCTTGAACAGGTTGGAGCGGCCGACGGCGCGGGCGACGGCCTCGGCCGCTTCCTCGGTCTCGGCGTGGACCACGCGCACGGCGATGTCGTGCCGGGCGCCCTCGGCGTCGGCGACGAGCTGGCGGGACAGGTCCGCGCAGACCTCGTGGAGGGCCGCGGCGAACGCCTCGGGCTCGGGCGCGGTCCCGGACGCGCCCGAGGCCAGCAGGATCACGGTGTCGTTGGTGGACATGCACCCGTCCGAGTCGACCCGGTTGAAGGTGGCGCGCACGGCCTCGCGCAGGGCCGCGTCGAGGGCGGGGGCGGGGACGTCGGCGTCCGTGGTGATGACGCTGAGCATGGTGGCCATGCCGGGTGCCAGCATGCCCGCCCCCTTGGCCATGCCGCCCACGGTGAAGCCCGCGCCGCGGGCCACGGCGGTCTTGGCCACGGTGTCCGTGGTCTTGATCGCGACGGCGGCGTCCTCGCCGCCGTCCGGACTGAGGGCGGCGACCGCCTCGGACACGCCCGCGGTGAGGGTGTCCATCGGCAGGCGTTCGCCGATGAGGCCGGTCGAGCAGACGAGCACGTCGTCGGCGGCGGTCGCGAGGGCCGCGGCCGCGTGCTCGGCGGTGCGACGGGCGTCCGCGAGGCCCTCGGCGCCGGTGGCCGCGTTCGCCCCGCCGGAGTTCAGGACGACCGCGGTCGCGCGGCCGTCCCGCACGGCGCGGCGGGTCCAGACCACGGGGGCGGCCGCCACCCGGTTCTCGGTGAGGACGGCGGCCGCCGCGCGGCGCGGGCCCTCGTTGACGACGACGGCGACGTCGGGCGTGCCCGAGGCCTTCAGCCCCGCGGTGACGCCGGCCGCCCGGAACCCCTGTGCCGCGGTGACGCTCACGGTGCGACCCCCTGCTGTTCGAGCCCCGCCTGCTCCGGCAGGCCCAGGGCGATGTTCATGGACTGCACGGCGCCGCCGGCCGTGCCCTTGGTGAGGTTGTCGAGCGCCGCGCAGACGATCACGCGGCCGGCCCGCTCGTCCACGGCGAGCTGCAGCTGCACGTGGTTGGAGCCGAGGACCGCCTTCGTGGTGGGCCACTGGCCCTCGGGCAGCAGGTGCACGAAGCGTTCGCCGCCGTAGGCCTCGGCCCATGCGTCGCGCACGTCCGCGGCGGCGACGCCGGGGCGCAGCCGCGCCGTGGCCGTCGCGAGGATGCCGCGCGACATCGGCGCGAGCGTGGGCGTGAAGGAGACGCGGACCGGCTCGCCGGCCGCCTGGGCCAGGCCCTGCTCGATCTCCGGGGTGTGCCGGTGCCCGCCGCCGACGCCGTACGGGCTCATCCCTCCCATGACCTCGGCGCCGAGCAGGTGCGGCTTGAGCGCCTTGCCCGCCCCGGAGGTGCCCGAGGCGGCGACGATCACCACGTCCTGCGGCTCGAGCAGCCCCGCGGCGAAGCCGGGCGCGAGGGCGAGGATCGAGGTGGTCGGGTAGCACCCGGGGACGGCGATGCGGCGGGTGCCGGCGAGTCGCTCACGCTGACCGGGCAGCTCGGGCAGGCCGTAGGGCCAGGTCCCGGCGTGCGCGGTGCCGTAGAAGGCCTCCCAGTCTGCGGCGGACTCGAGGCGGTGGTCGGCGCCCGCGTCGATCACCAGGGTGTCCGGGGATCGCTCTGCGATCTCGGCCGCCAGCGCCCCGGAGGCCCCGTGGGGCAGCGCGAGGATCACGACGTCGTGGCCGGCGAGGACCTCCGCGGTGGTCTCGGCGAGGACGCGGTCCGCCAGGGCGTGCAGGTGCGGCTGGAGAGCGCCGAGGCGCTCCCCCGCGTTCGAGTGGGCCGTGATGGCTCCGACGGTGACGGACGGGTGGCCGGCGAGCAGGCGCAGGGCCTCTCCCCCGGCGTAGCCGCTGGCTCCGGAGACGGCGACGGTGTGGGTCATGGCTTCATCCTAGCGCAGATATGCGTTGCACCGAATATCTATGCGGCGCCTCGGGTCCCTCGGGCCGGGCCGGATGGCCCGGCCCGCTCCTAGAGTGGGGCCATGACCACTGCGAACACCCCCGCCGTCCCCCGCACCCACCACGCCGTCGTCGTGTCCGCCACGGGCGGCCCCGAGGTCCTGCAGTGGACCGAGACGGAGGTGCCCTCCCCCGCGCCGGGGCACGTGCTGGTGCGCACCGCCGCGGCGGGCCTGAACTTCATCGAGACGTACCAGCGCTCCGGGGTCTACACGATGGACCTGCCCTTCACCCCCGGTACGGAGGGCTCCGGCGAGGTCGTCGCGCTCGGCGAGGGCGTGGACGCCGGGCTCCTGGGGGCCCGTGTCGCCACCGCGACGGCCACCGGTGCGTACGCCGAGCACTTCACCGCCCCCGCGGATCGTCTCCTCACCGTCCCGGAGGGCATCGACCTGGCCGAGGCCGCCGCCCTTCCGCTGCAGGGCATGACGGCCCACTACCTCTGCCGGTCCACCTTCCCGGTGGAGGAGGGCCACACGGTGGTCGTGACGGCCGGTGCCGGCGGGGTGGGGCTCCTGCTCACCCAGCTCGCGACGGCCCGCGGCGCCCGCGTGGTCACCACGGCGTCCACGGAGGAGAAGCGGGAGCTGTCCCGGGGCGCGGGCGCCGTCGCCGCGGTGGACTATCCGGACCTCGCCGCCACGGTGGCGGAGCTGACCGACGGCGAGGGCGCGCACGCCGTGTACGACGGCGTGGGGAAGGACACCTTCGACACCTCGCTCGAGGTGCTGCGCGTGCGCGGCACACTCGTGCTCTTCGGCGGGGCCTCCGGGCAGGTGCCCCCCTTCGACCTGCAGCGGCTCAACGCGGCCGGCTCGCTGTACGTCACCCGGCCCTCGCTGGTGCACTACACGCGCACGGGCGAGGAGACCCGCTGGCGTGGTGGAGAGGTGTTCGGGGCGTGGGCCTCCGGCGAGCTCGACGTACGGATCGGCGAGCGCTTCCCGCTGGCGGACGCGGCCGCCGCGCACGCCGCACTCGAGTCCCGGTCGACGACGGGCAAGGTGCTGCTCACCCTGTCCTGAGCCGGACCCGCCCGGTGCCTTCCAGGCGCCCCGCGCGGCCGCGGGCGGGGCATAGAATGTCCCGCTGCGGCCTGGTCCGCGTCCGACCCTCGGTTTGCCGCTCACACCCCCGGAGGCCCCTGTGTCCCTTTCGTCCGCCGCGCCCACCCCGCCCTCCGTCCCCCTCGACCCCGCGGGCGCGCCGCATCGGCCGCAGCTGCCCGGCTCCGAGCGCACCCCGCCCGCCCGGACGCTCGTGGAGCTCTTCGACGCCACGGCGCGCGAGCACCCGGACGCGACCGCCCTGGACGACGGCGTCGAGCCGCTGACGTACGCGGAGCTGCGGGAGCGCGTCGACGAGACCGCCCGCCACCTGTGGGCCGCCGGCGTGCGGGCGGGAGACCGGGTCGGCGTGCGGATCGCCTCGGGCACGGCCGCGCTGTACGTCTCGATCCTCGGCGTGCTCGCCGCCGGCGCGGCCTACGTCCCCGTGGACGCGGACGATCCGGAGGAGCGCGCCCGCCTCGTGTTCGGCGAGGCGAAGGTGGCCGGCGTCCTCACCGACGAGCGGGTCTACGCCCCGCACCCCGAGCACACCGCGGACCCGGCCGCGGAGGCCCGCGCCCCCGGGCTCGAGGACGACGCGTGGATCATCTTCACCTCTGGCTCGACGGGCACCCCCAAGGGCGTGGCGGTGAGCCACCGCTCGGCCGCGGCCTTCGTGGACGCCGAGGCGCGGATCTTCCTGGCGGACGATCCGCTCGCCCCGGGCGACCGCGTGCTGGCGGGACTGTCCGTCGCGTTCGACGCCTCGTGCGAGGAGATGTGGCTCGCCTGGCGTCACGGTGCGTGCCTGGTCCCGCCCCCCCGCTCGCTCGTGCGCTCCGGCATGGACCTCGGCCCGTGGCTCGCCGAGCGGCGCATCACCGCCGTGTCCACCGTGCCGACCCTCGCCGCGATGTGGCCCACCGAGGCCATGGACAACGTCCGGCTGCTGATCTTCGGCGGCGAGGCCTGCCCGCCCGAGCTCGCCGCGCGCCTGGCGGAGGACGGCCGCGAGGTCTGGAACACCTACGGCCCCACGGAGGCCACCGTCGTCGCGTGCGCGGCCCCGCTCACGGGTCTCGGCCCGGTCCGCATCGGCCTGCCCCTGGACGGCTGGGACCTGGCCGTCGTCGACCCGCAGACCACGCTGCCCGTGGCCGAGGGCGAGACGGGCGAGCTGATCATCGGCGGCGTCGGCCTGGCCCGCTACCTCGACCCGGCCAAGGACGCCGAGAAGTACGCCCCCATGCCCTCCCTCGGCTGGGAGCGTGCCTACCGCTCCGGTGACCTCGTGGTCTTCGAGCCGGAGGGCCTGCTGTTCGTCGGCCGCGCCGACGACCAGGTGAAGCTCGGCGGCCGCCGCATCGAGCTCGGCGAGGTGGACGCGGCCCTCCAGGCCCTGCCCGGCGTCCACGGCGGCGCCGCGGCCGTGCAGACCACCCCGGCGGGCCACCAGATCCTCGTCGGCTACCTCGTCCCCGCGGACCCCGAGGCCGAGCTCGACCTGCACATGGCCCGCGAGCACCTCGCGGCGGAGCTGCCGGCCGCCCTCGTGCCCCGGCTGGCCGTCGTGGACTCCCTGCCCACGAAGACCTCCGGCAAGGTGGACCGCCACGCGCTGCCGTGGCCCCTGCCCGGCGCCGAGGTGGACGAGGACGCGCCCCAGCCGAACGAGGACACCGCCGACGGCTGGGTGCTGCGCCAGTGGGCGGACGTGCTCGGCGCGCCCCCCAAGGACGCCGACACCGACTTCTTCGAGGCCGGCGGCGGCTCGCTCGCCGCTGCCCAGCTCGTGGCCCGCCTGCGCCTGCGCCACCCGGCCGTGACCGTCCAGGACGTCTACCGCAACCCCACCGCCGGGGCCCTCGTGGCCGCCGTCGTGGGCGACGACGGCCCCCGCGGCATCGAGGTGCACGACCGGCACGTCGACCGCACCCGCCACCGCACCCAGTGGGTCCAGACCCTCGTGGGACTGCCCGTGTTCGTCCTGCCCGCCCTGCGCCTGGGCGTGTGGACCGGCCTGGCCCTGAACCTGCTGACGCTCTCCGGGCTCGCGCCCGGGCTGCCCACCGTGCCGTGGTGGGTGCTGATCGTGGCCGGTCTGCTGGTGGTGACCGTGCCCGGCCGCATGCTGCTCACCGCCGCGACGGCCCGGCTGCTGCTGCGCGGCGTGAGCCCCGGGTCCTACCCGCGCGGTGGCCGCGTCCACCTGCGCCTGTGGCTCGCCCAGCAGATCAGCGACCTCGTGGACCCCTACTCGCTGGCCGGCGCCACGTGGGTGCCCGCCTACGCGCGACTGCTGGGCAACCGGATCGGCAAGGACGTGGACATGCACACCGTGCCACCGGTCACCGGCATGCTCACGGTCGAGGAGGGCGCCGCGATCGAGCCTGAGGTGGACCTGTCCGGCTACTGGGTCGACGGCGACGTCGTCCGGCTCGGCGAGGTGCGCATCGGCGCGGACGCCGTCGTGGGCGCCCGCTCCACGCTCCTGCCGGGCGCCCAGGTCGGCGCCGGGGCGCACGTCGAGGCCGGGTCCACCGTCGCCGGGCGGGTGCGCGGCGGCCAGCGCCACGCCGGCTCCCCCGCCGTCAAGGTGGGCAAGGTGAAGTCCCGCGGCCCCGCCGAGGCGCCGCGGGAGACCCCGGGCTGGCGCCTGATGGCGACCGTCCTCTCGACCCTCATCTCCCTCCTTCCGCTCGTCTCCGCCGCCGCGGCGGCCGCGGTGGCCGCGTGGTCGCTGACCTGGTGGCCGCCGGCCCCGGAGGCGGGGCCGCTGGCCGCCGTCGGGACCACCGCGGCGCGCCTGCTGGCCGCAAGCCCCCTGGTGGCCGGCGTCTGGTTCCTGACCCAGATGCTGCTCGTGCTCGTCACCGTGCGCCTGCTCGCGCTCGGCATCACGGAGGGGCACCACCCCGTGCGCTCCCGGGTCGGCTGGCAGGTGTGGGCCACCGAGCGCGTCCTCGACGCCGCCCGCGACCAGCTGTTCCCGATCTACGCCTCCCGCTTCACGCCGACGTGGCTGCGCCTGCTGGGCGCCGAGGTGGGCCGCGGCGTCGAGGCCTCCACCGTGGTGCTCCTGCCCTGCATGACCCGCGTGGGCGACGGCGCGTTCCTCGCCGACGACACGATGGTCTCCTCCTACTCCCTCGACGGCGGGTGGATGCACGTGGCCCCCGCGAAGGTCGGCAAGCGCTCGTTCGTGGGCAACTCCGGCATGGTGCCCGGCGGCCGCACCCTGCGCCGCGACTCGCTCGTGGCGGTGCTGTCCACCACCCCGGCCAAGACCAAGGCGGGCACGTCCTGGATGGGCTCCCCGCCCGTGCGCCTGCGCCGCAACGAGGTCACCGCAGACGCCGCCCTCACCTACGACCCGCCGGCCCGACTCAAGGCCGCCCGCACCGCCTGGGAGCTGCTGCGCGCGATCCCGGTGTGGCTGCACGTGGCCCTGTCCCTCGCCGTCGGCGCGACGCTGGCCGCCCTCATCGCGGTCGGCACGTGGGCGCTGGCCTTCGTCCTGGGCGGCGTCGTCCTGCTCGCGGCCGGCGCGGTCGCGGCGAGCCTGACCGTGCTCGCCAAGCGGGTCTTCGTCGGCCGGATCCGCGCGGGCGAGCACCCGCTGTGGTCCTCGTTCATCTGGCGCAACGAGGTCGCGGACACCTTCACCGAGTTCCTCGCCGCCCCGTGGTTCAGCCGGGCCGCGGCCGGCACCCCCGCCCTGGTCTGGTTCCTGCGCGCGATGGGCGCCCGCATCGGCCACGGCGCCTGGGTCGAGTCCTACTGGCTGCCCGAGGCCGACCTCGTGGAGCTCGGCGACGGCGCCACCGTGAACCGCGGCTGCGTCGTCCAGACCCACCTGTTCCACGACCGCGTGATGTCCCTGGACGCCGTCGTCCTGGAGGACGGCGCCACCCTCGGCCCCCACTCCGTGGTGCTGCCCGCCGCCCGCCTGGGCCGCGGCACCACCGTCGGTGCCGGGTCCCTCGTGATGCGCGGCGAGGAGCTGCCCGCCGGCACGTGGTGGCTCGGCAACCCGGTCTCCCCGTGGCGTCGTCCCGACGGCGACCCCGCCGCCGCGGCCACCCCCTCCCGAGAGGAAGCATGAGCACCGATCCCTACGTCCCGGGCGTCGGCACCGACGCCGCCACCGTCGAGCACATCGCACTGGACCTCGACGTGCGCCTGGCCGCGAACCGGGTCTCCGGCACCGCCGTCCTGCGCGTGCGCCTGACGAAGCAGAGCCGCCGCATCGAGCTGGACCTGTACCGGCTGCGCGTGTCCCGGGTGGACGCCGTCGTCGACGGCCGCGCCGTCGCCTCCTCGTTCACCCAGCCGGGCCGCGCCCCGAGCCGCCTCGTCGTCGACCTGGACGAGAGCCGGCCGGAGGGCACGCTCGTGGAGCTGACCGTGGTCTACGCGGGCACGCCCACGCTGCGGCGCAGCCCGTGGGGCACGATCGGCTGGGAGGAGCTCACGGACGGCGTGCTCGTGGCCGGGCAGCCCCACGGCGCCTCCACGTGGCTGCCGTGCGTGGACTCCCCCACCTCCCGCTCGACGGCGGAGATCACCCTCACCTGCGACGCGGGCTACCTGCCCGTCGCCAACGGCGTGGGCGCGCCCGTGCGCACGCGCGGCTCGCGGGTCACGTGGCGGTGGCGGCTCGACCAGCCCGTGCCCGCCTACCTGCTCAGCGTGCAGATCGGCCGCTACCGGCTCGTGGACGCCGCCCCTCCCGCCGAGGGCCTGCCGCCGCTGCGCCTCGTGGTCTCCCCGCGGACCGAGCAGCGGGCCCTCCGGGCCCTTGCCCCCCAGCCGGCCATGATGGCCACGTTCATCGACGCCTACGGGCCATACCCATTCGAGGACTACACCGCGGTCGTGGCCGACGAGGAGCTCGAGATCCCGCTCGAGGCCGCGAGCATGTCGCTGTTCGGCACCAACCACCTGGACGGCTCGTGGGAGTCCGAGCGGCTGATCGCCCACGAGATGTCCCACCAGTGGTTCGGCAACGCCGTGACCCTGGGCCGCTGGTCCGACCTGTGGCTGCACGAGGGCTTCGCCTGCTGGTCCGAGTGGCTGTGGGCCGAGGCCTCGGGGCGGTCCAGCATCACCTCGATGGCGCGGCGGGCCTGGCAGAAGCTGGCCGCGCACCCGGTGGAGCAGGCGCTGGCCGAGCCCGGGCCGGAGGAGATGTTCGAGGACTGGGTGTACAAGCGCGGCGCGCTCACCGTGGAGGCGCTGCGGCACCTGCTGGGCACGGACCTCTTCGGCTCCATGCTGCGCGCCTGGGTGCGGGAGCACCGGTTCGGCACCGTCGACTCCCTGGGGCTGCGCACGCACGTGCACGCGTGGGCCCCGCACGCCGGGGTGAGCCGAGCGCAGGTGGACGAGCTCTTCGACGCGTGGACGCTGCGGCCCGAGCTGCCGCCGTTCCCGGGCTGAGGCGCCCGCGCGGTCGACTCAGCGGCCCCGCAGCGCCAGCGCCCCGAGGAGACCGCCCGGCAGCCGGTCGGTGAGGTCCACCAGCACGACGTCGGCCGGCACGGTCAGTGCGTCGACGGCGGCGGGGTCGCCCGTGAAGCCGGTGCCGGCGGCCTTCACGAGCGCCTCCTTCCGCGTCCACAGCCGGGCCCGCGCGGCGGGCCTCTCGGGGGCGGGAAGCTCCCGCACCCGGGCGCGCTCCGCCGTCGAGAAGCCCACCCCGCCCAGGCCGTCCTCGTCCGCGAAGGCCGCGGCGTCCGCCCGCTCGACGTCCACCCCGAGGCCGAGCCCGTCGGCGGGCCGTGCCGGCGCCCACCACGCCCCGATCCGAGCCCGGTCCTCAGTGCCGGGCATCCGGACGCGCGTGAACGGGACGAGGGCGACCCGGCCGGGGGGCAGGCCGGTCAGCGCGGGGACGCCGTGCGCGGCCGAGCCGCAGCGCGGGCAGGCGTGCCGGAGCCCGAGCGGCCCCACCGGCACGCCCCAGGCCGCCGTCAGGGCGGTGCGCACCTGACCGAGCAGCGCGGAGACGGCGTCGGCCGCCCCCGCCGAGGCGGGGACGGCCGAGGTCAGGCCCCACGGGCCGGTCGCGACGGACACGGTCAGCGCTGGACCGCCCCGTGCCGCTGCGCCGCGAGCGCGGTGGCCGCGGCGCGGGCCTCGGAGACCTCCTCCGCGGTGAGCGTGCGGTCAGGGGCGCGGAAGCGCAGGGAGAACGCGAGGGACTTCCGCCCCTCCGGCACGCCCGCGCCCCGGTAGACGTCGAACAGCTCGACGGCCTCGAGCAGCTCCCCGGCACCCTCGGCGAGGGTCGCGCGCACGTCCCCGGCCACGACGGCCTCGTCCACCACGAGCGCCACGTCCTGCGTGCTCACGGGGAACGTGGACAGCGGTGCGGCGACCACGATCTCGGGGGCCGCGGCGCACAGCGCGTCCAGGTCCAGCTCCCACACGCTCGTGCGGGCGGGCAGGTCCTCGGCCTCGAGCCACTGCGGGTGCAGCTCGCTGGCGACGCCCACCACCCGGTCCCCGTGCTCGGTCACGACGACGAGCTCGGCCACCCGGCCCGGGTGGAACGCGTGGTGCCGGCCCTGCCGGACGGTCAGCTCGACGCCGAGGACGTCGGCCACGTCGAGGGCCCCGGCGATCGCGTCCTGCCAGTCCACCGGGCGGGGGTCGTGGTCCGGCCCGGGCGCCGAGTCGTGCCCGGCGTACAGACCGGCCACGTGCCACGGCTGAGCGGGGATGCCGGCCTCGAGGTCGGCGAGGACCTCGGCGGAGGGGTGGACCGCGCGCGGGGGGATCGTCGCCGAGCCCAGCTGCGCGCCGGGCAGGAAGACCAGCCCCATCTCGTACAGCGCCAGATCGCGGAAGCCGCGTCCGAGGTTGCGGCGCGCGGTCTCGACGAGGCCCGGCAGCAGCGACAGGCGCAGGTACCGGTACTGGGAGGCGATCGGATTGGCCAGGGCCACCATCGCCAGGGCCTGGCCCTGCGCGTCCGAGTCCGCCCCGAAACGCCGGTTCTGCTCCTCGGAGACGAACGGGTAGGCCAGCACCTCGGTGAGTCCCGCGGCCGCGAGCGCGGCCGACACGCGGCGACGCTGGGCCTGGCGGCGGGTGAAGCCGCGGCCCGGCGGGGCCACGGGCACCACGGAGGGGATCGCGTCGTAGCCGCGCAGGCGCGCGACCTCCTCGGCGAGGTCCTCGGGGATGCGCAGGTCCGTGCGCCACGACGGGGCGGTCACGGTCAGCCGCGGGGCGGCGCCGTCGGCGGCCTCGGTCACGGCCACCTCGGCGCCCAGGGCGCGCAGCGTCTCCACGACCTCGTCGGTCGTGTACGCCACGCCCACCAGGGCGGAGGGGAAGTCGGCGGCCATCTCGACGACGGCCGGCTCCGGCCGCGTCCCGACGTCGGTGACGCCGGGCTCGGCGGTGCCGCCGGCGAGCTCGACGAGCAGCTGCACGGCCCGCTCGGCCGCCTCGTCGGCGACCTCCCAGTCGACGCCGCGCTCGTTGCGCTTCGACGCCTCCGAGGGCAGGCGGTGCCGGCGCCGCGTACGGGCGATCGACACCGGGTCGAAGTTCGCGGACTCGACCACGATCGTGGTGGTGGCGTCCGTGACCTCGGTGGCGGCCCCGCCCATGACGCCCGCCAGGCCGATGGGGCCGGAGTCGTCCGTGATGAGCAGGTCCTCGGGGTCGAGCTCGCGCTCCTTGCCGTCGAGGGTGGTCAGGGTCTCTCCGGCCCGCGCGCGACGCACCACGATCTCACCGGAGAGCGTGTCCGCGTCGTAGAAGTGCAGGGGCTGGCCCAGCTCCCACATGACGTAGTTGGAGATGTCCACCGGCAGGGAGATGGTGCGGATGCCGGCCAGGCGCAGGCGCGCGGCCAGCCACGGCGGGGTCGGGCGGGTCGCGTCCACGCCGGAGACCGTGCGGGCCACGAACCGGGTGGCCCCGGGCTCGCCGTGGATCGGCGCGTCGTCGTCGATGCGGACGGCCGGGCCGGCGTCGTCGGCCGCGGGCGGGTGGACGGCGGCGGCCGGGTCCGTGAAGGGCACGCCGGTGGCGTGCGCGTACTCGCGCGCGACGCCGCGCATCGAGAACGCGTAGCCGCGGTCGGGCGTCACGTTGATCTCGGCGGCCTCGCCGTGCAGGTCCAGGACGTCCCGGGCGTCGGTGCCCGGCTCGGGGTCGAGCCCGAGGTCGCCGAGCACGATGATCCCGTCCGTGCCGTCGTCGCCCATGCCCAGCTCCGTGCTGGAGGCGATCATGCCGGCCGAGACGTGGCCGTAGGTCTTGCGGGGGCTGATGCGGAAGTCGCCGGGCAGCACCGCGCCGGGCAGGGCCACGACGACCTTGTCCCCGACCTCGAAGTTGTGGGCGCCGCACACGATGCCCTGCACGCCGGAGGGCTCGATCCCCTCGCCGGTGAGCGGCTGTGCGGCGCCCTCGGGCACCACGCGCACGGAGCACCAGTTGATGGTCTTGCCGTTCTTCTGCGGCTCGGGCTCCTTGGAGAGCACCTGCCCGACGACGATCGGGCCCTGCAGCTCGGCAGCCGGACGGTGGACGTCCTCCTCCTCGAGGCCGACGCGGACGAGGTCGGCCATCACGTCCTCGGCACGGTGCTCCGCGGGCACGGGGACGAACTCCCGCAGCCAGTCCAGGGGGATGCGCATGGATCAGACCTCCATTCCGAAGTGCTGGGAGAAGCGCACGTCGCCCTCGATCATGTCGTGCATGTCCGGGACCTCGTTGCGGAACATGAGCGTGCGCTCCACGCCCATGCCGAACGCGAACCCGGAGTACTCCTCCGGGTCCAGGCCCGCGGCGCGCAGCACGTTCGGGTGCACCATGCCGCAGCCGCCCCACTCGATCCAGCGGGGCCCGCCCTTGGCGCCGGGGTGCCAGATGTCCAGCTCGGCGCTGGGCTCGGTGAACGGGAAGAAGTTCGGGCGCAGGCGGATGGCCGCCTCCGCCCCGAACATCTGGCGGGCGAAGTACTCGAGGGTGCCGCGCAGGTGGGCCATGGTCAGGCCCTTGTCCACGGCCAGGCCCTCGAACTGGTGGAACACCGGGGTGTGCGTGGCGTCCAGCTCGTCCGTGCGGAACGTGCGGCCCGGGCACAGCACGTAGGTGGGGGCTCCCCGCTCGAGCAGGGAGCGCATCTGCACCGGAGAGGTGTGGGTGCGCAGCAGCAGGTGGGCCTCGGCCGGGTCCACGAAGAAGGTGTCCTGCATCTCGCGGGCCGGATGATCCGGCGCGAAGTTGAGGGAGTCGAAGTTGAACCACTCGGACTCGAGCTCGGGGCCCTCCGCGATCTCCCAGCCCATGCCGACGAAGATCTCCGAGACGCGGTCCATCGTCAGCGAGAGCGGGTGACGGGCGCCGACGCGGCGGCGACGGACCGCGGTGGTCACGTCCACCGTCTCCTCGCGCAGGATCCGCGCGGCCTGCTCCGCCTCGAGCACCTCGGTGCGGGCGGCCAGGGCCTTGCCCAGGCGGCCGCGTGCGGCGCCCATGAGCTTGCCGGCCTCCGCCTTGCGCTCCTTGGGCAGAGCGCCGATCGCCTTGTTCGCGAGAGTCAGGGGGGCCCGGTCGCCGGTGTGGGCCAGGCGGGCGGCCTTGAGCTCATCGAGGTCGGCCGCGGCCTCGTACGCGGCGAGCGCGGCCTGCACGGCGGCCTCCACCGCCTCCGCGTCCACGGGGGAGATCTCCGCCACGGGCGCGGTGGGCTCCGCGCCGGTCTCGGGGCTGGGTGTCATCAGGGCAACGACCTTCGCATGGGGGACGGTGGGACGCCCGTCAGTCTAGTGTCCGCCCCGGACGCGCCCGGCCTAGGCTGAGGCGCATGACCGCCCCGGACTCCCTCGACGGCACCGACCCGCTGCTGCGGGGCGTGGGCCTGGACGCGCAGACCCGCTGCGCCCATTACGCCACGGCGCGGGACGTCGTCGCCCTGCGCTTCGCCTGCTGCCCCGCGTACTGGTCCTGCCACCGCTGCCACGCGGAGCTCGCCGACCACCCGGCCGTGCCGGTGCCGGCCGGCGACTTCGACCGGCCGCACGTGCTGTGCGGGGTGTGCCGCACCGAGCTGAGCGTGACTGCCTACCTCGCCCTCGAGGCCACCGCTGATCCTGCGTGCCCGGCCTGCGGGGCGCCGTTCAACCCGGGCTGCGCCGCCCATGCCCCGCTCTACTTCGACGTCCCCGCGTCCGGGTCCCCCGCCGGGGACGCCGATCCTGCGGCACAGCCATGACCGCGGCCCCCTCCCGGCCGTCGCCTCCGGCGCACGTGCGGGCGCGCGGGCTGTGGAACCTGCTGAACCTGGCGACGCCGCTGGGGCTGGTGGGCGCCGTCGTCGCCGGCTGCGCGCTGCGGCCCGGACCGCACGGGCTGATCGAGGCCCACGGCTGGACGCACCGGTTCCCGGGCGGGGCCGCGTTCACGGTCGGCGACGTCGTGTTCACCCGCCCCGGCCTGCGCATGACGCCCGCGCTGTGGCGGCACGAGGCCGGCCATGCGGACCAGTACGCCCTCCTGCTGGGTCTGCCCTTCCTGCCGGCGTACGCGCTGGCGGCGGCGTGGTCGATGTGGCGGACCGGGGATCCGGCCTCGCGCAACGTCTTCGAACGACGCGCGAGCCTGGCCCTGGGCGGCTACATCGAGCGGCCCGTGGTCCGCGGCCTGCGGCGCCGCCGCTGACGGGCACGGGCGATCGCGCCGACACGGACCCGGGGTCCGGGGAGGTCAGTGCAGGGTGCCGCCGGGGACGTCGAGGTCGGGGCCGCCGGCCAGCGCCGTCAGGGCGGCCTCGGCCACCGCGCGCGCCAGGTCGGCCGCGGGCAGGGCCGGGGTGTCCGGCGTCGGGCGGTGCTCGGTGTCCCACGGCACGTGGATGAAGCCGGCGGCCCGGGCGGTACCGGGGCCGTCGAGGAGCGAGTACATGACGTGGTTGCACACGAACGCGCCCGCGGACAGGGACGGCTCCGCGGCGACGCCGGCCTCCCGGATCGCGGCGACGGCACGCTTGGCGGGCAGGGTGGCGAACAGGGCCGCGGGACCGTCGGCGCGCACGGGCCGGTCCACGGGCTGCTCCCCCGCGTTGTCCGGGATCCGGGCGTCCTGCAGGTTCACGGCCACCCGTTCGACCCGGACCGTCGCCGTGCCGCCAGCCAGCCCGACGGCGATCGCCACCTCCGGCCGGACCCGGTCGAGGGCCGCGGTCAGGGCCGGCCCGGCCGCGCCGAACGCGCACGGCAGCTCGACCGCCTCGGCCGTCACACCCCGGTCCGCCAGGATGCCCACGGCGTCCCGCGCGGCGGCGATCGACGGGTTGTGGACATCGCCGCCGAAGGGCTCGAAGCCCGTGAGCAGGACGCGGGCGGCCGGGGCGGGTGCACGGGAGGTCATGGCGACCACGGTAGGCGCGTCTCGGCGCCCGCGCCACGCCCGGACTCGAACACGCTTGCGGGTCGATTCGAACATGTGTTCTACTTCTGGCCATGCGATGGGAAGCGCAGACCCTGCGGTCCGAGGGCGGAGCCCAGCGGGCGACGGCCGGCACACCGGCCGGCTCCGCCGCCCTGCTGCCGCTCTCGGACCTGCAGCGGAGTGTCACCACCCCGGAGTTCGCGGGCGTCACCTTCCATGAGGTGCTCGCCAAGACCGCACTGAACTCGGTGCCGTCCGCCTCGGCCATGCCGTTCCGCTGGACCGTGAACCCGTACCGCGGCTGCACCCACGCCTGCCGGTACTGCTACGCCCGCAGCACCCACACCTTCCTCGAGCTCGACGCCGGGGCCGACTTCGACCGGCAGATCGTCGTGAAGGTCAACGTCGCCGAGGTGCTGCGCGCCGAACTCGCCCGCCCCACGTGGGGCCGCGAGGCGGTGGCGTTGGGGACGAACACGGACCCGTATCAGCGGGCCGAGGGCCGCTACGCGCTGATGCCCGGGATCATCCGGGCCCTGGCCGATTCCGGCACCCCGTTCTCCGTGCTGACCAAGGGGACCCTGCTCGCGCGGGATGTGCCCCTGCTGCAGGCGGCCTCGCGCCAGGTGCCGGTGCAGGTCTCGCTGTCCCTGGCGATGCTCGACCCCGCCATCGCCGCCGCGGTCGAGCCGGGCACGCCGTCGCCGACCGCACGCCTGCGCCTGATCGAGCGGCTCGCCGCCGCGGGTGCGGACGTCACCGTCATGGCCATGCCCCTGCTGCCGTGGCTCACGGACGGGGACCGCGAGATCGACGCCCTCATGCGCGCGCTGGCGGACGCCGGAGCCGCGCGCGTCATGCCGGGCGCCCTGCACCTGCGGCCGGGCGCGAAGGAGTGGTACCTGGACTGGATCCGCCGCGAGCACCCGGATCTGCTGGCCGGCTACGAGCAGATGTACGCCCGGTCCGCCTACGCGCCCGAGTCGTACCGCCGCATGCTCACCCGGATGGCCGGGGAGGCCGCCGCACGGCACGGCCTGGCCCGCGGCGGCGCCCACGGCATCCGGCGCGAGGACGGTCCCCCGGCCCGGCGCCGGCCGGCGTCCCGGCCCTCCGCTCCGGCGGCGCAGCCCGCGCTGTTCTGACCGGTCCGCGGGGCGCGGCCGGCCGCGTGTCGACTCAGCGCCCCGCGGAGAACGCCGTGGCGGCGCCACGGAGCACCTCGGCCACGATCGGCCGGTCCGCCGGGATCCAGTCCAGGTGCCGCACGCCCGGCCCGGCGAGCGGCAGCCACGCCAGCAGGTCGTGGTCCTGGAGGGCTCGGGGCGTCGCCCCCTCCTCCGCCAGGACGCCCCAGAACACCCGCATCCGGGCGCCGTTGGCCAGCTCCCACCCGTCCGGCTCCGGCGCCGCCACCTCGGGGCCGAGCCGCACGGCGACCCCGAGCTCCTCCCGGCACTCCCGCAGCAGCGCCTCCTGGACGCCCTCCCCCGGCTCGACCTTGCCCCCGGGGAACTCCCAGAGCCCCCGCAGCGGGGCAGGCGCGCTGCGACGGGCCGCCAGCAGGCGGGTCGGCGCGGCCACATCGTCGAGCAGCGCGAGCCCCACGACCTGCCGCGGTCGCGCACCGTCCCGGGGCGACGTCGTCGGGCTGGCGGCGGGCGCGGGGCGCACAGGTGTGGCGGAGGTCATGAGCCCAGGCTAGCGAGGCCCCCGCCCCCGCAGACCGGAGTCCGTAGGCTGGGTCGGTGCCCATCCCCACTCCCGCCGCCGACGGCGCCCACGACCGTTCCCCCCGTGCTCCGCGTCCGACGCGCCCAGACCCGTCCGTTCCGCCGACCGTGCCGCCGGGCCCGGGCGCGTTGCTGGGCGGCCGCCGTGTGCGTCTGCTGCCGGCCATCCTCGCGCTGGCCCTGGGCAGCTTCGCGATCGGCACCACGGAGTTCGCGATGATGGGCCTGCTGCCGCAGGCGGTGGCCGACCTCGGCGTCGGTCTCGAGGCCGGCGGCGTGCTCATCTCCATGTACGCCCTGGGCGTCGTGATCGGCGCTCCCCTGCTGGCCGCGTCGTTCGCTCGCGTCGACCGGCGGGTCACGAGCATCGTGCTGATGCTGCTGTTCGTCGTGGGACACGTGGCCGCGTTCCTCGCCCCGGACATGGGGAGCATGATGGCGGCCCGGTTCGTGTCGGGCCTGCCCCACGGCGCCTACTTCTCCGCGGCCGCCCTGGCCGCGGCGGACCTCGCCGGGCCCGCCCGCCGCGGCCAGGCCGTGGCGTGGGTGATGGCCGGGCTGTCCGTGGCCAACGTGCTGGGCGTGCCGGGCGCGACGGCGCTCGGGCAGGCCGTCGGCTGGCGCTGGATGTTCGTCATCGTGGCGGTCTGCGCGGCCCTGTGCGTCGGGGCGACCGCGTGGCTCGTCCCGTCCGTGCCGGCCCCCGCGGGCGCCTCGGTCGGCCGCGAGCTGCGCGGTCTGGCCTCCGGCCGCCTGTGGGCGACGGTGGCCGTGGGCGTGATCGGCTTCGCCGGCATGTTCGCGCTCTACACCTACATCGCGCCGCTGCTCACGGAGGTCGCGGGCCTCGAGGAACGGTGGGTCCCCGCCGTGCTGGCCCTCTACGGCGTCGGCATGGTGATCGGCACGCTCGTCAGCGGCGCGCTCACGGACCGCGACCCGGTCGGCACCCTGCGCCTGAGCTTCGGGCTCAGCGCGGTCTCGCTGGCCGCCGTCGCACTGACGGCCCCGTGGGCGCCGGTGATGATCGTGTTCCTCTTCTGCGTGGCCGTCAGCGGCTCCGGGATCGCCCCGTCCCTGCAGGTGCTGCTCGTGGACTCCGCGCCCACCGCACCCCAGCTGGCCGGTTCGCTCAACCACTCCGCGCTGAACATGGCCAACGCGATGGGCGCGTGGGTCGGGGCGGCCGCGATCGGGGCCGGGGCGTCGCTGCGGACCCCGCCGCTGGTCGGTGCGGGCATCGCCCTGGCGGGCCTGGTGCTGGCGTTCCTCCTCGTGCGCCGCGACGTCGCGGCCTCACCCGGCGTCCGGGCTGACGACGGCGGCTCGCCCCGCTGAATCTCCCACACGAGGCCGGGGCGAACCTCGTCACGTCGGAGAATCTCGAAAAAGTCGGGGCGCCAGAGGTGGCCCCCCGTGAAAATCCCTTGCTACGTTCCTTCTCGTACGTCAGATTCGAAACCCGAAAGGAACCATCATCATGGGCATCATTGGCTGGATCGTTCTCGGCCTCATCGCCGGTGCCATCGCTCGCGCCATCCTCCCCGGACGTCAGGGCGGCGGCTGGCTCGGCGCCCTCCTCACCGGCATTGTCGGTGCTCTCCTCGGCGGCTGGATCGCCTCCCTGGTGTTCAACATCAACGTGAACGAGAAGTTCTTCAGTCTGGGCACCTGGATCTTCGCGATCATCGGTGGTGTCATCGTCGCGGCCGTGTGGCAGGCCATCACCCGCCGCACCGGCACCCGTGCCTGAGTGAGCTGAGCGGCCCGGTTCGACCCGGACACGCAGAAGGGGCGGGGATCCACGCGGATCCCCGCCCCTTCTGCGTGTCCGGACGGCTGGCGCCGCCTCGTGCGCCACGTCAGCCGGCGCGCCGCGCCCCCGCCATCGCGGACGAGTACAGGCACACCGTGGCGGCGGTCCCCACGTTCAGGGACTCCGCGGCCCCATACAGCGGCACCGCCACCCGGCGGTCCGCCAGTGCGAGCTCACCGTCGTCCAGGCCCTGAGCTTCGTTGCCGAACAGCCACGCGGTCGGCGCGGCAACCACGCCGGGGGCGAGGGCGTCGAGCCGGTCCGAGGCGTAGCCGTCGGCGGCCCACACCTGGAGGCCTGCGGCCCGGGCTGCGGCCGCCGCCGCCTCTGCGGGGACGGCGGTGGCCACGGGCAGGTGGAACAGCGACCCGGCGGTGGACCGGACCACCTTGGGGTTGAACGGGTCGACGGAGCCCGGGGTGAGGACCACCGCGTCCGCCCCGGCCGCGTCCGCGGCCCGGATGACCGTGCCGGCGTTCCCCGGGTCCTGCACGCGGCACAGCACGGCGGCCAGGCGCGCCTCCTCGAGGACCGCTTCGACGGCCTGCGGCTCCGGCATCCGCGCCACGGCGACGATGTCCTGCCCCGTCACGGCGTCGGCCATGGCGGTGAGCACCTCGTCGCTGGCCTCGCGCACCAGGACGCGCTCACCACCCGGCGTCGGGCGGTCCCGGACGCGCGCCACGAGCTCGGCCAGCGCGGGGTCCCGGTCCACGAGTCCGCCGGACACGTACACCTGGGTCAGCACCCGCCCGGCGCGCCACTGCCCCGCGGCGGCCGTCGGCCCCTCCCCCAGGTGGGCGCGCAAGGCCTCGCGGCAGGCCTGCGGCCCCTCGACGAGGAACGTGCCCGTCCGGCGTCGGGCGGAGCGGCCCGCGAGGGCTGCCACCGCGCGCACGCGCTCGGCGCGGGGATGGGTCATCGGCTCGGCGTGCGGGGTCATGGGGTCTTCCTGGTCGGGGCTCGGCTGCGGGTGCGCAGACGCCGACGGGGCGGGCCTCGGTGGAGGACCCGCCCCGTCGGCGGTGGTGCTCACGCCTGGGGCGTGGTGGTGGGGCTCTCAGGGCCCCGGAGCCGGCTCAGCGGGAGACGGCGGGGGCGTTCACGTCCGCGGGCAGCGCCTCGCGGGCGGTCTTCACCAGCACAGCGAAGGTCGCGGCGTCGGAGACGGCGATCTCGGCCAGCATGCGGCGGTCCACCTCGACGCCGGCCAGCTTGAGGCCCTGCATGAAGCGGTTGTAGGTCATGCCGTTGGCGCGGGCGGCCGCGTTGATGCGGGTGATCCACAGGCGACGGAAGTCACCCTTGCGCTTGTGGCGGTGCTGGTAGTTGTAGGTGAACGAGTGGAGCATCTGCTCCTTCGCCTTGCGGTACAGGCGAGACCGCTGGCCGCGGTAGCCGGAGGCGCGCTCCAGCATGGTCCGACGCTTCTTGTGGGCGTTCACTGCCCGCTTCACACGTGCCACGTGCGTACTCCAATCTGTGTGGTCCCCGGGGCGCGCACTGGCGCGTCACGGCCGAGGAGGAAGGGGTTCCGGCGAGGCCGGGGGGGTGTCAGATGCCGAGCATCCGCTTGATCTGCTTGATGCTGCCCTTGGAGACGAGCTGGTCGCCCTTGAGACGGCGGGTCAGGCGCGAGGACTTGTGCTCCAGGTAGTGGCGGCGGTTCGCCTGCTGGCGCATGATCTTGCCGGAGCCGGTCACGCGGAAGCGCTTCTTGGCACCGCTGTGGGTCTTCATCTTCGGCATGGCTGCCGTTCTCCTTCACTCATCGCTGCCGTGCGCGGCGCGCGCGGCAGTGCTGGTCACCCCGGTCCGTCCGGACCGGGCTGGTCTGTGGCGACCCCGGGGGGTCAGGCCCGAGGACCGGGCTTGGGGGCACCGCCGCGGGGGGCGGCGGGCTTGGGCGGGGCCGGCATCGGCTTGGCCGCCGGCTTCGGAGCCGACGACGGCGCGGCCGGCTTGGCGGCGGACCGCGGCTTCGGCGTGGCAGCCGGCGCAGCCGAGGACTGCGGCTTCGGCGTCGCGGCCGGCTTCGGGGCCGATGCGGGCGTGGCGCTGGAGGCCGGCTTCGCAGCCGGGGCGGCCGCGGCCGGGCGGGGAGCCGCCGGGGCCGGGGTCTTCGGCGCCTGCGTCGTCTCGGCCGGGGCCGCGGAGGCGTTCTCCTGCGTCCGGGCGGCCATGGCCTTCAGCTGCTCGGGGAACGCATCCCCGACCGAATTCCGCACCGGGGCGGAGTCGGACGCCGCCTTCTGCGCGGCGCGCTCCTTGGCCTCGCGGGCGGCCTGGTCGCGACGCGAACCGCCGCCCTGACGCTCGCGGTGGCTCTCGGCCGAGTTCTTGCGCTGGTCCGCCCGCGCATCGGCCTTGGTGCGCAGCGGGCCGACCACCATCACCATGTTGCGGCCGTCCTGGCGCGGCTGCGATTCGACGGTGCCCAGCTCGGCGACGTCCTCGGCGAACTGCTGCAGCAGCTTGATGCCGAGTTCGGGACGCTGCTGCTCACGGCCGCGGAACTGGATGATGGCCTTGACCTTGTCGCCCTGGCTCAGGAACTTCTTGGCGTGGCCGGTCTTGGTCTCGTAGTCGTGCTTGTCGATCTTCAGGCGGAAGCGGACCTCCTTGAGGACCGTGTTCACCTGGTTCTTGCGCGACTCACGGGCCTTCACCGCGGCCTCGTACTTGTACTTGCCGAAATCCATCAGCTTGCACACCGGAGGCTTGGCCGTGGGGGCCACCTCCACGAGATCCAGGTCCGCCTCGGCGGCGAGCCGGAGGGCGTCCTCGACGCGGACGATGCCGACCTGTTCGCCGTTCGGGCCGACCAGGCGGACTTCCGGAACGCGGATACGCTCGTTGATGCGGGGATCGCTGATGGTGGTACTCCTCTGTGTGAGACGACGGGTGACCCCGCGCCCACCGGAGGGGCCCTCGGAAACGAGGAAGGCCTCCCCTGCGCGGACGCAGACGGAGGCCTCGACACGATCCCGTCGGACGGGACCCTCGGTGCGGGCTGCGCGCCACGACGCGGCGGTCCCGACCGGCGACCCGGCAACTCGGCCCGGGGCGAACCGGACATCCTGCTGACGCGGGTGGGAGAGAGGCCTCCACTTTGCTGCTCCTGGCCCGTGCATGCCCGCCCCGGGGTCACCGGATGACGAGGTCTTGCGCGGACCACGAGTGGTCTATGGGAAGCTTACCACCATGACAGACGAACGTCAGGCCCAGGACGCCACCCCCATGGACGCCCCCGCCGAGATCCGCGACATCCACGAGGTCCCCGCCGTCGAGGTCATCACGACCACCGCCGTGCACCTGATGACCGCCGCCGCCGTCAAGTGCGGCCTGGCCGACTCCCCCGACGCCCGCGAGCTCATCGATCTCGACGAGGCCCGCAAGCTCATCACGGCCCTCGCCGGGCTGGTCACGGCCGCGGCCCCCGAGATCGGCAGCCAGCACGCCGGACCGCTGCGCGACGGGCTGCGCTCGCTGCAGCTGGCGTTCCGTGAGGCCTCCCCGTTCCCGGACGCCCCGGGCAAGGGCCCCGGCGAGAAGTTCACCGGCCCGGTGAGCTGACCACGGCCCCGATGACGACGACGGCGCGCCCCTGGCCGGGGGCGCGCCGTCGTCGTCGGGGCGGGGCTCAGGCGTCCGTCGAGGCCTCCGGGGCGGGGGTGAGATGCCGGGTGACCGGCGTCGTGAAGAGGGTGAGCAGCGCGACGCCGGAGACCGCGAGCAGCGGCCCACCCAGAGCGGCGGCGTCCACGCTGAAGAGCCACGAGGACAGGAGCACACCGAAGAGCTGGATCGCGACGGCGGCGCCGCGGCTCCACGCCCGACCGCGCAGCAGGGCGACGGCGGTCGCAAGGATCCACAGGGTGAGCAGCGCGTAGATGACGACCAGCATCACGCGGGCGCCGGCCGGGAGCACCCCGTCCGCCGCATGCACCACCGCGTCCACGGCGAGCCAGAGGAGCGCGCCCGCCTCGAGCACGAGCGCCGCGGCGACCACGAGGACGGCCACCGGCAGGCCCCGGCCGGGGCGGGGCGGGACCGTCGTCGCGTCGGCGCCCGACGACTCGGACGGGGCGACGGGGTCGGGGCGGCGGGACTGTGCCATGGGGCCTCTCCTGCGGGACGGCTGCGGGGACGGACGTGTCCCCCACCGTACGCCGGGCGGTGCGCGGGCCAGGTCCGCGGCGACGCGCCGCCCCGGGCACAGGTGTGACCAAGGACTCACTGGGAGGTGCGGTGATGCACCTCATTCACCTCTTGTTCACTCGTGAGGGCCGTGCGAGGATGGCACGCGAAAGATTCCCGGGGGCCGCGTTCGTACGAAAGCGGTCCCCGTTGCAATGACCAGGGTCGCCCTCCGTATCGGTCGTGCCGCGCGTCGTCCGCGCAGGCCCCCGCGCCCGCCGCCGGCGGAGGCCGTGACCACCGGCGCCCGCGGGCTCCGGCTCTTCCGACAGAAAGTGAGCGGACCGATGGATTGGCGCAGTAAAGCAGCGTGCCTGGACAAGGACCCGGAGCTGTTCTTCCCCGTGGGCAACACCGGCCCCGCCCTCCTGCAGATCGAGGAGGCCAAGGCGGTGTGCCGCTCGTGTGAGGTCGTGGACACGTGCCTGAAGTGGGCCATGGAGTCCGGCCAGGACTCGGGCGTCTGGGGCGGCATGAGCGAGGACGAGCGGCGCGCCATGAAGCGCCGTGCGGCACGCGCCCGCCGCGCCTCCTGACCCACCCGGACCACCGGCCCCGTCGACCTCGTCGACGGGGCCGTCGTCATGCCCGGCCGGGTTCACGTCAGGGGCAGTCGCAGCACGACGCGCGTGCCGCCGTCGTCGGACCGCTCCCAGCGCAGGGTGCCGCGCAGGTCCCCCTCCACGAGCGAGTGCACGATGCGCAGGCCGAGCCCCGATCCCTCGCCCGCGCGGGGAGACTCCCCCGGCACCCATCCGTCGGGGGCGGCGGGGCCGCCGTCCGTCACGGACACGACCAGCACCGTTCCTGCGGGGGTCGACTCGCGGTCGGCGTGCAGGCCCACGCAGCCACCGCCCGGCGCCGTGCCGTGCTCGACGGCGTTGGCCGCCAGCTCATTGAGCACCAGCGCCAGCGGCGTGGTCACGTGGGAGGGCAGTTCACCGAACTCGCCCGTGACCGCGACCTGCAGCGGCCGCCCGTCCCCGGCCACCTCGACGGCCAGGCGGAACTGCCGCTGCAGCAGACCGTCCACGGGGACCTGGTCCTCGATCTCCTCGCTCAGCGTCTGGTGGACGAGGGCGATCGTGTCCACCCGCTGCATCGCCTGACGCAGCGCACGCTCCGCCTCGGGCGAGGACGTGCGCCGCGCCTGCATGCGCAGCAGCGATCCCACGGTCTGCAGGTTGTTCTTGACGCGGTGGTGGATCTCGCGGATGGTCGCGTCCTTGGTGAGCAGACGCTGCTCCTGGCGGCGCAGCTCGGTCACGTCGCGCAGCAGCAGCAGCGCCCCCTGCCAGCCGTCCGGACCGAGCAGGGGGACGGAGCGCACCGTGAGGGACGCCCCGCCGGACTGCACCTCCCGCCGTCCGGCACGCAGGCCGGTGAGCACCGCCCACGTCCCCTCGTCGGTGGGAACGCGGGCGGCCTCGGTGCTGGCCAGCACGTCGGTGAGCCGGTGCCCCTCGAGGGTCGAGGCGATGCCCAGCCGGCGCAGGGCGGAGACCGCGTTGGGACTGGTGAACTCGGCGACCGAGTCCGGCCCGAGCACGACGAGGCCGTCCCCCACCCGCGGCGTGCCGCCCGCCCAGAGGCCGGAGGGCTCCTCGGGCGCCGGCCAGCGGCCGTGCTGCATCATGTCCAGCAGGGTGCTGGCCGTCCGGCTGTAGTTCTCCTCGATCACCGAGCGCGCCGGCCGGCCGTTCGGGTCCGCGTGCGCGGAGACGACCGCGATGACCCTCCCGGCGCGGACCACCGGCCACAGACGCACCTGCAGCGTGCCTCCCGGGGCCTCGACGGGGCCGGCCCCCTCGGCCCGCTCCCCGCCATGCCACGTCTGCCCGACGACGGCCCGCAGGTCCGCGCGGGCGCGCGAGCCCACGATGTCGCGGTGGAAGAGGGTGGGAGCGGTGAAGGGCCGGACCTGGGCGAGCGCGACGAACCCTCCGGCCTCGTCGCGGCGGGGCACGGGGCACCAGAGCACGAGGTCCGCGAGCGCCAGGTCTGCCACGAGCTGCCAGTCCCCCACGAGCCGCTGCAGCCAGGCGCGGTCCTCGTCTCCGATGTCCGGGTGCGACGTCAGGGGGTCCTGCGCGAGCGAACTGACCATGGGATCAGGGTACGGCGACGTGCCGGGCGGCCCGTGTCCGTGGCGTCGCGGGCGGCGTCGGACGACACGGCGGCGATGGTCTGCGAGGGCCGTGCGCGGTGCCGTCCGCGGCGGGCGGGGCGGGCAGGGACACCGGCCAGCGTGGCGAGGGCGCGACGCAGCGGGCTGTTCGGAGCGGCCTCGGCGAGCACCTGGCCGGCGAGCAGCGCGGGGTCCGCGGCGGCCGGGTCCCACGGCAGGAACGCCTCCAGGGGCGTGGCCGGCGAGGCGTAGCGGTTCCAGACGGCCTCGACCTGCCCGCGCGGGGCGACGCCGGCGGCCGCGGGCCGGAGCCGGTTGACCACGACGCGCAGCCGTGCGGCCGGGGCCACCTCCGCCAGCTCCTCGACCCCGCGGACCAGGCGGGGCAGCGCGACGGCGTCCGGCCCGCCGACCGCGATGACCTCGTCGGCCGCGGCGAGCGCCGCCAGGGTCGCACCGTTGCGCTGTGGGGCGGGCACGTCGAAGGACAACTCCTCGTCCTGCTCGAGACCGAACCCGACGTCGACGACCACGCGGTCCCACCGTTCCCTGGCGGCCGCGATCAGCGCGGAGACGGCGGCGGGGCGCAGCTCGGGCCACCGGTCCACGCGGGTGAGCCCCGTCAGAACCGTCAGGTCCGCGCCGGCGACGCGGACGCGGACGCCCGCGGCCGCCAGGTCGGCGGCGCCCAGCCGGCCGTGGTCGGCCCGCCGCACGGCCCGCGCCACGCCGGCCGACTCCTCCGTCAGCCCCAGGTGCACACCGACGGCGGGGCCGTACGTGTCCAGGTCGATCAACAGCGTGTTCCGGCCGGCCACGGCGTGCTCGGCGGCGAGGTTCACGGCGACGGTGGTGCGTCCCGGAGCGCCGGTGGGGCCCCACACCACGGTCACCAGGGACTCCCGCGCGGGTCCGGCCGGTTCGCCCTCCTCCGGAGAGGGTGCGGGGTCGGCTCCCTCGTCCGCCGTGGCGGGGCCGCCGTCGGGCGTGGCCGCGGCGGGGGCGGCACCCGGCCCGGCGTCGTCGGGCTCGTCGGCGCCGCGCCAGGGGTCCGTGAGGCCGGGCACCTCGTCCGCGCCGAGCGTCTCCAGGGTGATCGGCAGGTCGTCGAGGTCCTCGGCGTGATCCCGGGCGTGGTCGGCGTCCTCCCCGTGCGAGGTCTCCGGCCGGCGGCCCTCCGCGGCGGCGCTCGCGGACTCCACGACGACGGCCGCGATCTGCTCGGGGTCGGCGTCGGCGCGCACGCAGGGCACCCCCATGCTGCGGAGGCGACGGCGCTCGGTGCGAACCTCGCTGAGCGCCGCCACGCCCACGGGTCGGGGCAGCCGGGCCGTCTCCTCCAGGAAGGCGGCGGTGAGGGACTCGGTGTCCCCGGCCACGAGGACCGCGTCCACGAGACCGGAGCGGGCGATCGCGAGCAGCTCGGCGAGGTCCTCGGCCCGGCGGAGCACGGTGATGTCCGTCTGGTGCCGCTCGAGCGGGCCGATGTGGTCCAGGCCCGGCTGGACGGTGGTGGCCAGGGCGATGCGCACGGTCAGCGCACCCCGTGGGCCGGCACGAGGGTGACCCGCGCGTCCTTTACCTTCGCGTCCACGATGCGCGGCAGGGTCTCCTCCGGTGCCAGCAGCTGCACCCGGGTGGTGCCCGAGCCGCCGAAGCCGTTCTGCTCCGCCGCGACCTCGGAGATCTCGAGCGCCTCGGCCAGCCGGGCCGGGTCCGCATGGCCGCGGCCTCCCTCCGCCGGCATGGCCACCCAGACGTCCACGCGGTCTCCCACGCCCACGCCGGACGGGAGCGGCTCGTCCAGGGCCACCCCGACGGGACGACGGCCGTCCGGGTCCGCGTCCACCAGTGCCGCCGCCGGCAGCAGCTCACCGGCCCGGACCGTCCCGGAGACCATCCGCCCCTCGGGAGCCGGAGCATCGGCGCTGAGGTACCGCTCGCCGGCCTCGCTGAGGTTCACCTCCACGGGGCGCAGGTCCCCGGACGCGATGGGTGTGCCCGGGGGCAGGTCCTCCGCAGCTGTCCAGTACGCGGCGGTCTGCTGGGCGGAGGCGACCAGCGCCACGACGCCGGCGATCGAGGCGAGGACGAGCACGAGACCGACGAGGAGCCGGGGATCCCGCCAGCGGGGCCGGCGCAGACGGCCGCCCTCGGCGGACGCGGACATGGTCGTGGACACCGGATGTTCCCCCCTTCGGACCGGCCCCTCGGGCCGCCGCGGCCCCGGCACCCCGTCGGTGTCGGCCCCTCCGCGCTGCGCCCAGAGTAACCACTGGGGCCGTGGATCGCCGGATCCGCCGCGTACGCTGTGGAAAAGTGTCGCCTCCGGGTGTTCCCGGGGTTGAATGGGTCGACGTCGTGGGCCGCCCGCGACCGTCCTGGACGCCTCGACCGAAGGAGCACCGTGCAGCGCTTTCTCACCCTGACCGACGTCGCGGAGACCCTGAACATCTCCGGTCAGGCCGCCCGTGCCCTGGTCCGCTCGGGTGAGCTGCAGGCCATCCAGGTCGGGGGCCGCGGTCAGTGGCGCATCGAGGTGTCCTGGCTCGAGGACTACGTGGAACGTCAGAAGGAAGTGACGCGCGCCCGCGTCCGGGAGTGGACCGAGGCGGACGCGAAGGCCCGCTGAGCCCACACGGTCTGCTCAGGCGGGGCGCAGCGCGGTCCGGACCGTCCCCAGCGCCCCGAACGGGATGACGAGCCGCCCGCGGACGGCCGCGGCCCGCCGGGCCTCGTCCCGCGGGTGGCGGGCGATGTCGAGGTGGTCGCCGCCGACCCGGTCCACGGTGCCCTCCGCCAGCGCCGCGCCGAGGCGTCCCGTCACCGCCACCGGCTGGCGCGTCCGCGCGATGCCGCGCAGCACCGTCCCCCAGCCGGCCGCGGCGAGCTCGGGCGCGGCCACGGCCCGGGTCAGGTCGGCCTCCACGGCCGCCACGCAGTCCACCGCGACGATCGCCGATCCCGAGCCGTCGACGTGCACGCCGACCCAGCCCTGGCCCACCGTGTGCACCACGCCGTCCACGACCTCGCCCCAGGCCAGGTGGAGCCGGACCTGCCGCCCTCGGGCTCCGCGCAGGCGGTCGGCCAGGGACAGCGCCATCCACTCCGCTCGGGTCAGCTCCGCGGCCTCGGCCACCGTCTCCTGCCAGCCGAGGTCGGCCCAGTGCGCCTCCAGGTCGTCGAAGAGTCCGTTCCACCGCATGCGCTCAGTATAGGAGGCTCAGCGCCGGACATCGGTCGTCATCAAACATCATCAAACATCACTCTTGACACCTATCGGCCCGTGCAGTTCACTGTGATCATCATCACCGGCCTGATCGCGGGATCCCGGCCGGACGGACGCACAGGAGGGGAATCCATGGAGCGCTCGACATCACCGGCCGGCCCGGCCCCGACCCGTCCGGTCGACGCGGCGGACGCCGTCGGCCTCACCGTCCTGCTTCTGGCCGGTCCCGGTCTGCTCGCCTGTGCCGCGGCGCTGCTGCAGACGGGCACCAGCGCGCCCGGGGCGGAACTGACCCGCGTGCTGGGCCTCGGTGCCGGTCTCGCCGGGCTCGGACTGCTCGCATGGTGGGCGGTGGGCCTGATCGGGCTGGCGCTCGTCGCGCTGGGGCGCCGCGCGGGTCGGCCGGCCTGGGCCCGCCTGGGCCGGAGCCTCACTCCCGCCCTGCTCGGACGCGTGGCAGGCGCCGTCGTCGGTGCCCAGCTGCTCGCGGCACCGGCCGCGTGGGCGGACGCGGCTCATCCCGTGCCGGACGCCTCCTGGACCGTGGCTGCGGTGCCTGCGCACGCCACCGGCGTCGAGGCCCCGGCGCCGGACGCCGCGTGGACGCCCCGGCCCCCGGCGCCGGCCCCACCGGGCGCCGGCACCGGCCGTGCGGATCCGGACCACCCGACCGTCACCGTCCGGCGCGGCGACTGCCTGTGGCACCTCGCCGCCGCCGAGCTCGGCCCGGACGCGACCCCCCGAGAGATCGACGCCCGCTGGCGCCGCTGGTACGAGGCCAACCGACGGGTGATCGGCGACGACCCGCACCTGCTGCTGCCCGGCACCGTGCTGACCTCCCCCGTGTTCACCCCGCACGCCGGCGTGGACGGACCACGGCCATGACATCCACGACCCTGCACTCCCCCGCTTCGCCTCGTCCTCAGGAGACCGCCATGACCACCCTCGCCACCCGCCCCCGCGCCGCTTCCGACCGGCGCACCGCCGACACCCTCCTCCACGGGCCCGCCCACAGCCCCGCAGTCCTGCCCCGCGGTGAGGAGATCGCCCGGCGGGCCCGCACCGAACAGGGGCGCGAGGAGCTGCGCCGCGTCCGCTCGCTCGCCGCCGTGATCGCCGTCGCCTGCGTCGAGGTCGAGACGGGCCGCCGTGCCCTGCGGGACCTCTCCGCCTGGCTCTCGCCCGAGGTCCTGGACAAGTTGACCCGTCGCATGGAGCTGCTGGGCGCCGTCGCGCCGACCGGGCCCGGTCGACGGCCCTCCGCGGCCGTCCCGCCCCGGACGCCCAAGTCCGCACCCCGCCCGGTGGGTGCCCGCGTGTGCGAGGTCGCGCCCGGCCGGGTGGAGGCCAGCGCGACGGTGCTGTGGGAGGGCCGGGCCCGGGCCTTCGCGCTCCGACTCGAGCGGCGGCTCAGCCGGTGGAAGGTGACGTCGGTCGAGATCGGCTGAGCCGGATCGTCCCGTCGGACTGACGAGCGAGGGCCCGGAGACCTGGAGGTCTGCGGGCCCTCGTCCTGCGTCGTGGCAGGATGCCGGTCAGCCGCGGCGGCCGCGGCGCTCCGCCTGACGGCGGGAGCGGCGGTTCGTGCCCGCCGCGACCGTGGCGCCGGAGTCCGTGCCGCTGCGGGTGACCGCGCTCTGCCCGTCCTCGGACGGACCGGTGAAACGCAGCTGCGCCGGCTGCTGCGGGGCGTCGATGCCCTCCACGGAGATCTGCGGGGCCATCGTCACGGCGCGGGCGTCCTGGACGCCGGGCAGCGACGTCGACGCGGGGGCCGCACTGATCTGCGCCTGGAACAGCGTGCGCACGGCGTCCTCGCGGATGGCGGCGAGCATGTTCTGGAACATCGTGTAGCCCTCGCGCTGGTACTCCACGAGGGGCTCGCGCTGGGCCATCGCGCGCAGCCCGATGCCCTCCTTGAGGTAGTCCATCTCGTAGAGATGCTCCTGCCAGCGGCGCCCGATGGTGGCGAGCACCACGCGACGCTCCGCCTCCCGCAGCGCCTCGGACCCCACCTGCGCCTCCCGGTCCTCGTACGCCAGGAGCGCATCGGAGACGAGTTCGCGCTTGAGGACCTCGGCCTTGAGCCGGCCCCGGCCGCCGACCTCGTCGAGGACGTCCTCCTGCGAGATGCCCACGGGGTAGAGCTCTGCCAGGTCCCGCCACAGCTGGTCGAGGTCCCAGTCGGTGGCGTGGCCCTCCTCGGTGGCCGCGTCCACGATGTTCCCGACGGCGTCCTCCACGAAGCGGCGCACCCGGTCCTGCAGGTCCTCCCCCTCGAGGATGGAACGGCGGTCCGTGTAGATGGCCTCGCGCTGGCGGTTCATCACGTCGTCGTACTTGAGCACGTTCTTGCGCTGCTCGGCGTTGCGCCCCTCGACCTGCGCCTGCGCGTTCTGGATCGCCTTCGAGACGAAGCCGAACTCGAGCGCCATGTCGTCCGGGATCGACGGGCTGTTCATGATCCGCTGGGCCACGCCCGGGTTGAAGTTGCGCATGAGCTCGTCCGTGAGGGAGAGGTAGAACCGGGACTCGCCCGGGTCGCCCTGACGGCCGGAACGACCGCGCAGCTGGTTGTCGATGCGGCGCGAGTCGTGGCGCTCGGTGCCCACCACGTACAGGCCGCCGGCCTCGATGACCGCGCGGTGCGCGTCCTCCACGGCGGCCTCGGCCTGCGCCAGCACCTCGGGCCAGCGGGCCTCGTACGCCTCCGGGTCCTCGGCGGCGTCGAGGCCCAGCTCCTGCATGCGGGCCACCGCCGTGAACTCGGCGTTGCCGCCGAGCATGATGTCGGTGCCGCGGCCGGCCATGTTGGTGGCCACGGTGACGGCGCCCGGGCGGCCGGCCTGCGCCACGATGGCGGCCTCGCGGGCGTGGTTCTTCGCGTTCAGGACCTCGTGGCGGACGCCGCGCTTGGCCAGCAGCGTGGAGAGGTACTCGGACTTCTCCACCGAGGTGGTGCCCACCAGGACCGGTTGGCCCTTCGCGTGCCGCTCGGCGATGTCGTCGACGACGGCGTCGAACTTGACCTTCTCGTTCTTGTACACCACGTCGTTGCGGTCCACGCGCTGTCGCTCCCGGTTCGGCGGGATCACGACGACGCCGAGGCCGTAGGTCGACGTGAACTCGGCGGCCTCCGTCTCGGCGGTGCCCGTCATGCCGGCGAGCTTCTCGTAGCCGCGGAAGTAGTTCTGCAGGGTCACCGTGGCCAGCGTCTGGTTCTCGGGCTTGACCTCGACGCCCTCCTTGGCCTCGATGGCCTGGTGGAGCCCCTCGTTGTAGCGGCGTCCCTTGAGCACGCGGCCCGTGTGCTCGTCGACGATCTGCACCTCGCCGTCGAGGACCACGTAGTCCTTGTCCCGCTTGAACAGCTCCTTGGCCTTGACCGCGTTGTTCAGGAACTGGATGAGCGTGGTGTTCTGCGTCTCGTACAGGTTCGTGATGCCGAGGTGGTCCTCGACCTTCTCGATGCCGGGGCCGAGGATGCCGACGGTGCGCTTCTTGTGGTCCACCTCGTAGTCCGTGTCCGCCTCGAGGCGGCGCACCAGCCGGGCGAACTCGCCGTACCACCGGTTGGCCTCTCCCTGGGCGGGGCCGGAGATGATCAGCGGGGTGCGGGCCTCGTCGATGAGGATCGAGTCCACCTCGTCGACGATCGCGTAGTGGTGCTCACGCTGCACGAGCTCGTCGAGGGACCAGGCCATGTTGTCCCGGAGGAAGTCGAAGCCGAACTCGTTGTTCGTGCCGTAGGTGATGTCCGCGGCGTACTGCTCGCGGCGTACGGCCGGGGTCTGGCCCGCCACGATGACGCCCGTCTGCATGCCGAGGAAGCGGAACACGCGGCCCATGAGGTCGGCCTGGTAGGAGGCGAGGAAGTCGTTGACCGTCACCACGTGCACGCCCCTGCCGGACAGCGCGTTGAGGTAGGCCGGGGCGGTGGCCACGAGGGTCTTGCCCTCGCCGGTCTTCATCTCCGCGATGTTGCCCTGGTGCAGCGCGATGCCGCCGAGCAGCTGGACGTCGTAGTGCCGCTGGCCGAGCGTGCGTCCCGCGGCCTCCCGGACCGCGGCGAACGCCTCCGGCAGGAGCAGGTCCAACGACTCGCCGTCCGCATGCCGGGCCCGGAGCGTGTCCGTCTCGGCACGCAGCTCCGCATCGCTGAGCGCCCGGAAGTCGTCCTCGAGGAGGTTCACGGCGTCCACCGTGGCCTGCATGCGCTTGAGGACGCGGTTGTCCGAGATCTTCAGGACGCGGTCGATGATCGAAGGCACTGGTTCTCTGCTCCCTTGCGGTGTGGCCGGGGCGGGACGGGATGCCCCTCGCGCTCGGCCGTGGCGCGGTCTCCGGGACAGTGTACGGGCCGAGTCCGGACGGGCCGCGGCGCCCGTCCCGGAGGGGACGGGCGCCGCGGCGTCAGCAGGTCGTGGTCGACGTCGGCGGGGCGGTCAGTCCTCGCGCGCCTGGTAGGCCCGCTCCCCCTCGGAGGCGGAGACGTGATCCTGCGGGAGGGACTCGTCCAGGCGGATCACGCCGTAGCTCCAGCCCCGGCGGCGGTAGACCACGGAGGGCACGCCGGTCTCGGCGTTCTGGAAGAGGAAGAAGTCATGGCCCACCAGCTCCATCGCGTCGACGGCCTCGTCCACGCTCATGGGGGTCGCGGGGAACGCCTTCTGGCGGATGCGCACCGGGGTGCCCACCTCGGGGGCGTCCTGCTCGGCGGCCTCCTCCGCGGCCAGCGCGGCACCCGACGGCGGCAGCGGCGGCACGAATCCGACCTCGCCCGCGCCGCGGGAGGCGCCGAGCTTGCCGTGACGGCGGTCCTTGCGGCGGTCGCGCAGGCGCCGCAGGCGCTCGGCCAGTCGGGTGGCGGCCTGGTCGAAGGCGACCAGCTTGTCGTCCGCGTCGGCCTCGGCCCGCACGACGTCCCGCGGGCCACGGACCGTCAGTTCCACGCGGACCGTCTCGTCCGAGTGCTTGTGGTGGGAGGACTTCGTCACGCGGACCTCGAGCGTGTCGGCGCCCTCGGCGAGCGGCTGGAGGCGCTCGGTGCGCTCGACGACGTGGTCGCGGAAGCTCTCCGGGAGCCTGAGGTTGCGGGCGATGTAGCTGACATCCATGGTCATGGCGTCCTCCTGGTCCGACTCTCACGGGTCCGGCCTCGGGAGGGGAGGTGCGCCTCGGTGTCGCGTCCGCAGGGCGGCGGCGGGTCCGAGGGTGCGACCTCCTTCCAGCCGTCGGCAGGACGGGAACCGTAGGGGCGATTCCGTGCCGTTCACCCTACCCGGGGGCCTGGCCGGGGGCCAGGCTCGGCGGGGTCCCGCGGCGGGGCCACGGCCGCGAGCACGACGGCCCCGACGGGGTGCCCGCCGGCGCGGCGCACCGCCTCCGCGAGCGCGGCGAGGGTGGCGCCGGTGGTGAGGACGTCGTCCACGAGCAGGACGGGCGCGCCGGCCGGCAGCCGCCCGGCGGCGACGCGCCAGTCCCGGGCCCGCCGGCGGCGCTGGCCCGCCCCGGCGCCCGCGTGGGACGGGCCGCCGCCCCGGAGCGTGCTCGCGCGGGGCAGCAGGCGCGCACGGACGGCGTCGGAGACCAGCCACGGCGCCGGCAGCGCCCGGGTGAGCTCGGCGAGCGGGTCGTAGCCGCGCCGTCGGAATCCGACCGCGCCGCCCGGGACCGGGACGAGCAGGGCGTGCCGCGCCCCGGGCAGGTCCGGCTCGAGGCGCGCCGCGGCGACGGCCCGGCAGAGGGCCTCGCCCAGCACGCCGCGCAGGTGCAGCGCGTGATGGTCCTTGAACGCGAGCACGGCGGCCGCCAGCGGGTCTGCGTAGCGCCCGGCCGCCATCACCGGCAGGGGAGCGCCGCCGGGGCCCAAGGGTAAGGCCGGGGCGTCCTGCTCCGCCCGGAAGGGCCGGGACAGGACGGCGGTCAGTCCCTCCGCGCAGGCCGGGCAGAGCCGGTGGCCCGGCGCCGCGCACACCGCGCACTCGGCGGGCAGGACCAGGTCGGCCAGGGCCCGACCGAGGGTGCCGAACACCGACGGCGGGGACGGGGAGGACGGCGGGGAACGCATGCAACGAGTCCACCGCACGCCGCCGCCGTCCGGGCGCCGGGGCGAGCCGCTGTGCGGGCCGGGGCGGCTGTGCAGGAGTGGACGACGGGGCGGCGGGCGCGGGCTCGGCTCAGTCGGGGAACGAGAGGTCGCGCACCCCGCGGTCGAGCTCCTGCGCCCGCCACGAGGAGCCCACCAGCAGGAACACGAGCTCCTCCGTCTCCGCGTAGTAGGCGCCGTCGTCACCGGCGGAGATCCCCCGCAGACCGCCCAGCGGGTTGAGCTCCCGGACGGTGCCGTCGATCGAGACGATCCGCGGCACCACGCGCTCGTCGGGCTTCTCGGCGTACGCCGAGACGAGCAGGTTCGTGTCTCCGGCCCACTCCACCGAGTCCTCGGAGCCGGAGGAGGGCAGCAGGATCGGCTCGGTCAGGGCGTTCGGCACCCCGTCCGAGCCGCGCACGACGCCGGACACGCGCAGGGTGGTCCGCTGGCCGTCGTCGACGAGCATCGCGGCCCGGGCCCCGCTCCGGGCCAACCGCAGGTCGACGATCCGCTCGCCGGGGCGCAGCCAGGTGGCCGTCACGATGCGCTCCTGCCCGCCGGGCTGGGCCGAGACGGCGCGGATCCGCGAGGTCGTGCCCCGGTCGGCCGCCCACACCCAGCCCAGGAGGTCCAGCGACGGGACGGTAAGCCCGGTGCCGCGCAGCACCTCCCGCAGGGAGCCGTCCGTGCCGGCGACGTGGACCGCCGTCCGGTCACCGGTGACGAACGCGAATCGGCTGCGGTCGCCGGACATCGTCGGGCGGACCGGATCGAGCGCGGTGACGTCCGGAGCGCCGCCCACCGGCGTGACGCTGCTCCCCTGCACGTACACGAGTCCGCCCGTCGCCGCGTCGATGCCCACCTGGACCGATCTGACGGCGGGGTCGGTCTGGACCGGGGCGGGGCCGTCGTCTCCCGACGTGGACAGCTGGGCACCGGCGACGGTCACCTCGACCT
Organism: Micrococcus sp. CH7; assembly: GCF_001595485.1. Lineage (NCBI taxonomy): Bacteria > Bacillati > Actinomycetota > Actinomycetes > Micrococcales > Micrococcaceae > Micrococcus > Micrococcus sp. CH7. The sequence goes on from NZ_LOSQ01000004.1 coordinate 47,621, forward strand.
CCTTGACCGACTGGAGGCCCCTCAGGGTCAGCTCCAGCTGCTCCCGCATGCGGTGCCGCCGCTCGGCGTCGGCCCCCTCGGCGGCCGCCTGGGTGAGGTCGACGTGGGCCACGCCGTCGTCGTCGACGGGCACCGTGGGCGCGGCCAGGTCGGTGCCGGTGCGCAGCGGGAAGGCCGTCTCCACCGCCCCGGCCAGATACGGTGCCGGCCCGCGCAGCAGCGCTCGCGTCACCGCGGTCACGGTGGTGCCCCGATTGACGAACCACCGCACGTCCGGCACGATATAGCGCTTCGCGGTGTCGTAGAAGGCGAGCTCGTGCGGCGCGAACAGCTGTCCGAACTGCGCCTGGGAGAGCAGCGTGCCGTTCTCCGTGGACGTGATCCGCATGCCCTGGGGCCGTTCCTGCACGGTGACCGCCCAGGCCCGTGTGGTCCCCGGCGGCGCGACGGTCCGCAGGCCGTACTCGTCGATCTCCGAGTCGACCTCGACCTGGATCTGGTAGTCCCCGTCGCCGTCGCCCCGGGTGATGCGCGGCTCCGCCGAGTACACGAGGGTGCGCTGCCCGGGCGTCCACTGGGTGGCCGCGGGGCCGTCGAGGAACTCGCGCGCCACCGCGTAGTCGTCCTGCGGGCTCGTGCCCGCGAGCAGGAAGCCCCGGATGGCCTCCTCCGCCGTGTCCGACTCGGCGGGTCCCGGCGGATGGAACTGCGGCGCGTCGGCGGCCGCGCTGGCCCCGTCGACCGGGTCGGCGCTGCGCACTTCGGAGCTCTGGGGGATCTGGGTGCAGCCGCTGAGGGCGAGCACCAGGGCGACGATCACCGCGACGACGGCGACACGCGGCGGGCGGGGCGGCTGCGGATCCACGGTGGTCATCGGGCCTCCTCTGCCGCGTCCTCGCCGGTCCGGTCCCCGGCGGCCGGCCCGTCGGCGGGATCCCCCGGAGGGGCCACGCACACCGGCCGGGTCGGTGCGGTCAGGGCCTGCTCGGCCTGGCGCGCGGACGGTGGGGCGTCCGCGGCCGTGGCGGCGACGTCCGCGACCCTGCCGACGGCGTCGGCGTCGGCGTCCGCCTCCTGCGGGACGGGTCGGGACAGGTCATCGGCGTACCGGCGGTCCGCCGTGCTGTAGCGGGGCGGGATGGGCAGCACGGAGCGGCCGATCGGTTCCGGGGCCTCCGCGCCCTGCGCGGCCGGGCGCGGCGCCCGCGGCAGGGTCACCATGAACGTGGACCCCTCCCCCAGCTCGCCCCACGCCTCGAGCCGGCCGCCGTGCAGCCGGGTGTCCTCGGTGGCGATCGCCAGACCCAGTCCGGACCCGCCGGTGGTGCGCTTGCGTGAGGGGTCGGCCCGCCAGAACCGGTCGAACACGCGCTGCACCTGCTCGGGGCTCATGCCGATGCCGTGGTCCACGACGGCGAACGTGACGGCCTCCTCGTCGGCCGCCACGAGCACGTCCACCGGCCGGCCCTCGGCGTGCTCGATCGCGTTGTTCACCAGGTTGCGCAGGATCCGTTCGATCCGCCGCGGGTCGACCCAGGCGACGTGGCCGTCGGCGCGGTCCCGGTCCATGGGCACCACGTACACGGGCACGCCGCTCTGATCGGCCAACGGCTGAGAGGTGAGCACGACGTCGCGGGCCAGCTCGAGCATGTCCGTGGCCTCGAGGGCTGGGGTGGCGGCGCCGGCGTCGAACCGGGTGATCTCCAGCAGGTCCGCGAGCATGGCCTGGAAGCGATCGACCTGGTGGTAGAGCAGCTCGGTCGAGCGTCGGTTGACCGGGTCGAAGTCCTCGCGCGAGCCGTACAGCACGTCGGCCGCCATCCGCACGGTCGTCAGCGGCGTGCGCAGCTCATGGGAGACGTCCGAGACGAACCGCTGCTGCATCTGGGACAGCTGGGCGAGCTGGCCGATCTGGTCCTGGATGCTGTCCGCCATCCGGTTGAAGGACATGCCCAGGCGGGCCATCTCGTCCTCACCGTCGACCGGCATCCGCACGGCCAGGTTGCCGCTCGAGAGGGACTCGGCCGCCCGGGCCGCCTGCTGCACGGGCAGGGTCACACGCCGCGAGACCCACCACGAGACCAGCACGTTGATCACCAGGAAGCCGACGCCGAACACCAGCAGCACCCTGAGCACCGAGTCGAGCGAGCTCTGGACGTCCGCGAGGTCGTAGACGAGGTAGAGCCCGTAGGTGGCACCCGGGGGCAGCACCACCTGGGCGCCGAACACGAGGCCGGGCCGGGTGCCGCCGCCGGGGTCCGGCAGCGCCACGCTCGCGTCGTACACGCCCGGCCCGGAGGCGACCGCGTCCTGCAGCTCCTGGGGGATCACCGCGGGATCGAGACCGGCGGAGGAGATCGTCCCCACGTACGCGGACTCGGAGCCCGGCAGCGGGGCGAGGTGGTAGCGGCGGCGGATCGTCGTGCCCGAGTCCCCCTCGAGGGCACGCAGGGTCTGGGTCACCAGCACGTCCGTGCTCTGCGCGTCCGTGGCGGTGGTCTGCGCGAACGTCTCGCGCACCTGACTCAGGCCACGGCGGGCCTCGGCCTGGACCTGCTCGTAGCGGGCCTCGAAGAGGGCCTGGGTGATCTGCTGCGTCAGGAACGCGGCGACCACGAGGCCCGCGAGGATCGAGAGCAGGGCCGCGAGCACCGCCGTGCGCAGCCGCAGGGACCGACGCCACCGGCGGCGCAGCGCACGCCACGCGGGGCCGGGGACCCACGACCGTGGGCGGCCGGCGGCGGGCTCGACCGGCTCGGCGCCGGGCTCGGCCGCCGGGGCCGCGCTCAGACCCGGGCCGGACACCGTCATGCCCTCAGCCCTGGCCGGCCTTGTACCCGACGCCGCGGACGGTCAGCACGACGCACGGGTTCTCGGGATCCGGCTCGACCTTCGAGCGCAGGCGCTGGACGTGGACGTTCACGAGCCGGGTGTCGGCCTGGTGCCGGTACCCCCAGACCTCCTCCAGCAGCATCTCGCGGGTGAAGACGTGGCGCGGCCGCCGGGCGAGGGCCACGAGGAGGTCGAACTCCAGCGGGGTGAGGGCGATGCCGACGCCGCCGCGGGTGACCTCGTGGCCCGCCACGTCGATCTCGAGGTCCCCGATGTGCAGGACCTCCGCCGGCTTGGCCTCCCCCTCACGCAGGCGGGCCCGGACGCGGGCCACGAGCTCGGCCGGCTTGAACGGCTTGGGCACGTAGTCGTCCGCACCCGACTCGAGGCCGCGCACGACGTCCGCCGTGTCCGACTTGGCCGTGAGCATCACGATCGGCACGTCCGACTCGTCTCGGATGAGCCTGCAGACCTCGATGCCGTCGATGCCGGGGAGCATGAGGTCCAGCAGCACGAGATCGGGACGCTCGCGGTGGAACGCGGGCAGTGCGGAGGTGCCGTCCGCGGCGAACGCCGGCTCGAAGCCGTCGTTGCGCAGGACGATGCCGATCATCTCGGCCAGCGCCTCGTCGTCGTCCACCACCAGGATCTTGGCCTTGCCCATCCTGACCTCCTCGTCAGCGCTCCCCCCGGCGCCGCAGGCGGGACCGGCCCCGGGCACAGGAAATTTTCAGGATCAGCCCGATGATACCCGCCGGGCGGGCCCGTCCACGGCCGACGACGCCGGAGGTCGTCCCGGTCCGTCGGGGCGCCGGCTCAGCCGCGCAGCTCGGCGAGCCGCGCGGCCAGCTCCTCCGCGTCCCGCCGCAGAGTGCGGAGCACGGCGGGGTCGTGCGGCCCCGCCGCCGTGAGGCCGACGTCGCCCACCCGTCCGGGGTCCACCCCCAGCCGTTCCCACGTGCGGACGACGTCGACCGGGCGCACGCCCGGCTCGGGGGCCAGGGTCAGCCCGCGCCCGACGTCGGCCCAGCCGGCCGCCGCCTCCCACGCCTCGCGGGTGCCGGGCGAACCGTCCGCGCCGTCGTCGAGGGGGCCCACGCCCACCACGAGCGAGACCGGGGCCGGGGCGGGCGCGTCCGCGGCTGCGTCGGGCCTGGGCAGGGACTCTCCCGTCAGCGTCGCCAGCGCGGCGGTCCCGGGCAGCTCGGCCCCCGGGGAGGCGGCGCGGCGGCCCGGCGCGAGCCACACCCGGGCGACGTCGGGCAGGGCGGTGAGCCCGTCGAGGGCGGCGCGCCACAGTCCGCGGGCCTCCTCGCGCGGCAGCGACCGGACGGTGCGGTACCCGCTCGCGGTGGGCAGGGTTCCGGCGAGGACGGCCGCCGCCCACGGCTCGTCGACGACGACGCCGAGGCGGGCCGCCCCGGTGGCCCTTCGAAGGCGGGGCAGGGCGTCCTGCAGTCCCTCGAGATAGGACTCGGCGACGTCGCGGCGGGCGCCGTGGTCGCCGAGGACGCGCTCTCCCCCGGGCAGCCAGAGGCCGGCGAGCAGGCTGAGCGGGCCGCGCACCCGCACGGCCAGACGGTCGACGACGGCGCCCTCGGCGCCCGCGGTGTCCGCCCAGCGGTGTGCGTCCTCGCGCCAGAGGGAGACGGCGCGGCGTCGGTCGCGGCCGGAGCCGGCGGCCCCGGGCGGGCTGACCCGCCAGCCGTGCGGCTGCAGGTCGACGGCCAGCTCCTGCAGGAGGGCGGCCGAGCGGCCGGTGGCGTCGGCGCCGGGTCCGCGATCGGGCAGCTCGGGGAGCACCGGCCAGTGGTCCGCGCCGAGCTCGCCGAGCGTGACGCGCTGCGCCTCGGCGACGTCGGTGCCGCGCCACGGCGTGCCGCCGAGGGCGACGGGGCCGGTGGCGCCGGCGTCGTGGGCGGCCTCAGTCATCCGCGTCCCCGGGGCTCTCCCCCGACTCCGCCTCGGCGTCCGGCCGGCCCTCGGCCGCCAGCGCGCGGTGGTGGCGGATGACCTCGGCGATGATGAAGTTCAGGAACTTCTCGGCGAACGCGGGCTCGAGGTCGGCCTCGAGCGCGAGCCGGTGCAGCCGCGCGATCTGGGCGGCCTCACGCCCGGGGTCCGAGGGCGGCAGGTCGTGGCGGGCCTTCAGCGCACCGACCCGCTGCGTGAACTTGAACCGCTCGGCCAGGAGGTAGACGAGCGAGGCGTCGATGTTGTCGATGCTGCCGCGGATCGCGAAGAGCTCGTCGAGGACCGCCGGGTCCGCGGTGCCGGGCAGCGAGCTGGCGTGGGGGTCGTAGTCCGGGCTCATGGCCGAAGCCTACGCATCCGCGGGGGCGGACAGCCGGGCATTGCGGGCGGTGTCGATGGTGGCCTGGCCGAGCACGCGGGTGCCCCGGTACAGGACGGCCGTCTGACCGGGAGCCACGCCGCGCAGGGGGCGCGCCGGCTCGATCTCCCACCCCGGATTCCCCGCCTCGTCCGCGCGCTGGCGGGCGCGGGCCTCGACGATCTCGCCGTGGGCCCGGAACTGCAGCGCACACTCGAACCAGGCGCCCGTGCGGGCTTCGGGCACCGGGGCGCCGGCCCACGACGGGCGGATGCCGGTGATGCGGTCGACGTCGAGCAGCTCGCGTCCGCCGACCACCACGGTGTTCTCCTTCGGCCGCACCTCGAGCACGAACCGGGGCTTGCCGTCGGGCGCGGGACGGCCGATGGCCAGGCCCTTGCGCTGGCCGACCGTGAACGCCTGGGCGCCCGCGTGGGTGCCGAGCTCCCGCCCCTCCGGGTCCACGATGGGGCCGGGGGCCAGGTCGATGCGCTCGGCGAGCCAGCCGCGGGTGTCGCCGTCGGGGATGAAGCAGATGTCGTGGGAGTCCGGCTTCGCCGCCACGGACAGGCCGCGCTCGGCCGCCTCGGCGCGCACGAGCTCCTTGGACGGCGTGTCCGCGAGCGGGAAGAGGCAGTGGGCGAGCTGATCCGCGGTGAGCACGCCGAGCACGTAGGACTGGTCCTTCGCGTCGTCCGCAGCGCGGTGCAGCTCCAGCGAGCCGTCCGGACCGGGCCGCACGGCGGCGTAGTGGCCGGTGCAGACGGCGTCGAAGCCCAGCTCGAGGGCGCGCTCGAGCAGCGCCGCGAACTTGATGCGCTCATTGCAGCGCATGCACGGGTTGGGCGTGCGGCCGGCCTCGTACTCGGCCACGAAGTCGTCCACGACGTCCTCCGCGAACCGCTCGGAGAAGTCCCACGTGTAGAAGGGGATGCCGAGCCGCTCGCACGCGCGCCACGCGTCCGAGGCGTCCTCGATGGTGCAGCAGCCGCGCGAGCCGGTGCGCAGGGTGCCGGGCATGCGGGACAGGGCCAGGTGGACGCCGACGACGTCGTGCCCGGCGTCCACGGCACGCGCCGCGGCGACGGCGGAGTCGACTCCCCCGGACATGGCGGCCAGGACCTTCACGGGCGTACTCCTCTCTCGACGACGGACGGGCGGTCCAGTCTAGACGCCCGGCCCCAGCAGCGCCCGCAGCGCGTCGATGAGCGCGGCTGCCTCGGCCGGCGTCGTCGTCCGGCCGAGGGTGAACCGCTGGGTGGCCCGCGCGTCGGCCTCCGTCCGCCCCGGCAGGGCGGCGACCACGTGCGACGGTTCCGCCACCCCGGCGGTGCACGCCGACCCGGACGAGGTGTCCAGTCCGGCCATGTCGAAGGAGAACAGCAGCGCGTCCGCCGTCCGGCCCGGCACGGTGATGTGGACGTTGCCGGGCAGTCGGCGCGTCCCCGGCGACAGCACCTGCCCCGTCGCCGGGTCGAGGTCTCGCGGCCCGGTCAGGCGCACCCCGTCCAGGGCGTCGACGGCGGCGATCACCTCGTCCCGCAGCCCGCCCAGGCGGGCGGCCTCGGCGGGCTGCTCCCCGACGGCCTCCGCCACGGCGGCCGCCAGCGCTGCGGCCAGGGCCACCGACACCGTGCCCGAGCGCAGGCGACGTTCCTGGCCGCCGCCGTGCACGACGGCCTCCAGCGTGACGTCCCGGCGCACGAGCAGGGCGCCGACACCCACGGGGGCGCCGACCTTGTGCCCCGAGACGACCAGGGTCGCGGCCCCGGACGCGGCGAAGTCCACGGGCACCGCCCCGAGGGCCTGGACGGCGTCGGTGTGCAACGGGACCCCGTGGTCGGCAGCGAGCCGGGCGGCCTCGGCCACGGGCTGGACCGTGCCGATCTCGTTGTTGGCCCACATCAGCGTGGCCAGGGCGGTCCGCTCGGGCGCGGTCGCCAGCGCGGCCTCCCATGCGACGAGGTCGACCCGCCCGTCGTCGTCGACCGGGACGAGCACCGGCTCGGCACCCTCGTGTGCGGCGAGCCAGTCCACCACGTCGAGGACCGCGTGGTGCTCGATGCCGGTCAGCACGATCCGGGTGCGCTCCGGCGCGGCCGCGCGGCGGGCCCGGTACAGCCCCTGGACGGCGAGGTTGTCCGCCTCGGTGCCCCCGGACGTGAGGATCACCTCGGTGGGGTGCGCCCCGAGCGCCGCGGCGATGCGCTCCCGCGCTTCCTCGAGGCGCAGCTTGGCCCGGCGGCCCGAGGCGTGGAGGGAGGCCGGGTTGCCCGGCAGCGCGGCCGCCTCGGCCAGGGCCGCGAGCGCGGTGGGGCGCACCGTCGTGGTGGCGGCGTGGTCCAGGTGCACGCGGTCCGGGGTGGTCACCCGGCCAGTCTAGGAGCCGCCCCGGATGTGCCCCGGCTCAGTCCCGGGCGAGGAACCGCTCGACGTCGCGGGTCGGGCCCACCAGGAGGATCGTGTCCTCGGGCTCGAGCACGTAGTGACTCGGCGGGTAGAGCCACGTGCCGCGGCTGCGGACCGCGACCACGCGCATGCCCCGCTCCCCCGCGAGCCCGGTGGCTCGCAGGTCCCTGCCCAGCAGGCGCGACGGCGGCGCGGCCCGGACCATGGCCAGGCCCGGCTCGACCTCGACGAAGTCCTGGAAGGACGTGCTGACCAGGTGCGCCACGCGGCGGCCCATGTCCCGCTCCGGGTGGACCACGTGCTCCACGCCGAGCTGACGCAGGATCTCGCCGTGGCGGTCGTCATTGGCCTTGGCCCAGAGCTGGTGCGTCCCGAACCGCCGCATCAGCGAGACGGTGAGGATCGAGTCGGCGAGGTCGCCGCCGATGGCGACGACGACGTGGTCCATCTCGTGGACCGAGAGCTGGCGCATCGCCTCCTCGTCCGTGCTGTCCGCGCGGACGACGTGGGTCAGCCGGCCGTTGAGCGCCTGGACGGCCTCGGCATCGGCGTCGACCCCCAGCACGTGGCAGTCGGACTCCATGAGCTCGCGGGCGACCCCGGAGCCGAACCGGCCGAGCCCGAGGACGGCCACGGTGGGGCGGTCGCCCCGGCGGGGGGCGAACAGGGAACGGGTGAGATCAGCCAATGAGGGGCCTCTCCTTCGGGTACTCGAAGTGGCGGGTGCGGTCGGTCAGGGCCAGGCTGCCGGCGACGGTGGCGGGGCCGATGCGGCCGACGAACATGAGGAGCATCAGGATGCCCTGCGCGGCCGGCGGCAGCTGGGCGGTGATGCCGGTGGACAGGCCCACCGTGCCGAACGCGGACACGCACTCGAACAGGATCTGGTCGGTCGTGAACGAGGACAGGCCCATGAGCGCCATCGTGGCGACGGCGATCGCGGTCGCGGAGAGCATGATCACGGTGATCGCCTCGCGGTGCGTGGTCCGGGAGAGCCGGCGGCCGAACGCATGGACGGCGCCCTCCCCCCGGATCTCCGCGAGCACGATGAACAGCAGGACGCTCGCCGTCGTGATCTTCACGCCCGAGGCGGTGCCGGCGGGGCCGCCGCCGATGAACATGAGCACGTCGGTGGCGAAGAGCGTCACGGGGTGCATCTGCCCGTAGTCCAGGGTGTTGAAGCCGGCGGTGCGGGTCGTGACGGACTGGAAGAACGCCGCGAGCACGCGCGAGGCCGGGTCCAGACCGCCCAGGGTCCGCGGGTTGGACCACTCGAGGACGAGGTACATGAGCGTGCCGCCCACCAGCAGCACCGCGGTGCCCACGAGCACGAGCCGGACCGTGAGGTTCCACCGCTCGGGTCGGCGCAGGTCTCGCCGCAGGGTCAGCACGACCGGCAGGCCCAGGCCGCCCAAGATGATCGCCGCCGCGATCGGCAGGCAGATGAACGGGTCCGAGACGAAGCCCATGAGGTTGTCGCTGAACAGCGCGAACCCGGCGTTGTTGAATGCGGAGACCGCGTGGAAGACCCCCTGCCACAGTGCCTGGCCCGGGGACATTCCCGCGCCCAGCCAGAAGCGCAGGCTCAGCAGCAGCGCCACCGAGGCCTCGACGGCCGTGGAGTACAGGATCAGGGCCCGCAGCACCCGGGGCAGGTCCCCGATCCCCTCGGCCCGGGTGGAGGCCGCGGCGTCGAGGCGCTGGGTGAGGCCGAGCCGCCGGAGGATCACCAGCCCCAGCAGCGACGTGAACGTCATGACGCCCAGGCCACCGAGCTTGATGAGCGTGAGGATCACGAGCTGACCCAGGGGTGTCCAGAACGTCTGGGTGTCCACGACGCCGAGGCCCGTCACCGTGGTGGCGCTGGTCGCCGTGAACGCGGCCTCCAGCGGGGTGGGCGCGCGGCCCTGATACGAGGCGGGCAGCAGCAGTGCGCCGGTGCCCGTCACGATGGCGACGAGGAAGGACCCGACCACGAGCTGGGTCGGACGGATGCGGGGCCGGCGCGGGCCGACCCGCGGCGACGAGGTAAATGTCACGGGAGGGAAACATAGTCCTTCCGGGGCGCACTGTCACCGTGCGGCGCCGGTGGTTGAATGGCCGGGTGCCGACCCCCTCCGTCCCGCTCGTCCACCCGGTGCACCGGTTCGCCCACCACGAGATCGACTTCCGCCGCCGGATCGTCACGATGGCCGTGGTCAACCGCACCCCGGACTCCTTCTATGACGACGGCGCCGGCGCCGTCCTCGAGGACGCCCTCGCCCAGGCCCACGCCGCGGCGGACGCCGGAGCCGAGTGGGTCGACGTCGGCGGCGTGCCGTTCGCGCCCGGGGCGGAGCTCGACCCGGCCGAGGAGGCGGCGCGGGTGGTCCCCCTGATCGCGGCCCTGCGGAGCGGGGACGGGGCCGGGTCGTCCGAGGCGTCACGCCGGCTGATCCTCTCGGCGGACACGTTCCAGCCGGCCGTGGCCGAGGCGGCCCTGGCCGCGGGGGCGGACGTCGTCAACGACACCACGGGGCTGTTCCACGCGGACCTGGGCCGGGTGGTGGCCGCCGCGGGCGCGCACCTCGTGGTCACCCACTCCCTCGCCCACGTGCGCGGACCCCGGGCCGTGGTCCCCCGGCCGACCTATGGCGACGTCGTCACGGAGGTCCGCGACCACCTGCGGCGCACCGTCGACCGGGCCGTGGCGCTCGGCGTCCCCGAGGAGAGGATCGTCGTGGACCCCGGCCACGATCTGAACAAGAACACCCGGCACACCCTCGAGATCACGCGGCGGCTGGACGAGATCGCCGCCCTGGGGCTGCCCGTGCTGGCCGCGGTCTCGAACAAGGACTTCATCGGCGAGAGCCTGGACCGGCACCGGCACGAGCGCCTGCCCGGCTCGCTGGCCGCGGCTGCGGCCTGCGTGTACGGCGGCGCCCGGATCCTGCGCATGCACGACGCCGACGCCTCCGTCTCGGCGGCCCGCATGCTCGAGTGCGTGTTCGGGTGGCGTCAGCCGGCGCGCCTGGTCCACAACATGGGCGCGGAGAACCCGCCGCCGGACCGCAGCACCCTGGCCGGACACCGCGCCCACCGCGGGGGGCGGGCATGAGACGGCTGACCGAGACCGGCCCCGAGCTGGACGACGACGCCCTCCGCGCCGCCCTCGCCGCGCCCCCGGCCGAGGACACCGGCCCCGGACCCTGGGTCCGCGTCGTGTTCATCGCCTCCGCCGACGGCGCGGCCACCCTGGACGGCCGTGCCGGCGGGCTCGGCTCCCCCGCCGATCAGCGGCTGCTGTCCCTGTCCCGGCACGACGCCGACGTCGTCCTCGTGGGGGCCGGGACCATCCGCGCCGAAGGCTACGAGGGACCGCTCCTCTCCGAGGAGGACCGGCGTCGACGCGCGGCGGCCGACCGGCCTGCCGACCCGCCCGTGGCCGTGGTCAGCGGCAGCCTGGACCTGGACCCGGAGTCCGCGTTCTTCACGGCCGCCCCGGTCCGCCCCTGGATCCTCACGTCCCGGGCTGCCCTCGCGGCCGAGCCGGAGCGGGCGGCGGCGCTGGCCGCGCGCGCGGACGTGCTGGCGGTCGGCGAGGAGCACGTGGACCCCCAGACCGTGGTGGCGACCCTGCACGCGCGCGGCGCCCGCGTCGTCCACTGCGAGGGCGGACCGCGCCTGTTCGGCAGCCTCGCGGCGGCCGGCCTCGTGGACGAGGTGCACCTCACCGTGGCGCCGCTGCTGGCCGGACCCGCCGCCGGCCGCGTCCTGACAGGCGAGGACGGCCCCGGCTTCCCCGCCCGGCTGCAGCTGGTCCAGGTGCTCCACGACGACGGCATGCTGTTCCTGCGCCTGCACCACGAGCGGCGCGCCTCCCCCGGCCCGGACGCCACGCCGTGAGCGCGGCCGAGGAGCACCGCACCGCCTACGAGGTCCTGGGCGTGCCCCGCGACGCGACCGCCGAGGAGGTCCGGCGGGCCTACCGCCGCGCGGCCCGGGCCGCGCACCCCGACGTCGGTGGCGACCCCGCCGCCTTCCGGGCCGTGACGCGGGCGTGGGACCTGCTCGGCGACGCCGAGGCCCGGCGCCGGTACGACCTCTCGCTGCCCGACCCGGACGTCGGTGCCCGCGGCCCCCACGCGACGGCCGGATCAGGGCGGGCGAGACCGTCGGGACGGTCCGGACCCGGCGGACGTGCCGCCCGCCCCGTGCGCTACGAGCCCCCGCCCGGCGAGGCGGAGACGGACCCGACCGTGCTGGACCTGCCGCGATCGAGCCAACGCGTCCACGGGGCGCCGCGGCCGCGCGGGATCCTGCCGGACGAGCACCGGGTGCTGCGGCAGGCCCGCACCCTCGACGTGCTGCTGCGCCACGTGGCGGACGCGCTGCCGGCCGCCCGGGTCCTGACCGGGCTGCGGCTGGGCGGGCGCTGGGGACGGCACCTCGACGTGGACCACGCGGTGCTGTGCGGCCATCGCCTGGCGCTGATCGGCTCCGTCATGGTCCCGGAAGGGACCTACACCTGGGACGGGGCGGACCTGCGCTCCCGGGGCCGTCCCGTGGCCCCGCCGCTGCTCGGCCCCGCGATGATGGCGTGGCAGCAGGCCCTGCCCCAAGTCACCGTCGGCGGATTCGTGCACGTGATGACGGACCGCGACGCGCGGCACGCACCCGTGATCCGCCACACGCGCGGCGCCGACGCACCGGAGGCGCAGGCCGACCTGCTCACCGCCCCGCCCGCGCCCGGGATCGCGTTCGCGCGCGAGGTCGCGCTCTTCCTGGGCACCGGCACGGACCCGGATCTCGTGGACCGGCGCGCGCTCGGCGCGCTGGTCGGCCGGCTCCACTGAGGCACGTCCCCGCCCGGCGGCGCCCCACTAGGCTGGGCGCGTGCCCGACTCCCCCACCCCACCCCGCCCGAACCCGCACGAGGGCGCCGACCGCGCCCCGGCGCCCGGCACCCCCGGCTTCCGGATCCTGCTGCTCACCCCGGAGATCCCCGGCAACACCGGCAACGCGATCCGGCTCGCCGCCCTCACGGGGGCCGAGCTGCACCTCGTGGAGCCGCTGGGCTTCGGGTTCGAGGACGCCCACCTGCGCCGCGCCGGTCTGGACTACCACGACCTCGCGGTGGTGACGGTGCACCCGGACCTCGACGCGGCCCTCGCGGCCCTCGCCCCCGCCCGTGTGCTGGCCTTCACCGCGCGCGGGTCCGTGCGGCACGACCGGGTCGCCTACCGGCCCGGCGACGTGCTGCTCTTCGGCCGCGAGTCCACCGGCCTGCCCGAGGAGGTGCTGGCCGATCCGCGGGTCACCGAGACCGTCGGCCTGCCCATGCAGCCGGCCCGTCGGTCCCTGAACCTGGCGAACGCCGTCTCCATCGCCGTGTACGAGGCCTGGCGCCAGCACGACTTCGCCGGGTCCGCGGCCCGTCCCGATTCCCTAGACTGAGGCCACCATGCAGACTCCTGACGCGCCCGAGCCCCACGTCGACCGCCCCGATGACGCCGGCCAGCCCGCCCTGGACACCCTCCTGCGCCGCAGCGCCGAGGGTGACCGGGCCGCGTTCTCCGCGTTCTACGACGCCACGGTCCCGTGGGTGCACGGCCTGGCCGAAGCGATGTTCGGCCCCGGCGACGACGCCGCCGCGGCCACGGTCCGCACCTACCTGACGGCATGGGAGGAGGCGTCCGAGGCCGGCCTCGACCTGAGCGAGCAGGACGACGCGACCCACCGCGAACGCCAGGTGTTCACGTGGCTCGAGGTCCTCGCCCACCGCGTGATGACCTCGCTGCGCCGCGCCGGCGGCTCCGCGGCGGAACGTGGGCGTCGTCCCGGCCCGGCCGGCCCCGCCGCGCTGCCGGAGGACCTCATGGACCGGGTGGACCCGGACGCGTTCGAGGCCGTGCGGCTGGCCTGGCTGGGCGGCTGCACCGACCGGGAGGTCGCCGATCGGCTGGATCTGCCGGCCGACCGGGCCCGCACCCTCCTGCGCGACGGCGTCCGGCAGGTCGTCGCGGCCCGCCGCGACATCACCCAGGACGCCGCCCGGCCGTCCGCGCCGGCCCCGGCGACCGGCCCGGCCCTCGGCGCGGACGTGCGCGAGGACGTGGACGCCGGCCGCGCACTCGAGCTGGCCGACCTCTCGGCTGTGCACGCCCTCGACACGGCCGGGCACACCGCGGCCTTCTCCGCCGTGCAGCGGCGGGGCGGCGAGCTGGCCCGGTGGCGCTCCCGGGTGGACGGGGCGCGCCAGGCGGTGGCCTGGGCGTTCCGGTCCGTGACGGCCGAGCCGCCGTCGGCCCTGCTCGACGAGGTCCTGCGTCGCCTGCCCGCCCAGGACGTGGGCATGGACCTGATCGGCGACGAGTCCACCCCCGCCGGCCCGCCGCGGGACCGCCTGCGCTGGCTCAAGGTGACCGCCCTCCTGCTGCTCGCGGCCCTCGTGCTCGGCATCGGCGGGTGGACGGTGTGGAGCCAGTTCACGCGACCGGGCATCGTGCACCGCATCGACCAGTCGAAGGACCTGTTCACGACCTCGGAGTACCCGGCCCAGGACGGCGGCACGGTCCAGGCGTTCCTGTCCCGGGAGCAGAACAGCGGCTACCTGACGATCAGCGGGATGCCCCAGCTGCCGGAGGGTCAGTCCTACCAGCTGTGGCTCTACCCCTCGGACGGCACGGCCCCGGCCTCCCTCGGCACGTACGACGCCAACGGCTTCGGCGAGCCCATCACCTTCCGGGGGCTGGACCGCTTCGCGGCGATGGGCATCTCCGTGGAGCCCAGCTCGGGCTCGGAGGTGCCGACGTCGGAGCCCGTCGTCGGCGTGGACCTCGACCCCACCGCGCAGACCGGCCCGCGCTACGGCGGGCGACCGAGCACCAACTGAGAGGTCCCGCAGGGGGAGGGCCGACGACGCGTCCCGTCGTCGGCCCTCCCCTGCGGGCACGGTTCAGAACCCGGCGATGGTGCCCGGGCCGTTGACCGTGACCAGGTGGAACGCCTCGGCGTGGCCCGGCCCGGCGGCCGGGCCGGCGGCGTGCCGGTGGTGCTCGGCCATCTGGGCGAGCACGTGCCGCCGCATCGCGTCGACGTCCGGGTGCTGGGAGAGGTGGGCGTCGAGGGCGCGCAGCTTCTGCTCCGCCAGGCCCGTGACGTCCACGACCGTGTTCCGGCGTGCGGCGGGGGCGGCGTACAGCAGCAGGTTCCGGATCTTGAACGCCTCCAGCCCCTCCGCCGCGAGCTCCGGGTACGCGTACGGGTTCTCGACCGCCGGGTACGCGGCGCGCACCACGGCCTCGCCGCAGGCGAGGTGGTCCGGGTGTGCGGCCTGCATCCGCTCCCAGTCCCGCTCGGGGTGAGTGCTGAGGACGACGTCCGGGCGGACGCGGCGCATCAGGGCCACGAGCTTGCGGCGCACGCCGTGGTCCGGCTCGAGGTGTCCGTCGCGCTCGCCGAGGAAGTGGACCTCGGCGGCACCGACGACGGCGGCGGCCGCGCGCTGTTCGGCGTGCCGGCGGGCGGTCATCGCCTCGGCACCCTCCGAGTCGAAGCCGCCGGCGTCCCCGTCCGTCACGATGCACAGCTCGATGTGCAGCCCGGCCGCGCTGAATCCGGCCAGGGTGGCGGCGGCCCCGAAGTCGAGGTCGTCCGGATGGGCGCCGACGGCCAAGACCCGGCGCCAGCCGTGGTGGGCGGCGAGCTCAGCGGGGGTGGTGAGTGTGGTGGTCAGGATTGGGTGTCCTCCGTGAACGTCACCTCGGTCTTCTGCTCCGCGCCGTCGCGGAGGTAGGTGACGTCCACCGAGTCTCCCACGCGGTACTCGCGGACGACGGCGGTGAGGGACTCGGAGTCGATCACCGCGCGGTCGCCGACGGCGGTGATCACGTCGCCCTCCTTCAGCCCGGCCGCGTCGGCCGCCGACCCTCCCACGACCTGCTGGACGCGGGCGCCGTCGCTGAACACGGTCTGAGCGTTCTCGCCGCCGCCCTGCACCTCGGCGGGCTCCGGGGTGACGCTCACGCCGAGCATGGCATGCGTGGCCTTGCCGTGGTCGATCAGGTCCTGCGCGACCCGCTGGGCGTAGTCCACGGGGATGGCGAAGCCGACCCCGATGTTGCCCGCCTCGCTCGGGTCCTGGCCGGCCGAGGCGATCGCGACGTTCACGCCCACCAGGCGACCCTCGGCGTCGACGAGCGCGCCTCCGGAGTTGCCGGGGTTGATGGCCGCGTCGGTCTGCAGCACGTTGATGTACACCTCGCCCCGGGTGCCCTGCGGGGTGCCCGGCAGCTGGAAACGGTACTGGTCGGAGCCGGAGGACGAGCCGGAGCTCTCGCCCTGCGGCTCGGGCGCCTCGGAGGACGCCACCGCGATGGTCCGGTCCAGGGTGGAGATGATCCCGTCGGTCACGGTGTTCGGCAGGCCCAGGGGGGCGCCGATGGCGACGGCCTCGTCCCCGACCTTCAAATCCCCGGACCGGCCGATCTGGATGGGGGTGAGGTCCGGGGCGTCGATCTTGATGACGGCCAGGTCGGACAGCGGGTCGGTGCCCACGACGGTGGCAGCGTAGACCTCCCCGTCCGAGGTGCGCACCGTCAGCTCGGCGTCGTTGGCCTGGCCGCCGAGGGTGACCACGTGGGTGTTCGTGAGGATGTGCCCCTCCGTGTCCAGGATCGACCCGGACCCGGAACCGGAGGCGGAGCTCGACGTCGCGGAGATGGTCACCACGGAGGGCAGCGCGGTCCTCGCGGCGTCCCCCACGGCGGTGTCCGCCACGGGCTGTCCCCCGGCCTCGGCCGAGGTGTCCGTCGCCTGCGAGGACGAGGAGCTCGCGGCCTCGGACGCGGCCTCGCCGCCGTCCTCCGCGACCGCGCAACCGGAGAGCCCCACCATGAGCACGGCCGCGGCGAGCAGGCCCGCCCCGGCACGGGCGCGGGACTGGGGCCGGGGACGCGCGACGGTGCGGGCCGTCGGCACGGGGGGCTGGGTGGGGGCGGCGGTCTGGTCCACGGGGTCCTCGCTTCGGGTCGGGCCCCGGGCGGTCGACACGGACGCCCGTCGTCTTGCGGACGCGCGCCCCGGGGCACGTCCACGCTAGCGTGCATGACTGAACGCCGCCTAGAGGTCGGCCGAACGTCCGCTCCTCCCACGGTCCCGGCCGCGCCGGATCTCTGGTGTCCGCTTCCCACGCCGCCTTACACTCAACCCCAGGATCCGGCGGGTCCGCCCGGTGCGGCGGCTCGCCTCCGTCGTCGAAGGAGACCCCGCATGACCGTGCCCGCCCGCCCCGCCGACGTCGGCCGTCTGGCGCGCGCCGTGACCGCCGCGGGTCTGGGAGGCCTGGGCCTCCTGGTGGCGGCACCCGCCGCGCACGCCGTGACGGTGCCGCCGGGCGTGTACGTGGTGGACGAGGCCGGGGTGCTCTCGACCTCCGATGAGCAGCGGCTGACCCAGGAGATCCAGGACCTGCGCCGGGACACCGGGCAGGGGCTGTACGTCGTCTACGTGGATGAGTTCAGCACGGACGCCCAGACGCTGGCCCAGGACGTGGCGCGCCAGCGCGGGCTCGGAACGAACGACTCGGTCCTGGCGATCGCGGTCGAGGACCGCGCCTATGGGCTGGACAGCGGCGGGGACGCGAACCTGCAGAACCAGGTGACGCGCACCTACGTGGGTCCGGAGCTGTCCAGGATCGGCACGGACCCCGGCTCGGCGGACTGGCTCGCGGCGGGCACCGCTGCGGTGCAGGGGCTCGACGACGCCGCCGACGGCACGCTCGACGGCAGGGGGGCCAGCGGGGCCGAGTACGATCCGGCCGGTGCCCTGCCGGCCGGCACCACCGGCGGCGGGAGCACGGCCCAGGGCGCCTCCGGCGGCGGGGCCCTGACGGCGGTGCTCGGCGCGGGCGCGGTGGCCGCGGCCGTGGGCGGCGGCGTGCTCGTGGCCCGCAGCCGGAAGCGCACGCAGGGCGGCGCGGTCGAACGGGGCCGCACGGAGGAGGTCCGCCGCGACCCCCTCGACGAGCTCAGCGTGGAGCAGCTGCGCACTCAGGCGGGCTCCAAGCTCGTGGCGGCGGACGACGCCATCCGTTCCTCGGAGCAGGAGCTGGGCTTCGCTGAGGCGTCCTACGGGGAGAAGTCCGTGGCGACGTTCCGCGAGGACATCGACCAGGCCAAGGAGCACATGCGGGCCTCGTTCCAGCTTCAGCACCAGCTCGACGACGAGATCCCGGACACCGAGGCCGAGCAGCGCGCCTGGCTCAAGGAGATCATCCAGCGCAGCGAGGCCGTGGGCGCGGCCCTCGCGGCGCACAAGGAGGAGTTCGACTCCCTGCGCGACCTCGAGAACCAGGTGCCCGAGGCCCTCGAGCGCGTCGATGCCCGCCTGCCCGAGGCGCGGTCCCGGGTGCAGGAGTCCGAGTCGGCGATCGCCGCGCTGCACGGCCAGTACGCGGAGTCCGCCCTCGCCGAGGTCGCGGACAACGCGGCGCAGGCCCGGGAGCGGCTGGAGTTCGTGGAGACCGCCGTCGCGAAGTCGCGGAGCGCGTGGGACGCCCAGGACCGCTCCACGGCGGCGCTGGCCGTGCGTGCCGCCGAGGAGGCGCTCAGCCAGGTGGACACGCTCACGGAGGCGGTGGGCAAGGCCGAGGGGTCCCTGCGGGCCATGCTGGGCAACCTGCAGACGGGCCTCGCCCAGTCCGAGCAGGACGTCGCCGAGGCCGAGGCGCTCGTGGCCAACGGGTCGAACCCCGAGCTGGCCGGCCCGGTGGCGGGGATGAAGAACGCCGTGAACGCGGTGCGCCGAGCCCTCGCGGCCGGCCGCCCGGACCCCCTGGAGCTGCTGCACCAGCTCGAGGCCGCGCACCGCCAGCTCAACACCCCGCTGGCCGGCGTCCGCGACGCTCGGGAGCAGGCGCGCCAGGCCTCCCAGGTGCTCACCTCCACGATCGCCCAGGCCCAGGCGCAGATCGACGGCACGGCCGACTTCATCGGCGCCCGGCGCGGTGCGGTGGGCTCGGAGGCCCGGACCCGGCTCGCGGAGGCCGACCACACGCTGCGTTCGGCGATCAGCCTCGGCCGCACCGACCCCGTGGCCGCCCTCCAGCAGGCGCAGCGCGCCTCCCAGCTGGCCGAGCGCGCGAGCGAGCTGGCCCGCGCGGACGTCGAGGGCTTCGGCTACGGCCCCGGCATGGTGGGCGGCATGTACGGTGCACGCCCGCGCGCCGGAGTGGGCGGCAGCTTCGGCGGCGGCCTCGGCGGCGCACTGCTCGGCGGCATCCTGATGAACTCGATCCTGAACAGCGGCAGCTGGGGCGGCGGTGGCTTCGGCGGGTTCGACGGCGGCGGCCTCGGCGGCGGCGACTTCGGCGGGTTCGGCGACATCTCCGGCGGCGGCTTCTGACCGCCGCCCCATGAACTCCGGCGCCCCGGGCGCCGGCCCGGCCCGCACGCGCGGGACGGGGTGGACGCAGGCCGACGGTCTGCGCTGACGTGAAAGACCGACGAAAGGCAGACACCATGGTCAAGCAGTCCATCTTCGGCCGCATCAGCACGCTGGCGAAGGCCAACATCAACGCGATGCTGGACAAGGCCGAGGACCCCCAGAAGATGCTGGACCAGATGGTCCGCGACTACACGAACAACATCGCGGAGGCCGAGGCCGCCGTCGCCCAGACGATCGGCAACCTGCGGATGATCGAGGACGACTACCGCGAGGACCAGGACGCGTCCCGCAGCTGGGGCCAGAAGGCGCTGGCCGCCTCCCAGAAGGCCGACGACTTCCGCACCAAGGGCGACACCGCCTCGGCGGACAAGTTCGACAACCTCGCCAAGGTGGCCATCGAGCGCCAGATGGACTTCGAGCGCCAGGCGAAGTCCGCGGAGCCGACCATCGCCTCGCAGCGCGAGATCGTGGAGCGCCTGAAGACCGGTCTGGACCAGATGAAGGTCAAGCGTCAGCAGCTGGTCGCCAAGCGCGACGAGCTGACCGCCCGCGCCAAGTCCGCCCACGCCCAGTCCGCGGTGGCCGACGCCGTGAAGTCGATCGACCTGCTGGACCCGACCTCCGAGGTCTCCCGCTTCGAAGAGAAGGTCCGTCGCGAGGAGGCCCGCGTGCGCGGCCAGCAGGAGATCGCCGCCTCCTCCCTCGACGCCCAGTTCGAGTCCCTCGAGGACCTCGGCGAGAAGACCGAGGTGGAGGCCCGCCTCGCCGCCCTCAAGGCCGGCGGCGCCGGCCAGGCCGCCCTCACCTCGGGCGACGTCGACGCCGATGAGACCCTGACCCTCGACTACGCGGCCGAGGGGACCGCCGAGGAGACCGGCACCGCGCGCGGCTGACCCCGCCCCTCCCCACGGCCCGTCGCCCGGCCCACGCCGGCGCGGCGGGCCGTCCTCGTGCGCCCCGGCCCGGTGCTCCTCCCGGACGCGCCCCGGCCCCCGCGCTCCTTTGGTACTGTCCCGGGGTCCCTCGGCACGCTCCGTGGGACACCCCCGTCCCCGCACAGAGGAAGAACCCCATGCAAGAGCAGTTCACGGCCTGGTCCGTGCTGGTCGACGCCGGCCTCATCGGCGCGCTCCTGGCCGTGGGCACGCTGGCCCGTGCCGTCATCACGCCCCTCCAGACCCTGATGATCCCGGCCTCCGTCATCGCGGGCATCCTGGGCCTGGCCCTCGGCCCGAACGGCCTGGGCTGGCTGCCGTTCAGCTCCCAGCTGGGCACGTACGGCTCGATCCTGATCGTCATCGTGTTCGTGTGCATCGCGCTCACCGACGACTTCGACGTCCGCAAGATCGGCCGCCCCGTGGGCGCGTTCGCGTCCTACGGCGTGCTGATCTACTCCTCCCAGGTGGCCATCGGCGCCCTCGTCACGCTGGTCCTCCTGCAGCCGCTGTTCGACGCGCCCGACTCGTTCGCCGCCCTGCTGTTCGCCGGCTGGGCGGGAGGCTTCGGCTCCGCGGCCGCCGTGGGCCAGGCGTACGCGGCCAACGGTGATGCGACCGTCACCTCGCTGGCCTACACCTCGGCCACCGTCGGCATGATCGTCGGCGTGGTGGGTGGCATCATCCAGGCCAAGATCGGCGCGCAGCGCGGCCACGCGCGGGAGTTCGCGGGCCTGACCTCCATCCCGGAGGAGCTGCGCACCGGGGTGCTGAACCAGGTGGAGGAACGCCCGGTCATCGGCCGGCACACCTTCTCGGCGGCCTCGGTGGAGTCGCTGGCCTTCCAGGTCGGCGTGGTCGCGATGATCGCGGCGGCCGCGCACGGCGTGGTCTCCTGGATCACGGCCGTGTGGCCGAGCGTCGTGGGTGAGGACGGTCCCCAGCTGATCATCCCCGCGTTCGCGATCGCGTTCCTCCTCGGCCTGATCGCCCGCGTCCTGTTCCAGGCCACGAAGACGGCGAAGTTCCTCGACCCGGGCTCGCTGAACTCGGTGTCCGGCACCGCCACGGACATCCTCATCGTCTGTGGCATCGCCGCGATCGCCCCGACCGTGGTCGTGGACTACTGGCAGCCGCTGCTGCTCCTGTTCGTGATCGGCCTCGCGCTGGCCCTGTTCCTGGGGATCGTCGTGGCGCCGCGCGTCATGACCGACGCGTGGTTCGAGAAGCAGCTGTTCACGTGGGGCTGGGCCACCGGCGCCGTCGCCACGGGCGTGGCCATGCTGCGCATCGTGGACCCGAAGCTGAAGTCCGGGACCATGGAGCAGTTCGGCGTGGCCTACATCCCGGTGGTGCCCGTGGAGATCGCGGCCGTGTCCTTCGTGCCGCTGCTGCTCCTCGCGGGCCTGTCCTGGGCCGTCGTCGGCATCTGGGGCGCCATCGCGGTCATCGCGATCATCGCTGCCGTCTGGCTGCGCCGCACCGACCCGGGCCGCCGCACCCCGGCCCAGCAGGCGGTCCGGGCCTCGAGCCGCTGACGCTCCCGCTCCCCCGCGTTGATCGCCCGAGGGCGGTCGGCTCGCCCGCCAGCACCGTGCCGGCGGGCCGGGGCGACCGGGTCCGGACATGCGAGAAGGCCCCCAGCAGATGCTGGGGGCCTTCTCCTTCTCGTTGCGGGGGCAGGATTTGAACCTGCGACCTCCGGGTTATGAGCCCGGCGAGCTACCGAACTGCTCCACCCCGCGGCGACTTCTAGAACTATACACACCTGTCCCGTCGAGTTCAAATCAGCGTCAGCACCCCGCCATCCGGCGGCCATGCGGCGGCCATCTGCCCCGAGACGACAGCGGCCCCGACCACGCGCGGTGCGTGGCCGGGGCCGTCGTCGACGGTCCGGCGGGCCCGGCCCGCCGACGCCCGTCAGCCGCTCGGCGTCGGGCTGGGGCTCGACGACGGCGCGGGGCTCGCCTCGGCCGGGGCCTGGTCCTGGGCAGGCGCGTCGCCGCCCAGGGCGTCGTCGGCGGCGGTGGCACGCTTCAGGGCCTCGTTGAGACGCTTCTGCTGCTCGCCGTAGCCGGCCCAGTCGCCCTCGGCCAGACGCTCCTGGCCCTGGGTCAGGGCGTCCTGCGCCTCCTCGAGGGCCGCCGAGAGCTCCTCCTCGACCGTGCCCGGAGCCGACGGCTCCTCGCCCGGGGCGGGCGCCTCCGCCTGGTTCTCCTCCGGGGTGACCGCGCCCGAGTCGCCGTCGAACACCTGGTCCAGGGCCTCCTGGAGGGTGTCCGCGAAGCCGACCTTGTCGCCGAACGAGACGAGCACCTTGCGCAGCGTCGGGTAGGTGGTGCCGCCCGAGGAGCGGACGTACACCGGCTGGACGTAGAGGATGCCGCCGGCCACCGGCAGGGTGATCATGTTGCCGTTGAGCACCTCGGACGCGCCCTGGCGCAACAGGTTCAGCTCCCGCGAGACGTCCGCGTTCGAGTCGAAGTTCGCCTGCGCCTGGCCAGGGCCGGGCACCGTGGTGGACCGCGGCAGCTCGAGCAGTCGGAGCTGCCCGTAGCCCTCGGCCTTCACGCCGTCCTCCCCCGTGCCGGCGTCGCCGGCGGCGGAGAGGAACCCGTAGAGCACGTTGCGCTGCTGGGCACCGTCCGTGATCTGCGGTATGTAGCTGCTGGTGAGGGAGAACGCCGGCTCGTCCTGGCCGGGCATCTGCAGCGTCATGTAGTACGGCGGCTGCTTGACGTCCTCCTCGCGCGTGGGGTCCGACGGCACGGACCACGCGTCGTTGTTCTCGTAGAAGTCGTCCGCGTCGGTCACGTGGTAGCGGCCGAGCAGCTCGCGCTGGACCTTGAACATGTCCTCCGGGTAGCGGACGTGGTCCAGGAGTCCGGCGCTCATCTCCGAGTACGGGCGCAGCGAGGACGGGTAGACGTTCTGCCAGGCCTGCAGCAGCGGATCCTGGTCGTCCCACGCGTAGAGAGACACCGAGCCGTCGTACGCGTCCACCGTCGCCTTCACCGAGTTGCGGATGTAGTTCACCCGGCCCTGGAGCGCCGGGTTCTGGCCCTGGCTCAGGGAGTCCACCGTGACCTCGCCCAGCTGCTGGGCGGTGGAGTACGGGAACTGGTCCGAGGTCGTGTAGGCGTCCACGATCCACTGCACGCGGCCGTCGACGATCGCCGGGTAGGGGGCGGTGTCCACCGTCAGGTAGGGCGCGACCTTGCGGACGCGCTCGGCCGGGTCGCGATCGTAGAGGATCTGCGAGGCCTCGTTCACGTCCGAGGACAGCACGAGCTCGGGCGAGCCGAACTTCACCGCGTACGCGAGCCGGTTGAAGAGGTTGCCCACCGAGGGGCCGCCGTCGCCGGAGAAGGTGTACGCCGTGTCCTCCTGGGAGTCGGCCGTCTGCGGCCGGTCGCGTTCGACGGCCGGCGCGCCCTCGGGCGCACCCACCACCGAGTACGAGGGCGAGTTGTGCCCGAAGTAGATGCGCGGCTCGTAGTCCTGGTCGGAGGCCAGCGGCCCGCGCGTGGGGATCTCGGAGAGCAGCCACTGGGGCCGGCCGCCGGCCGCGACCTCGGAGGCGTCGGCCACGACCATGCCGTAGCCGTGCGTGTAGATGGTGTGGCGGTTCACCCACGACTGGGAGTCGTCCACGTTGACGTCACGGGCCGCCAGAATGGTGTCCCGCGTCTGGCCGTCCACCTCGTAGCGGTCCACGTGCAGGGTGGTGGGGAACGCGTAGTACGGACGGAACTGCTGGAGCTGCCCGAAGGTCTGGGAGATCAGGTTCGGGTCCATGAGACGGACGTTGGCCGTGTTGGCCTCCTCGCCCGCCAGGGCCCCGGCCTCGGTGTCCGTGGCGCCCTCATAGTTCGTCACCTCGACGTCGTCCAGGCCGTACGCCTCGCGCGTCATGGCGATGTTCCGCTCGATGTACTGGGATTCGAGCGTGCGCTCGGACGGCTTCACCTGATACTCCTGCACGATGAAGGGGTACGCCGTGCCCACCACGAGCGCCGTGATGACCAGGACCGCGGTGCCGATCAGCGACAGCCGCCACCGGCCCGAGACCACCGTCCACACGAACAGGCCGGCCACGATCACGGCCGTGACCGCCAGGATCGCCGACGTCGGGATGACCGCGTTCACGTCCGTGTAGAGCGCGCCGGCCCAGTTGCCGGTCTGCGACTGCGTGGTGCGGTAGCGGTTGAGCCAGAAGTTGACGCCCTGCAGCAGCAGGAACACGGCCAGGGTGATGCCGATGTGGGCGCGCGCCGCCGGGGTGATCCGCACGCCGCCGCCCTCCTCCACGCGCACCGCGCCGTACAGGTAGTGCACCAGAAGACCGGTGATGCCGGAGACCAGGACCACCGAGATCAGGTACCCGACCACGAGCGTCAGGAACGGCAGGGTGGCCATGAAGAACATGAGGTCCAGGCCGAACTCCGGGTCCGCCTGGCCGTAGGGCACCTGGTTCAGGAACAGCAGGACCGTGTTCCACCCGTTCATCGCGGTGGAGCCGGCGAACACGCCGAGCACGAGCGGGACACCCAGGAACACCAGGCGCCGGATGGGCTCCAGCTGGCGCTGGGCCTGGCTGAGCGAGTCCCGCGCGGCCGCGGACGCGTCCGCGGGGCGGTGGCGCCAGGCCGTGCGGATCGCCAGCCACACGGCGAGGGCCATCCCGAGCCCGGCGATCAGGAACAGCGCGGCCTTGGCGACGACCTCGGTCCAGAAGACCTCGGTGAAGCCCAGCTGCGAGAACCACAGCACGTCCGTGTAGACGTTCGTGAACACCACGAACAGCCCCACGAGCACGGCCACCGCGATGATGGTCAGCACGAGCGCGCTCGGCCGGCCCGGCCGGCCCCTGCCGCGCGCGGCGGAGGACCCGCCCCCGCCGAACGGGCCACCAGGACCGCGGTCGCCGTCGTCGCCCGGGCCGCGCGGGGCGCCGCCGAAGGGGCCGAACGCCCCGAACGGGCCGGACTGGCCCCCGGCGGTCCCGCCGCCGTCACGGGGCGGGCCGCCGAACGGTCCGCCGCCTCCCTGTCCGAAGCTCACTGCTCTGTCCTCTTCCCTCCCGCGTCCGCGGGGCTCTGCTCCGGTCCGGGGCGCTGCGCCCCGGACATGTCGTCCGGTCTGGTGGTCTGGTGGTCCTGGTGTGCGTCGGCTCAGCCGCACGTCCGGGCGGCGGCCGGGCTCTCCCCCCGGGCCACCGCCTCGACGATGTCGCGGGCCTGGCCCAGCGTGTCCACGGGGTACACCGTCAGACCCTCGGGCACACGGCCGGCCAGCTCCTCGCAGTTCGCCGTGGGGGCGAGGAACGTCGTGGCCCCCGCCTCGGCGGCGCCGCGCACCTTCTGCGGGATCCCGCCGATGGGACCCACGACGCCGTCCCCCGAGATCGTGCCCGTTCCCGCGATCGGGGCGCCCCCCGTCATCGCGCCCGGGGTCAGCCGCTCGATCACGGTGAGCGCGAACATCAGACCCGCCGAGGGCCCGCCGATGTCCGGCACGGTCAGCTCGACGTCCACCGGGACGTCGTAGGCGGTCTCGATCAGGGCCCCCATCTGCCACGGCTGGGGCGCGCCCTCGGGGGCGGCCGCCACCGGCACCTCGAGGTCCTGCTCCACGCCGTCGCGGCGGACCGTCAGCGTGACCGGGTCGGGCCCCGCGGCCCCGACGGCGGCGCGCACGGCCTCCAGGTCGGCCACGGGCCGTCCCTCGGCGGCGATCACCTCGTCCCCGGCCCGCAGGACACCCTCGGCGGGCCCGCCGGACACGAGCTGCTGCACGACGAGCCGCTGGGGCACCTCCCGGCCGAGCTCGTGCAGGGCCGCGGCGGTCGCGGTCTGCTGGGAGTCCGACATGGCCGCCGAATTGGCCTCGCCGACCTCGTCGGAGGTGACGCCGGTGGGATACATCAGCTCGCGCGGGGCCACGTCCACGGCGGGGTCCGTCAGGCCGCGGCCGAGATCGAGCAGGGAGGTGGTGCCGATGGGAGGACCCCCGACCATCACGGTGGTCATGTGCAGGGTCCCCTCACCCGGGTCCGCCTCGCCGCCCTCGACGCGCAGCACGGGTCGACCCTCGCGTTCGCCCAGCAGGTCCACGGCGGGGCCGGGGCCCTCGAGGATGTAGGGGGTGGGGGCCAGCAGTGCCAGCCCGGCGCTGCCCAGGGCGAGCCATCCGGAGAAGGGCACGCGGGCGGCGCGGGTGGTCCTCGAGGGCACTGCGCGCACGCGACACCGTCTTTCCTGGGGGTCCTGATCGGGCCGTCCTCGCCGCCGGGCACGGGCCGCGCGGCGACGGTCACACCAGTCTACGCGGGGCCGCGACCCCCGCCTGCCCCGCGCGACGCCGTGCGCCATGGGCGAACCGCGCCGCCGCGACGTCGGGAGGGCGGGCGCGTCGCGCCGACGCGGATACGCTGGAGACATGAGCAACGACGCGCGCACGCCCGGATCCGACGACGGCCGCGACCCCCTGGAGGAGATGCTGCGGCAGCTCTTCGGCGGCCAGGGCCCCGACCCGGACGAAGTCCGACGCGCCATGGAGGGCCTGGGCGGCCCCGGCGGGGTGCCCTTCGACCCGTCCCAGCTGAATCCGGCCATGATGCAGCAGGCCATGGCCCAGTTCCAGGCGATGATGAGCTCCGGCTCCGGCTCGGACGGCCCCGTGAACTGGTCTCTGGCGAAGCAGGCCGCCCGCCAGGCCGTGGCCGGCGAGGACCCGGCCGTCGGCTCGTTCGCGCGACGCGAGGTGGACGAGGCGCTGCGGCTGGCCGAGCTGTGGCTCGACGGCGTCACGCAGACCGAGCCCGTCGGCAGCGTCGGCGTGGCCTGGTCCCGTGCCGAGTGGGTGGAGGCGACCATGGACCAGTGGCGCCGGCTCACCGAGCCCGTGGCCATCTCGATGTCCCGTGCGATGTCCGCGGCCATCGAGCAGCAGCTGCCGGGTCAGCTCCCCGAGGGCATGGACGCCTCCCTGCTCGGCGGGCTGCAGCCCATGCTGAAGAACATGGGCGGCACGATGTTCGGCCTGCAGCTCGGGGGCGCCGTGGGCGCCCTGGGCAAGGAGGTGCTCTCGGGCACGGACATCGGCCTGCCCGTCGCCGGCCACCGTCTCGCCCTCGTCCCCGTGAACATCGAGGAGTTCGGCGACGGGCTCTCGGTGCCGGACGACCAGATCCGCATCTACCTGGCCCTGCGTGAGGCCGCACGCATGCGCCTGTTCCTGCACTCGCCGTGGCTCGAGCGGGACCTGTACGCCGCCGTCGAGCAGTACGCCGCGGGCATCCGCCTGGACACCGAGGGCATCGAGCGGGCCGCGCAGTCGGTGGACCCGATGGACCCCGGTTCCCTGCAGGCCGTGTTCGACGGGGCGTCCTTCATCGCCGCCCCGGACGCCACCCAGCAGGCCGCGCTGGACCAGCTGGAGCTGCTCGTCGCCCTCGTGGAGGGCTGGGTGGACGTGGTGGTCGCCGAGGCCGCGCGCCCGCTCGAGTCGGCGGCCGCCCTGCGCGAGACCATGAACCGCCGCCGCGCCTCGGGTGGCCCGGCCGAACAGGCCTTCGCCGCCCTCGTGGGCCTCGAGCTGCGCCCGCGCCGCCTGCGCGAGGCCGCCGCGTTCTGGGAGCACGTCACGGCCGAGCACGGCACGGAGTATCGCGAGGAGATCTGGCGCCATCCCGAGCGTCAGCCCACGGCGGAGGACCTCGAGGACCCCGCCGGGTACACCGGGCGCCGCTCCGCCGCGGACGCCAGCACCGAGTCCCTCGACGACGAGCTGCGCAAGCTCCTCGAGGGCGGCTTCGGCGACGCGCCGCGCGAGGGCTGAGCCCCTTTCGGCACGACGGCCGCGGGCGGCCCGGCACCTCGGGTGCGGGCCGCCCGCCGTCGTGTCAACCCGCGTCCTCGTCCTCCGCCCACCGGTCCGGCGCCGTGCGACCGCGGCCCTCGGCGAAGGTGACCCCGTCGAGGAAGGCCATCGCCTCGGCGTAGCGCGGGTACCGGTCCACGAGGCGTCGGAAGGCCGGGCCGTGTCCGGACTCCAGCAGGTGGGCCAGCTCGTGGACGAGCACCGCCGCCACCACCCAGTCCGGCATGCCGCGCAGCTGCGTCGAGAGCCGGATGGTGCCGCGCCCCGGCGTGCACGAGCCCCAGCGGCGGCGCTGCCGGGCCGACCACGTGACCGAGACCGGACGGGCCCGCCCGCCCAGGTGTGCCGCCGAGAGCCGTCCCGCCCAGGCCAGGAGCGCGTCGTCGGAGCGGGCGTCGGCGGGGCGGCCGTCCGGGTCGGCCGCGGGCTGCCCCGTCCCACCGCGTGCGCCCACCTTCGCGACCATCCGGCCGATCCACTCGCGCTCCTGCGCGGCCGAGAGACGGGCCGGGACGTTGACCTGCAGGCGGCCGTCGCGCCACGCCGCCGAGACGGTGCGGGTGCGGGCCGTGGAGCGCACGAGCCGCACGGGCGTGCCCTCCCAGTCCAGGTCGGTGCTCTCGCGGGCGGGACCGCGGTGGGCGGCCGGGACGGCACGCGGAGGGCGGCCGGGGGCGGGCGGGACAGGGCGCATCGGGCCATTCTCCGGCATGGGCCGCAGGCTGTGGACAATCCGGCGCGGTCCGGGGGCGCCCTGGCAGGGTGGGAGGCACCGAGCCGAGAGGAGAGCCGTGCGCACCGTCGCCGAGACCGTCACCACCGTCCCTCATGACACCGCCGCGTCAGCGCCGGAGCCGGGGGTGTGGGCCCCGCCGACCGACGTCCATGTGGCGGGCCTCGACGCGGTGGGCGCGGCGATCGCCCACGCCCTGGCGGGGGCCGGGGCGCTGCGCCTGGCCCTGTGGGATCCGCGGCCCGTCGACGCCGCGGACCTGGGGACCGGCCTGCTGCCCGGGGACCTCGGTCGGCCCCGGGCGGGTGCGCTCGAGCGCCGGCTGGGCGACGTGGCCCCCGGGCTGCGCCTCTACGCGCACCACGGCCCGGTGCCGGTGCTCGTGGGGCAGGCGACGGTGGCGGTGGGGTCCGTGCTCGACGCGGACCTGGCCGCGCAGGCCCTGGCCGCCGACCACCCGCTGCTGCCGGTCACGGTGGGACCGAAGGCGGTCACGGTCGGACCGTGGTGCGCCCCCGGGGTGCGCGGGTGCCCGCTGTGCCGATGGCCCGCGGATCCGACGGGCGTCCCCGATGCCCCGACGGCGCCCGGCCCGTCGGCGCACCGGGGACAGGTGGACGGGCTCGCGGCGCTGCGGGCCGCCGTGCTGACCGTGGACGCGCTGCGGGCCGGACCGGCCCCCGGCGTGCTGCGGGCCGATCGGGTGACGGGACGCACGCGCCGGGTGCGGGTCCGCCCCCGGCCCGGCTGTGCCTGCGACCCGGACGCGCTCGGCTGGGCGTTCTGAGGGGGTCGGCGCCGCCGGCGGAACGGAGCGCGGGTCCGCGGCTCAGGCCGCCGGGGTGCCGTGCAGCAGCTCGAGCAGCTCCGGTCCGTGCTTCTCCAGCTTGGACTTGCCGAGGCCGGGCACCTTCAGCAGCTCTGCCGGGGTCTTCGGCATGGCCTCGGCGATGGCCACGAGGGTGGCGTCCGTGAACACCACGAACGCGGGCATCCGCATCTCGGCGGCCGTGCGGGTGCGCCAGTCGCGCAGCTCCTCGAGCACCGCCTCGTCGTAGGTGGCGGGGCAGTCCAGGCAGCGGCCGACCTTGCGCTCGGCTCCCGTCTCGAGGGGCTTGCCGCACGTGCGGCACACGGCGACCTTCGCGCCCCGGCGCCGCGGCGCCGTCGGGCCCGCCGCGGAACCACGGGCCGGGGCGTGCTCGCGGGTGCCGCCGAGGGTCGGGTCGATGGCCCACAGGAACCGGGAGGGCCGCCGGGTGGAGCGCCCGCCCGTGCCCCGCGAGAGCGTCCACGTCAGCGACAGGTGCTGGCGGGCACGCGTGATGCCCACGTAGAGCAGGCGCCGTTCCTCGTCCACCTCGGCCTGGGTCTCCGCGAAGGAGATCGGCATGAGCCCCTCGGACAGGCCCACGAGGAACACCGCGTCCCACTCGAGGCCCTTGGCCGAGTGCAGCGAGGCCAGGGTGATGCCCTGCACCGTCGGCGCGTGCTGGTGCTGGGCACGCTCGTCGAGCTCGGCCACGAGCTCGGTCAACGTGAACTCGGCCCCGCGCGTCGTGGCGAGCTGGTCGGCGAGGTTGACGAGGGCGTGCAGGGACTCCCACCGTTCACGGGCCGCGCCGGAGGCCGCCGGCGGTTCGGCGGAGTAGCCGAGCGAGGAGAGCACGTCCCGCACCCGGTCCGTGACGTCGTCGCCCGTCAGGTCCTGGGCGGCGCGGGCGGCGGCCCGCAGCTGCAGGATGCCGTCGCGCACCTCGCGCCGGGAGAAGAACCGCTCGCCGCCGCGCAGCTGGTAGCCGATGCCCGCCGAGGACAGCGCCGTCTCGAAGGCCTGGGACTGGCCGTTGGTGCGGAACAGGACGGCGATCTCGGAGGCCGGCACGCCGTCGTCGATCAGCGCCGCGATCCGGTCTGCGACCCAGCCGGCCTCGGCCTCGTCGTCGGTGCACTCCGCGAACACGAGGTCGGGGCCGGCCGGCCGCTGGGAGACGAGCTCGAGGGGGTCGGGCCAGCGCGGCATCGTGCGGTCCCGCTCCCCCGCCTTGGTGCGGTCCGCCAGCAGGCGGTTGGCCGCCTCCACGATCTGCGGGCTGGACCGGTAGTCACGCACGAGACGGACCACCGTGGCCGCGGGATACCGCTCACGGAAGTCGGTGAGGAAGCGGGAGGTCGCGCCCGTGAACGAGTAGATCGTCTGAGAGGCGTCGCCGACGACGCACAGGTCGCCGCGGTCGCCGAGCCAGAGGTCGAGCAGGCGGTGCTGCAGCGGCGAGACGTCCTGGTACTCGTCCACCACGAACACGCGGTACTGGTCCCGGATCGTGGCCGCGATCTGCGGCTCGGTGGACAGGATCCCCACGAGGATCAGCAGCACGTCCTCGAAGTCGATCATGTTCCGGGCTGTCTTGGCCTCCTCGTAGCCGGTGTAGAGACGGGCGACGGTGGTGGCGGTCCAGCCGGCGGGCATCTCCCGCTCCTTCGCGGCCTCGGCGTAGCCCTCGGGGGCGTGCAGGGAGACCTTGGCCCATTCGATCTCGCCGGCGAGGTCGCGCAGGCCGGCCCGGTCCACGGTCATGCGCATGCGCTGGGCGACCTCCGTGAGCAGGCGCACCTTGTTCTCGATCAGCGAGGGCATGGGCCCGCCCACGGCCTGGGGCCAGAAGTACTGCAGCTGGCGCAGGGCCGCCGAGTGGAACGTGCGGGCCTGGACGCCGGCCACGCCGAGGTCGCGCAGGCGGGTGCGCATCTCCGCGGCGGCGCGCGCCGTGAAGGTCAGGGCGAGGGTGCGGTGCGGGTCGAAGACGCCGGAGGCCACGCCGTAGGCGATGCGGTGCGTGATGGCGCGGGTCTTGCCGGTGCCGGCGCCGGCCAGGATGCAGACGGGCCCGTGCAGGGCCGTGGCGGCCCGGCGCTGCTCCGGGTCGAGGCCGCGGAGGATCTCGTCGGGAGTGCTCATGCGGGACGAGTCCTCCTAGGTGATCAGGGTCTGCGCATCGGGCAGCATCCCACCGTACCAATCCTCGATGAGCGCCCGCGCGATGGACACGGCCCCGGGCAGGGTGACGTCGCCCTCGCGGGCCAGATGCGCGAGCTCCTTCCGCTCGAACCAGCGCACGGAGAGGATCTCCTCGCCGTCCGGAACCGGCTCGACGCCGGCCGGGGCCAGGGCGGTGAACCCGAGCATGAGCGAGCGCGGGAACGGCCACGGCTGGGAGCCGCGGTAGCGCGGGTGCGTCACCGTGATCCCGGACTCCTCCGCGATCTCCCGGACCACCGCGTGCTCCAGGGACTCCCCCGGCTCCACGAACCCGGCCAGGCAGGAGTACAGCCCCTCGGGCCACGCCGCGTTGCGGCCCAACAGGATCCGCCCGGCCGGGTCGATGACGGCCACGATCACCGCCGGGTCCGTGCGCGGGAACTGCTCCCGGGAGCAGTCGCGGCAGCGACGCACCCAGCCGGCCGCCTCGACGTCCGTGACGCCGCCGCAGAACGCGCAGAAGCGGTGGGTGGCGTGCCAGTTGGCGTTCGCGACGGCGGCCACGAACAGCCCGGTGTCCGCGTCGCTGAGGGCGGCGGCCGCATCGCGGAGGCCGACCCACACGGCGTCGGCGAGCGCGGCGGCCGCGTCCTCGGGCAGGGCCGCCGGCGGCTCGACGGCGACGGAGACCACCTCGCGCTCCCGCCCGTGCGGGCCCCGGTCCGCCGCGGTGCCGCGGCCCAGATACGCGGCCTCGGCCGGCACGGGACCGGAGGGCGCGGTGAAGACGAGCCGGCCGTCCGCGACCGGTGCGCGGCCGCCCTGCAGCCACAGGACCTCCGTCCCCTCGCGCGCCCAGGACGCCGCCAGGTGGCCCGGGTCGAGGCGGGCCACGGCACCGCGGTCCAGCTCCTCGCGGGCCAGCGGCAGGGCCAGGGGTGGTGCGGCGGTGGGGTCGGACGACGACGGGGGGCAGGAAGCCATGCGTCCAGGCTAGCGACCCGTCTCCGGTGCGCCCGACGACGGGGGAGGGCGTTCCGCGCCTAGGCTGGAGGGGTGGATCGTCAGCCCCTTCGTCTCGCAGCCCTGGCCGCCGCGGCCGTCCCCGGCCTCGCCCCCGTCTCCGTGGAGGCGAGCCCGGACGACCCCGCGGACTTCTCGACCGCCGTCGTCGTGGACGGTGAGGGCCAGCGGTGGCGGGTCCGCTCGCCCCGCACCCCGGAGGCGGGCATCCGTCTCGAGACGGAGCTGCAGGTGCTGGCGGGCCTGACCCCGGCGGTGCGCGCCGGCCTGCCGTTCCGCACGCCCTCCGTGGCGGGCGCGGTGCGGCTCGAGGGGCTGCGCACCTTCGTCTACCAGGACATGCCCGGGCGTCCCGTCACCCTGGAGGAGCTGGCCCGGCTCGGCGAGCCCGCGGTGCAGGACGTGGGCCGCGTGCTGGCCGCGATCCACACGCTGTCCTCGGATGTCGTGGACCACGCGGACCTGCCCTCCTACACGGCGGAGCAGATCCGGCAGCGTCACCTCCACGCCCTCGACCAGGCGGCCACCTCCGGCCGCGTGCCGCCCCTGCTGCTGCGCCGCTGGGAGGAGGCCATGGAGGAGGAGGCCCTGTGGCGGTTCACCCCGGTGCCCGTGCACGGTGACCTGCACGAGGACAACCTGCTCCTCGAGCGCGGCCGCGTGGTGGGCGTGACGGGCTGGACGGACCTGCACGTGGGCGACCCGGCCGGCGACGTCGCCTGGCTGGCCGCCGCCACGGACCCGGACCTGGCCGACCGCGTCCTCGACGCCTACGCGGCCCGGCGGGCCGACGCGGGGGCCGCCGACGACGGCGACGCCCACCTGATGCGCCGTGCGGCGCTGCTCGCCGAGTTCGCCCTCGCCCAGTGGCTCACGCGGGGCCTGGACCGGCACGACGAGGGGATGGTCGCCGAGGCGGAGGCCATGCTGGCCGAGCTCGAGGGCGACGTGCGCGCCGCGCAGGAGGCGGCCGCGCGCCAGGCGGAGGCCGACGCGGCCGCCGACGCCGCCGAGGACGCCCGGGATGCGGCGGAGGACGCCCGGGAGGCCGCGGCCGCGAGGACCGCGGACCCGGAGACGGGGTCGCTGCCCGCCGTCGAGGTGGTGCGGCCGATCAACGGCGGGCCAGGGCGTCCGTGATGTGACGCTCGAGCTCCTCCTCCCCCGGCAGGTCCGGGAAGGAGCGCTCCTGCCCGTGGGCCACGTACACGAAGCTGGCCCCGATCCGTTCCAGCGGGATCCCGTGCAGCCGTGACCAGGCGAGCCGGTAGACGGCCAGCTGCAGCGACTTGAGCTCGAGGTCGCGGCCCCGCGGCACGGCGCCGGTCTTCCAGTCGACGAGCTCCCAGTCGGCCTCGGGGTCGAAGGGCAGGCGGGGGTCGCCGCCGGAGCGGTAGATCGCGTCGACCCGGCCGCGCAGCGTGATCCCGCCGACCGTCGTCTCGACCGGGGCCTCGACGAAGGCCGGGGTGCGCTCCGCCCAGCGCGAGGAGCGGAACCACTCCTGCATCGGGCCGAGGTCGAGGGCCTCGTCGACCCACAGGTCCGCGGCGTCCTCGGCCGAGTCGATGTCCAGCATGCCGGTGGCCCCGAAGCGCTCCTCGAGCCACGCGTGGAACGCCGTGCCGCGTCGCGCCGCGTGCGCGGGCGGCCGGGGCAGGGGCCGGCGCAGCTGCTCGGCCACGGCCTGCGGGTCGGCGGCGAGCTCGCCGTAGAGGGACACGGAGACGTGCTCGGGCAGGGCGGTCTCCCCGCCCGTCCCGGCGACGTCCCGGCGGCGCAGCAGCACCCAGTCCACCTGGCGGGCCAGCTCCGGGTCGTCCCCGAGCGCCGCCGGGTCCGCGGCGTGCACGGCCGCGGCGGCCGCCTCCACCCCGTGCCGGCGGGCCCGGGAGCGGTGCGGCAGCGGCTGCCAGCGTTCCTCGTCCTCGGGGTCCTCCGGGTCGGCGACGAAGGCCTCCGGGCCGTCGAGCGGGTCGAAGGGCCAGCGGGCGACCAGCGTCCGGGCCGCGGCGGGGTTGGCCTCGGGCAGGTCGTCCTCGGCCGGGGCGGGGCCGAGCGCGACGCCGGGCACCTCCCCCGCCAGACCGGCCACCTCCTCGAGGAAGGCCGAGGCCGGCAGGGGCTCCTTGTTGACTCCCTTGAACAGGGAGGTGCTCAGCCACAGGGCGGATCGCGCGCGCGTGTACGCGACGTAGGCCAGGCGCCGCTCCTCGCGCTCGGCGTGGGCGGCCACGGCCACGGCATAGGGGTCCGGGTTGCCCTCCTGGGCCGCCTTGGAGCTGTACTTGGTGCCGGCCGACTGGACCCAGTCCCGCTGGTCCTGGGCCCACGAGCCGTCCCACTGCGGCAGCGACGCGCGGTCCCCGCGCAGGGGCCACGGCAGCGCGCCGGCCCCGGGGCTGGTCCAGCGGTCCGCCCGCGTGGACGGGAACGTGCCCTCCTGCAGGCCGGGGACCGCGACGACGTCCCACTCGAGCCCCTTCGAGGCGTGCGCGGTGAGCACCTGGACCAGGCCGGGGGTGGGTTCGGCGTTCTCGACGCCGAGGCCGTCCTCGTGCTCGAGGACGGACTCCGTCCAGGCCAGGAACGCCGTCAGGTCCGTCGCCGTGGTGCCGGCGCCGAAGTCGCGGGCCGCGTCCTGGAACGCGTTCAAGTGCCGCCGGGCCGCGGCCGCGGAGACGCCGGGCCGCAGGGCCACCTCGACGTCCAACCCCGTCTCACGGATCACCTCCGCGATGAGGTCGGCCGGGTCCTCCCCGGTGCGCGTGGAGAGCCGGCGCAGCTCGGCGTTGACGGCCCTCAGCCGGGCCAGGCCCTCGGGTGAGAAGCCGCGGCCGCGGGAGCCGACCCAGTCCGTCCCCTCCCCGGGCAGGGAGTCGAGGGCCTCCAGCAGGGCGGCGGCGTCGGCGTCCTCCTCGGGGCTCACGTCCCGGGCCGGGTCCGGGGCGTCCCCGGCGGGGTCCTCCCGCCCACCGCCGGCCCGCCGGGCCCGCAGCCGCGAGACGAACCGGGCGCGCTCCTGCAGCACCTCGAGGTCGGCCACGCCGATGCGCCAGCGCGGGCCGGTGAGCAGGCGGACGAGCTGGTCGCTGCGCGTGGGGTCGGCCAGCACGTGGAGGACGGCGAGCACCTCGGCGACCTCCGGCAGCGCCAGCAGCCCGGAGAGCCCGAGCACCTCGTAGGGCAGGCCGGCGGCGTCGAGCGCGTCCAGCACGGGGCCGAACTGGGCGCGGGTGCGGCACAGGACGGCGCGGCTCGGGGTGGTCCCCCCGGGCCCGGACCCGGTGAGGGCGCCGAGGCGGGCGACGACGTCGGCGGCCTCCTCCTCCGCGGTGACGAACCGGTCCACCCGGACGACGCCCTCCCCCGCGCCCGGCCGGGGCCGCAGGGTGCGCACCTCCACCGGCGCGCCGCCCGTCGCGGCGGCGTGGGCGTTCAGCGGTGCGGCGACGGCGTTGGCGACCGCCAGGATCGACTCCTCGTTGCGCCACGCGATCGTCAGGTGCGAGACGTCCGCGTTCACGCGCCGCGGGGCGCCGCCGGGGCCGGTCTCCAGTCGGGGGAAGGCGTGCGGGAAGGCGAAGAGCTGCCCGGCGGAGGCGCCGCGGAAGCCGTAGATCGACTGGTGGGGGTCACCCACCGCGGTGACGCAGTGCCCCAACCCGGGCGCGTCGTCCTCGGGGCCGCGCGGGCCGAACAGCCCGGCGAAGATCCGCATCTGGGCGTGGGAGGTGTCCTGGAATTCGTCCAGCAGCACCACGGGGAACCGCGCGCGCTCCTGCTCGCCGGCCGCCGGCACCTCGACGGCGATGCGCGCCGCGTGGCGCAGCAGGTCGCCGAAGTCCATCACGTCCTGCTCGCGCTTGACCTCGTCGTAGCGGGCCACGAGGTCCGCCATGAGGGCGCGGTCCGCCAGGCCGGTCAGGAACTCCTGGATCTCCTTCGAGGGGGTCTTGGCGCGCGGGGGCAGCGGCAGGGCGCTCCCCTGCTCGGCCAGCCGGGCGAGGAACTCGCGCACCTCGTCCGCACTCACCAGGTGCTCGGCCATGTCCCCGGCCAGCCGCAACGCCTGCGTGATGAGCCGGGACGGGGCCACGCCGAGGGTGTCCGCGACCACCGGATGCGAACGCACGACGGCGCCCATGAGCCGGTGGGCGTCCGCGCCTCCGAGCAGCCGCGCCTCCGGTTCCACGCCGATCCGCAGGCCGTGGTCCCTGACGAGCGCGCCGGCGTAGGAGTGGTACGTGGACACCGAGGCGCGGCCCAGGTCCTCGGGCTCCCCGTCGAAGCCGGGGATCTCGAGGCCGGAGCGCAGCAGGGCGTCCACGCGCCCGTTGATCCGCTCGGCGAGCTCACCGGACGCCTTCCGGGTGAACGTGACGCCGAGGACCTCGTCCGGGCGCACGAGACCGTTGGCCACGAGCCAGACCACGCGGTCGGCCATGGTGGCGGTCTTGCCGGAGCCGGCGCCGGCCAGCACCAGGCGCGGAGTGAGCGGGGCGGTGACCACCTCGGCCTGCTCCTCCGTGGGCGGGGGCAGCCGCAGCCGCGCCGCGATGTCCTCCGGGGAGTGGACCGCGTCCTCGACGCGCGGACGATCGGTCTGAGCGGCGGGATCGCCGGTCAGCGGGGCCATTCGGTGACCTGCCTTCCTTCGGAGCAGAGCGGACAGACGGAGGGCAGCGCGCACCGGCGGGCGCCGGCCTCGTGGAGGGCGAGGAAGCGCGGCCCCGTGGTGCGGCGGGCCGCCGTGAACACCTGCTCGAGCGCCCAGGTGTCCTCGTCCTCGAGGGCCGGCTGGTCCTGCACCTTGGTCTTCTGGGTGCCGGCGCCGAGCTGGACGAGGGCCGCGCCGGCCGGTGTCGTGGGGTGCTCCAGACCGGCGAGCGCGGCGCGCAGGGCGGGGTCCGTGGCGGGGTCGTCCCGGACCTGCTCCAGACCGCCGGCGCGGACGGCCACCTGATAGGCGGCCAGCTGGGGCTGGCGCGCCATCTCCGCGCCGGTGGGCGCGCTGCGGCCGGTCTTGAGGTCGGCGATGAAGGGTCGGCCCTGCGCATCCGCCTCGAGCCGGTCCACGACGCCGGTGATCCGGACGGTGGTCCCGCCCCAGGTCAGGTCCGCGAGGAGCCGCACCTCCTGGGCCACGGGCCGACGCCCGGCCGCCCGGGCGATGCTCCAGTAGCCGATGTAGGCGTCCACCAGGCCGCGGGCCCGGTCGTGCTCGATCTCCGTGATCCAGCCCTCCGGCAGGCCGAGTTCGGGCAGGCGGCGTTCCAGTTCGGCGCGCACGTCCTCGGGCACGCCCTCGGGGTGGTGTTCGGCCACCGAGTGCACGAGCGTGCCCACGGACTGGGCGAGGGTTCCGCCCGCGTTCGCGCCGACGTGGTACAGCACCCAGTTCAGCGGATTGCGCAGGGCCGTCTCCACGCGGGAGGGCGAGAGCGCGACGACCTCGCGCTCCGGGTCGACGAGCGCGGCCTCGGTGGACAGCGGCAGCAGGCCCCACCAGCGTCGGGGGTCCGCGACGGTCACGCCGTCCTCGGCGAGGACCGCCAGGCCGGCGGCCGCCGCGGCCCGGGATGTCGCCCCGTCGGCCGCGTCCGCCTCGTCCCCGGCCTCCAGGACGCGGCGCAGCCGGCCGACGAGCGCGGACGCCGTGATCGGGTCGGGGACCGCGGTGAGCCGCCGGACGCCGGCGGCGTCGCGCGCCTCGGCGGGCAGCCGTTCGGGCGGGTCCACCAGGTCGAGGAAGTCGGAGGGGCCCTCATCCGGCGAGCGGACGGCCGTGACGACCACCTGACGCCGTGCCCGGGAGACCGCGGCCGCGAGCATGCGCAGCTCGTCCTGACGCACCTCGCGCAGCCGGGTGCGGTGATCCGTGGGCCACGGGGCGTCCGCGGGCAGGGTCACGAGGTCCACGAGGTCGGTGGCGCCGAGCAGCTGGCCGCGCAGCCGGGTGTTCGGCCACACGCCCTCCTGCAGGCCCACGACGATCACCGTGTCCCACTCCTGGCCGGCCGCCGCGGCAGGGGTGCGCACGTGCACGGCGTCACCGGACTCGGCACGGCGGGCCAGGGTGTCCACGGGCAGGTCCTGGGACTCCATGTAGACGGCGAACGACTCGGGCGACGCGCCCGGGAACTGGTCCACGAAGCGCTCGGCCACCTTGAACAGGGCGACGACGGCGTCGAGGTCCGCGTCCGCCCGGCGGGACTCGCGGCGCTCGTTCGCGTGCTCGGCGGGCCGCAGCGCGAGCGAACGCCACCGCTCGGCCCGACCGGAGGCGGACCACAGCGCCCACAGCACGGTCTCGGGCGAGGCCGAGGGGGCGCGGGCGGCCTCCAGGCCGTCCCGGAGCATCCAGTGGACGCGGCGCAGGGCGCGGTGCCGCTCGTGCTCGGGGCCGGCCAGGCTCGGGTCCAGCAGGGCCGCGGCGAGCAGCGCGTCCGAGGTGCGCCGGCCGCCCCGGCCCCGCTCGGCGGCCAGCAGGTCCTGGCGCAGCCGCCGCACGTGCAGCGCGCTGGCCATCCCGTACCGGCCGGTGAGCAGTCCCACGACCTCGTCCGGGTCGAGCACGTCCTCGACCCGGGCCTCCGGATCCTCCGCGAGCGCCCCCGCCGCGTCCACCAGCGTGAGCAGGGGCGCGACGGCGGGCTCCTCCTTCAGCACGAGCCCGGCGGCGTCGCGCAGCACGGGGACGCCCTCGGCCTCCAGGTGGCGGGCGAGCGCGGCCACACGGGAGCCGGAGCGGGCGACCACGAGGATCCGGTCCAGGGGCACCCCGTCCTCGTGGTGGACCCGCAGCACCCGTTCGAGGACGAGCTGGTCCTCGTGGGCGCGGGTGGGCACGACGTGCGCGCGGACGGCGCCGTCACCGTCCGCCGGGACGGTCTCGGTCCGGGTCCGTTCGACGCCGGCGGTGCGCTGGCGGACCCGGCGGGCCACGCGCAGGTAGGCGTCCTGGACCTCGGCGCGCATGCGGTGCCCGCGCGTCAGCACCCGGACGCGCCCGTCCGGGGACGCGGGCGGGGCGGCCCCCGGCACGGGATCGGGGTCGAGGACCCCGGGGTACCGGGCGAGGAGGTCGGGCCGGGCGCCGCGGAAGCCCTCCACGGTGGTGTCCGGCGACGCGGTGAGCAGCACGTCCCGCCCGCGTCCGAGCACGGTGAGCAGGTCGTGCACGGCGGGGGTGGCCTCGTGGAGGTCCTCGACCACGAGCACGGCCAGGCGGTCCCGCTCCGCCGCCACGAACGCCTGCGCCGCGGCGTCGCGCTCCGGGTCCTCGGGATGCCGCTCGGTGAGCACGCGGACGGCGGCGGACAGCAGCCCGGCGGCGTCGAACGCCTCGGCCATGCCCAGGTCGATCCGGTCCCGGTAGTCCTGCAGCAGCACGGCCGCGGCCTCCCACTCGGGGCGCCCGTGGGCGGTGCCGAGCTCCTGCAGGCGGCCCGGCTCGAGGCCGAGCTCGCTCATGCGGTCCACGAGCTCGCGGACCTCACGGCGGAATCCCCTCGCCTCCACGGCGGGGGCGACGTCGTCCGGCCAGTCCGGCGCGGCGGCGAGGCCGGCGGCGTAGCCCTCGAGCAGCTCGGCGATCACCGTGTCCTGCTCGGCACCGGTGAGCAGCCGGGGGGCGACCTCCAGATGCCTCAGCGGTCCCGTGACGCGGGCACGGCGCAGCAGGTCGAACGCGTAGGAGGACCAGGTCCGCACGGGGGTGACGGCGCGGGTGCCCCGACCGGCGGCGGCGAGCCGGCGGGTCAGCGCGTCACGCAGCCGCGCCGCCGCATCCCGGCTCGGGGCCAGCAGCAGGAGGGACTCGGGGTCCAGCCCCGCCTCGATCCGGCGGGCCGCGTACTCGACCGCCACGGTGGTGCGCCCCGTGCCGGGGGCGCCCAGCACGAGCACGGCGCCGTGCCCGGGGGCGAGCGAGGCGATCGCCTCCTGCTCGTCCGTGAGCGTGATCCGGTCCTCGGGCGCGGCGGCCGTGCGCACCAGCCGAGCGGCCCGTTCCGGCGCCGCCGCGTCGTCGTCGAAGGGGTCCACCCCGTGTTCCCTGGTCATGGCCTCATCCTCGCACCGGGCCCGGACACGATACGGTCGGCGATCGCACGGATCGCCCGCGCGGCGCCGTCGTCGGGCTCCCAGCGGGCCCGGGGCAGGTCCATGCGCCCGGCCGGGGTGCGGGGCATGGCCTCGCGTTCGTGCTCGACGGCGGCCCGCGCGGCCAGCTCCGGAGGCAGCGAGCCGTCGGCCCGGACCACGCGCCACCAGGGCGTGCCGGGGCTCGATTCGGCCATCGCCCGGCCGGCCTGCCGCGGACCGCCGACCCCCAGCAGGCCGGCCAGCCCCCCGTAGCTGACGGCGCGTCCGGGCGGGACCAGACGGGCGAGCGCCTCGAGCCCCTCGCCGAGGGTGAGCGGTCCGTCGTCGCGGTGGCGGGCGCCGGGGAGCACAGGGTGATCGGTCACGACCCCATCCTGTCGTGTCCGCCGCTCCGGGTAGCGTGAGGCGCGTGACTTGGCATGAGAGCATCCGCGCCGGCTTCGACCTCGAGACCACCGGACGTGATCCGCGCACCGCGCTGATCGTGACCGCCACCCTGGTGATGGTGGACGAGCAGGGCCGCGCCGCGTCGTCGGCCGAGTGGCTCGTGGACCCGGGCGTGCCCATCCCGGCCGAGGCGGCCGAGGTCCACGGCGTCACCACGGAGCGGGCGCAGGCGGAGGGCATGCCCGCCGCGCAGGGTGTCACGGAGATCACCGAGACCCTGCGGGACCTGTTCGCCGCGGGCATCCCCGTGGTGGCGTTCAACGGCGTGTACGACTTCACGGTGATGGACCGGGAGGCGCGCCGCCACGGGCTGACGCCGCTCGAGGCCCGCCCCGTGATCGACCCGTTCGTGCTGGACAAGCAGGTGGACCGGTTCCGCAAGGGCAAGCGCACGCTCTCCGCGGTGTCCGAGCACTACGGGGTGACCCTGGAGAACGCGCACACCTCCGCGGCGGACGCCCTCGCCGCCGTCCAGGTGGCCGACGCCCTGGCCGCCCAGTACGAGCAGCTGCGCGTCGCGCCGGCGGACCTGCACGAGCGGCAGGTCCGCTGGAAGGCCGAGCAGGCGGAGAGCTTCGAGCAGTACCTGCGGCGCAAGGACCCGCAGGCCACCGTCTCGCGCCACTGGCCGGTCGAGGCCGAGCGCTGAGCGCCCGGCCCCGACCCGCGCTCGGGTCTCAGGCCTGGGGCGTCGCCGCCGCGGCCGCCTTCGCCGCGGCCGGCAGCGCGTCGAGCACCCGGGTGACCGCCGCGTCGTCGTGGGCGGCGGAGACGAACCAGGCCTCGAACACGGACGGCGGCAGGTACACGCCGGAGGCCAGCATCGACTGGAAGAACGGGGCGTAGCGGAAGACCTCCTGGCCCTGGGCGTCCCGGTAGTCCCGCACGCCGGTGCCGGAGGTGCCGAACGCCAGGGAGAACAGGGTGCCGGCCCGCTGGATCGAGTGGTCCACGCCCTCGGCGTCGAGCGCGGCCACGAGGCCCTCGCGCACGGCGTCCGAGGCGCGCGTCACGGCCGCGTAGACGGCCTCGTCGGCGCGGGAGAGCGTGGCGTGGCCGGCGGCCATGGCCACCGGATTCCCGGAGAGGGTGCCGGCCTGGTACACGGGGCCGAGCGGGGCCAGGTGGTCCATGATCTCGGCGGAGCCGCCCAGGGCGGCCGCGGGCATGCCGCCGCCGATCACCTTGCCGAAGCACCAGATGTCCGGGGTCCAGCCCTCGGGCTGTCCGGACAGGCCCCAGCCGCCCGTGGCGGTGGCGCGGAAGCCGGTGAGCACCTCGTCCCAGATCAGCAGCGCGCCGTGGCGGCGGGTGATCTCGCGCAGGAACGCGTTGAAGCCCTCGGCGGGCTCCACGACGCCCATGTTGCAGGGCACGGCCTCCGTGATGAGCGCGGCGATGCGCTCATCGTGCTCGGCGAACACGGCCTCGACGGCGGCGCGGTCGTTGTAGTCCACCACGAGGGTCTCGGAGGCGGCGGCCTCGGTGACGCCCGCGGAGCCGGGCAGGGCGGCGGTCGCCACGCCCGAGCCGGCCGCGGCCAGCAGGCCGTCCGAGTGGCCGTGGTAGCAGCCGGCGAACTTCACGATCAGGTTGCGGCCGGTCACGCCGCGGGCCAGGCGCAGGGCCGTCATGGTGGCCTCGGTGCCGGTGGACACGAAGCGCACGCGCTCGACCGGGACCTTGGAGGCGATCAGCTCGGCCAGCGCGGTCTCCTCCAGCGTGGAGGTGCCGAAGCCGAGGCCGCGGTCCACGGCGGCGTGCACGGCCTCGACGACCTCGGGGTGCTGGTGGCCCAGCAGCATGGGGCCCCACGAGCAGACCAGGTCCACGTACTCGTTGCCCTCGACGTCGGTCAGGTACGGGCCGCGTGCGCCGGCCATGAACCGGGGCGTGCCGCCCACCGAGCCGAAGGCGCGCACGGGTGAGTCGACGCCGCCGGGGATGACGGCCTGGGCCGCGGCGAAGGCGGCGGCGTTGGTGGTCGGCTGGGACGCGGTCACAGGGACCCCTCCTTCATCCAGCGGCCGAGCTCGGCCGCCCAGTAGGTGAGCACGGAGTCGGCGCCGGCGCGCCGGATGGAGAGCACGGACTCGACGATCGAGGCCTTCCGGTCGATCCAGCCGTGCGCGGCGGCGGCCTCGATCATCGCGTACTCCCCCGAGATCTGGTACGCGGAGACGGGCACGTCCGCCATGTCCGCCACGTCGCGCACGATGTCCAGGTAGCTCATCGCGGGCTTGACCATCACCATGTCCGCGCCCTCCTCGAGGTCGAGGGCGACCTCGAGCAGGGCCTCGCTCCGGTTGGCGGCGTCCATCTGGTAGGTCTTGCGGTCGCCCGTGAGCTGGGAGTCGACGGCGTCGCGGAACGGCCCGTAGAACGCCGAGGAGTACTTCGCGGCGTAGGCGAGGATCGCGGTCTCGTGGTGGCCGGCGCCCTCGAGGGCCTCCCGGATCACGCGGACCTGGCCGTCCATCATCCCGGAGGGGCCGAGCACGTCCGCACCGGCCTCGGCCTGCGCGACGCCCATCCGGGCGTAGATCTCCAGCGTCGCGTCGTTGTCCACGGCGCCCTCGGCGGTGAGCACGCCGCAGTGGCCGTGGTCGGTGAACTCGTCCAGGCACAGGTCGGACATCACGACGAGCCCGTCCCCCACCTCCGCCTTCACGTCCCGGATGGCCCGGTTCAGGACGCCGTCCGGGTCCAGGGCGGCGCTGCCGACGGCGTCGCGCGTGGTCGGCACGCCGAACAGCATGATGCCGCCCAGGCCCAGCTCGGCGGCCTCGGCCGCGGCGGCCTTGAGCGAGTCCGCGGTGTGCTGCACGACGCCCGGCATCGAGGCGATCGGCACGGGCTCGGCGGCGCCCTCCTTGATGAAGGCCGGCAGGATCAGCTCGGCGGGGTGCAGGCGCGTCTCGGCGGCGAGGCGGCGCATCGCGGCGGACCGGCGCAGACGCCGGGGACGGTGCAGCGGGAAGGACATGACGGGGTCACACGCTCCTGGTTCGGGGACCCGTCCAGTCTAGGCGCGGAGGCTGACCGCGCGCCGGGTACAGTCATGGCGCCCCGTTCGCCGTCGAGAGGCCCGTGATGCCCCCGCGCCTGCGCCCCGGTCAGACCCTGCTGCTGGCCTCGCTCGTCTTCGGCCTGTTCTTCGGCGCCGGCAACCTGATCTTCCCCGCCGGCCTGGGCCGGGATGCGGGCGCCGCGGTCACGCCGGCCACGCTCGGCTTCCTCGTCACGGCGGTGGGGCTGCCGGTCCTGGGCATCGTCGCCTCGGCGGTGACGGGGGCGCGCTCGGTCCGTGAGATGACGGCGCCCGTCTCCCGGCGCTTCGCCGTGGCGTTCACGTGCCTGCTGTACCTGACGATCGGCCCCCTCTTCGCCATCCCCCGCACCGCCACGGTGTCCTATGAGATCGGTGTCGCGCCCCTGGCGGGCGACGGCGGCCTGCGGCTGCTCGGCTTCACGGCGGCGTTCTTCGCGGTCGCCGCGG
Organism: Micrococcus sp. CH7; assembly: GCF_001595485.1. Classification (NCBI taxonomy): domain Bacteria; kingdom Bacillati; phylum Actinomycetota; class Actinomycetes; order Micrococcales; family Micrococcaceae; genus Micrococcus; species Micrococcus sp. CH7. The sequence continues at coordinate 92,231 of NZ_LOSQ01000004.1, forward strand.
TGGCGGCGTTCCGTCCGGGCCGGCTCATGGAGTGGGTGGGGCGCTACCTGACCCCGGCGTTCCTGGTCCTGCTCGGCGCCCTGATGGCGGCCGCCGTCGTGGCCCCGATGAGCACGGGCGCCCTGCCCTCGCCGACCCCCGCCTACGCCGACGGGGCGCTCGTGCGGGGCCTGCTGGACGGCTACAACACCATGGACGCGCTCGCCTCGCTCGCCTTCGCGGTCGTGATCGTCGACGCCGCCCGGCGCCTGGGCGTGACGGGCCCGCGCCGCATGGCGGTGGAGCTGGGCAAGGCGGGGCTGCTCGGCGGTGCGGCGATGGCGGTGGTCTACGCCTCCCTGGCGTACGTCGGCGCCACGAGCCACGGCGCGTTCGCGCAGGCCGCGAACGGCGGCGACGTCCTCGCCCGCAGCGCGAGCCACTTCTTCGGCGCGGCGGGCGTGTACCTCATCGCGGCCATCGTCGTCGTCGCGTGCCTGAAGACCTGCATCGGACTGATCGTGGCGTGCACCGAGATGTTCGCGGAGATGTTCCCCGGGTCCTACCGGCTGTGGGCGAGCCTCTTCCTCGTCGTGTCCTTCGCGCTCGCCAACCTGGGCCTGGAGGCGATCATCGCCTGGTCCGTCCCGGTGCTGATGTTCCTCTACCCGATCGCCGTCGTCGTCATCCTGCTCGGTCTCGCCTGGGCCTGGGTGCGGGACCACCCGGCGGTGGCCCGCTGGGTGGTCGCCTGCACGGGGCTCGCCGCCTTCTTCGACCTGCTGGGCGCCCTGCCGGAGGCGCTCGCGACGACGCCGCCCGTCACCGCCCTGACGGGCCTGGCCGGCCGGGTGCTGCCCGGCTACGCGGTCGGCTTCGGCTGGGTGGTCCCGGCGCTCGTCGGGCTGGTCGTCGGCACAGTGGCCGCCGCCTCGCGGCCCCGCCCCCGCCGGGGCGAGCGGGAGGCGATCCCGGTCACCGCCGGCCACGGGCGCACCGCCGCCGACTAGGGTGGGACACATGCCCGAACCCACCCCCGCATCCCTGCGAATCGCCGTCCTGATGGACAGCGACAACGTCTCCCCCAAGTTCGCCCCCCTGATCCTCGAGGAGCTCGCCACCTACGGCACCCCCACGATCAAGCGCGCGTACGGCGACTGGACCACGACCAACCTCAACGGCTGGAAGAAGGCGCTGAACCACCACGCGATCCAGCCGGTCCAGCAGTTCGCCTACACCGTGGGCAAGAACTCCTCGGACTCCGCGCTCATCATCGACGCGATGGACCTGCTCTGGATGGGCAACGTGGACGCGTTCGCCCTCGTCTCCTCGGACTCCGACTTCACGCGCCTGGCCACCCGCCTGCGCGAGGGCGGCAAGCGCGTGATCGGCCTGGGCGCCCGCAAGACCCCCGCCTCGCTGCGCAACGCCGTGGACCAGTTCATCTACCTCGAGCTGCTCGGCACCGCCACGGACCACGACGTCGACGACGACGAGACCGGGGAGGACGCCCCCGCCAAGGAGGAGAACGCCAAGGCGTCCGAGGGCTCCGGCCGCTCGGGGTCCCGCCGCGGCGGTCGAGGCCGCGGTCGCGGGTCCAAGACCACCGACGCCGCCGACACCCCCGAGGCCACGGACGCGGACGTCGCGGACGCCGAGGCCCCCGGCGCCGACGAGGCGCCCGCCGGGGACGCCGCCGGCAAGGACGGGAAGGGCCCGCAGGCGAAGTCCGGGGCCGGTCGGCGGGGCCGCCGTGCGTCGCCGTCGGACGTCACCGAGGACCCGACCCCGCCCGAGGTGCCGGTCGAGGCCGAGCCCGAGCACGACGAGGCCGACGCCGCCCCGCGCATCGACCTGCAGGCCGCGCTCACCAAGGCCGTCAACGCCACGAGCACCGACGACGGCTGGGCCACGCTGTCCCTGATCGGCCAGCACCTGAGCCGCACCCACGTGGACTTCGACCCGCGCGACTTCGGGCACTCCAAGCTCTCCACCCTCGTGGAGGACCAGCCGTACCTGCGCACCCGCACCGAGGGCCGGACCATGGAGGTCTCGCTGGTCCGCCGCCGCAGCCGCCGCGCCGAGGGCTGAGCGGCACGGCCCGTCGTCCCCCGCGGCCGGCGGGCCGGTCCACCAGCCGTTCACCCGCCGGCCACCCGGCCACCACGCCCGCCCGGTAGGCTCCCCGCCATGGGGAACACTCTGGGCTTCCTGCGCGGCGTCGACCGCCTGCACGCCTTCTACACGGAGAACGTGCGCATGCTCGCGCACGCGTACGACCTGACGGACGAGGAGGCCTCGGAGCTGCTCGCCAACACGGGCTTCACCAACGTCTCGGTCGCCATCCTGCGCGATCCGCGGGTGGACATCATGGCCGCCGCCACCGGCGTGCCGGAGGACGAGACGCACGACGCCGGCCCGGCGTCGACGGAGGACGACGCGACCGACCGGGACGGCGGCCGCCCCGACTGAGCCTCGCCTCGAGTGCGGACGGGCGGCTCAGGCCGCAGCGCGCAGCACGGCCAGCACTCCGGCCGCGTCCGGCGTGGGGGCCGTCCCGAGCAGGGGCAGACCCCGCCGCGCGCACGTGTCACGGGTCGGCGCGCCGATCGCCACGAGCCGCACCCGCTCCCCCACCAGCGGCGTCAGGCCCGCGGCCACGAACTCCTCCGCCGCGGACGAGCTGGTGAGCACCACGGCGGTCCCCGCCGCGACCGCGGCCAACCGCGCGGGCGTCACGACGTCCCCCCGGCCCTCGTCTGCCGCCCCGTCGAGCAGCCGCCTGCCGACCTGCGCCGGATACGGCACCGTCCGGTAGGCGAGCCCGGTCCGCACGTCCCAGCCCGCCGCGCGCAGGCCGTCGGCGAGGCGGGACCGGGCCCGATCGGACTGGGGCAGCCACGCGCGGGCGCCGCGGGGATGCAGGGCGGCGAGTCCGGCGATCAGGCCATCGGCGGAGCGGTCCTCGGGCGGCAGCCACGGCGCCGCGTCGCAGCCCGCCTCGGTCAGCACCCGTGCCGTGCCCGGTCCGGTGACCGCGATCCGCGCGCCCGCCGGGACATGGCCGTCCCAGCTGACGGCCCTGAGTGCGCGCACGGTGTTGGGGCTCGTCAGCACGAGCCAGCGGGACCCGTCCGAGCGCACCGGCCCGGCCGCATCACCGTCGGCCCCCGCCCAGTCCGCGAGCAGCGCGCGCAGGGGGCCGTCGTCGTCGGGCAGCGCGAAGTCGGTCAGCGGCAGGAAGCCGACCCGCAGCCGCCGCCCCGCCACCTCGGCGCCGGCGAGACCGGCCTCGAGGTCGCCGGCCTGGGCCGGCTGGCGGGTGAGCAGGACGCGCATCTCAGGCCGGGTCGTCGGGCCGCGGGGCGCCGTCGCCCCGGTCCACCCCGCGCACCGTGCCGGGCAGCAGGTCGGCGCCCTCGGCCACGAACTGCTCGGCCACGTGCACGCCGAGTGCCTCCGCGGCCACGAACAGGGTGTCCTCGAGCCACTCGTCGGCGGCCGCCGGGTCGCCGGCCACGTCGGCCGGCACCGGGTCGAGCTGCACGGACGAGGTCCGGCGCAGCACGCGCGAGCCGTCGAGGGCGGCCACCATCGCGGTCATCTCGATGCGCGGCGCGCCGGCCTCGCCGTCGGTCACGCGGGCCACGGCCCCGATCGGCGCGGCGCAGCCGGCCTCGAGGCGGCGCAGCAGGGCCCGCTCGGCGGTGACCGCCACGTGGGTGTCCCGATCGTCGACCAGCTCGAGGGCGGCGTGCAGCCTCCCGACCGGCGCCTGGGGGTCCAGGAGCGCCCGACCGAGGAAGGACTCGTCCTCGGCCCGGATCTCCACGGCCAGGGCGCCCTGCCCGGGGGCGGGCACCATGACCTCCGGGTCGATCCGCTCGGTGATCACGTGGTCCAGGCCGAGCCGGTCGAGCCCGGCACAGGCCAGGATCACGGCGTCGAGGTCACCGCGGGGCGAACCCACGGCGGCCGGGGCGTGGTCGTCGTGCTGCTCCAGCCCGGGCACGCGGGCCAGGCGGGTCTGCACGTTGCCGCGGATGTCCACGAGCTCCAGATCCGGGCGCAGCGCCTTGAGCTGGGCCACGCGGCGCGGAGAGCCCGTGCCCACCCGGGCGCCCTCGGGCAGGGTCGCCAGGGTGAGGCCGTCGCGGGCGCACAGGGCGTCCCGCAGGTCGGCCCGGGCCGGCACCGCGGCGATCTCGAGGGTCTCCGGCTGGGCGGCCGGCAGGTCCTTGAGCGAGTGCACGGCCGCGTCCACGACGCCGTCGAGCACGGCGGCCCGCAGCGCCGAGGCGAACACGCCGGTGCCGCCCAGCGAGGCCAGCGAGCCGGTGGTGACGTCGCCCTCGGTGCGGATCACCACCAGCTCGTGGGCCAGGCCGGAGCGCTCCGTGAGCGCCTCCGCCACGTGGGTGGTCTGCGTGGTCGCCAGGGCGGAGCCCCGGGTGCCGATGCGCAGGGGGGTCACGGTCTCAGGCCTCCTCGGCGGGGGCCGCGGCGCCCGCCTCGTGCTCGGCCAGCCCGCGCACGGCGGCGTCGACCGCGGACGTCGTCGGCCGCGTCGAGCCGTCCCGCATCACCTTGGCGCAGCAGTCCGGCCGGCACACGTCGTACCAGGCCGGGAAGCAGCCGGCCGCGGCGCGGCCCTCGCGGCGGCCCAGCCGCTCCTCCACGATGTCCACGAGCCCGGCCACGAACCGCGGGTCGGTGCCCGGGGTGGGGCTGCGACGGAACCCCACGCCCAGCCCCTCGGCGGTCTCCTTGGCCTCGGTGTCGAGGTCCCAGACCACCTCCATGTGGTCCGAGACGAAGCCCAGCGGCACGACGACGAAGCCCGCCACGGCGCGCCCCTGCGCGTCCGTCTCGGCGCCCTCGCCCGCGAGGTGCTCCATCGCGTCGTTGATGTCCGGCTCGAGCCACGGCACCGAGGGCGGGCCGGAGCGCGACTGGTACACGAGCGACCACGGCACGTCCGCGGCCTCGGGCACGCCGGCGAGGATCTCGCGGGCCACGTCGAGGTGCTGCGCCGAGTACACGTCCGCACCCTCGTCGCCCGGCTCCGCCCCCGCCTGCGCGCGCAGGTCGGCGGCGAGGCCGCGCGGGCCGGCGGCGGCGGCGTCGGAGGTGGGGATCGAGTGGGTCGCGAAGAGCACGTGGATCCGCGCGTCGTCCCCCAGCTCCGCGCGCAGCGAGGCCAGGTCCGCGCGCAGGCCGTCCCGGAACGGCTCGATGAAGCCGGGGTGGTTGAAGTACTGGCGCGTCTTGTCCAGGTCCACCTTCCCGGTCAGGCCGGTCTGCTCCATGGCCATGCCCATGTCCTCGCGGTACTGGCGGCACGAGGAGTAGCAGGAGTACGCGGAGGTGGTGACCGTCAGGATGCGGCGGTGCCCGTCGGCGTGCATCCGCGCGAGGGTGTCCGGGAAGTAGGGCTCCCAGTTGCGGTTGCCCCAGTACACGGGCAGGTCCAGGCCGCGGGCGGCCAGCTCGGCCTCGATGGCCGCCTTCAGCGCGCGGTTCTGCGCGTTGATGGGGCTGACGCCGCCGTTGGCGCGGTAGTGGGTGGCGACCTCCTCGAGGCGCTCGTCCGGGATGCCGCGCCCGCGCGTGACGTTGCGCAGGAACGGGATCACGTCGTCCTGACCCTCGGGCCCGCCGAAGGAGGCGAGCAGCAGGGCGTCGTAGTCCTTGGGGGCCATCACGCCGCACACGTCGTAGTCGACGCCGGCGGCGGCCTTCTCGGGCGTCCGGAGGGCCGGGGCGACGCCGGCGTCCGGGCCGGTGTGGACGGGCGCGTCGGCGCGGGGCTCGGGGGCGGCGGTCATCAGGCCAGCACCTCCGCGATCTCGGCGGTCTCCAGACGGCGTCCGGTGTAGAACGGCACCTCGCTGCGCACGTGCAGGCGGGTCTCGTTGTTGCGCAGGTGGCGCATCATGTCCACCAGGTCCGTCAGCTCGTCCGCCTCGAGGCCCAGCAGCCACTCCCAGTCGTTCAGGCCGAACGCGCTGGTGGTGTTCGCCCATACCTGCGGGAAGTCCTGGCCGAGCTGGCCGTGCTCGCGGAGCATGCGGGCCCGCTCCTTCGGGTCCAGCAGGTACCAGTCGTACGAGCGCACGAACGGGTAGAAGCACAGCCACTTCAGGGCCTTGCGGCCCATGGCGAAGGCGGGGACGTGGTCCTTGTTGAACTCGGCCATGCGATCGGCGCCCATGGCCGAGAGCACCATCGTGGTGCCCTCGAGCAGACGGGTGCGGCGCAGTTCGCGGATGGCGGCCTGCAGGTCCTCGGGCACCTGGCCGTACATCCACACCATGACGTCGCCGGCCTCGCGCATGCCCGAGACGTCGTAGACGCCGCGCACGGTCACGCCGGTCTGGGCCACCCGCGCGACGGCCTCGTCGAACTCCTTGGCGGCCTTCTTCGCGTCGCGGCCCTCCAGTCCCAGCCAGCCTGGCTCGCCCTGTGGGCGGGCGAACACGGTGTAGGTGGTGAACCAGTCCTTGCCGGCCTCGGCAGGGGTGGTGGTGCTGTCCTTGGTCATGGTCCTCTTCCTTGAGATCCGATTGCGTCAGGGGTGGTCTGGGGGCGAGGTCAACCCGCGGGCGGCGCGTCGGCGCCGAGGGTGCGGTCCACGCCGGCGACGACGGCGGCCAGCCCGGTGCCGTGCACCCAGCTGCCCACGAGCTCGAGGCCGGGCACGTCCCGTGCCCAGTCGATCAGCGTGTCCGCCTTCGCGCGGTCGGGGCCGGCCTGCGGCGGGATGGAGCGGCGCCAGCGGGTGACGGTGCGGGCGACGACGTCCTCCTCCGCCAGCGGCACCCCGGTGAGAGTCGCCGTGTCCACGAGCGCCTGCGCGAGCAGCTCCTCGTCCGCGCTGCGGTGGCCCAGCGCCTCGGGCCCGCCGCCCTGGCGGCCGTAGGACAGGCGCAGCACGTGGCGATGGGGATGACGGGCGACGCCGCCCTCCTGTGGCCGCGCGACGACCTCGCGCAGCCACGCCCACTTGGCGGTGGCGTGGGTCAGGGCCTTGGCGGCCACGTCCGTCCCGGCGCCGACCAGCACTCCGGTGCCGCGTGGCGCGTCGTCCAGGCCCGCGGCCTCGACGACGAGCGTGGCCAGCGCGATGCCCTCGCCGAGGGCGGGGCCGGCGCCGGGGTCCAGGGCCTCGGCCGAGAGCGGGGCCAGCAGGTCCCAGGCGGTGACGCCGTCCACGGCCAGCACGACGCGGTCCACGTCGAGCCCGCGGACGACCTCGTCGTCCCGGTCCGAGATCTGGGCCCACCAGCCGCCGGTGGCGGGCACGCGGGACAGGGCGGCCACCCGGACGCCGCGCAGGACGGTGGCCCCGTCCTCGCGCAGCGCCTCGACGAGCCGGCCGGTGAGGCGGACCATGCCGCCGTCCAGACCGGCCACGAGCGAGCCGGGGGTCCCGGTGGACCGCAGCGCGGCGACGCCCGCGGCCAGCCCGCCGTGCTCCACGGCGGCGGCGAGCAGGCCGGGGGCCACGCGCTCCAGCTCGACGACCGCGGGGTCGGCCGAGTGGACTCCGGCGACGACGGGGGCCACGAGGCGGTCGAGCACCTCGTCGCCGAGGCGGTCGGCCACGACCTGCGCGACGGTCACCGGTTCGCCGGCCGCGAGCGCGGCGGCCCAGCGATCCATGGGGGCCTCGGCGTCCTGCCGGGCGCGCTCCAGGCCGGCCGGCGTGAGGGCGGCGGCGAGGTCCTCGGCGTCGAGGTCGCCCGGGATGCCGACGATGCCGAGACGCGGGGCGCGCACGGGGCCGGCGGGACCGTGCAGCCACGAGCCGAGGGGCTCGGGCGCGACGATCTTCTCGCCCAGCCCGAGCTCCTCCACGAGCGCGCGCACGGCGGCGCCGCGGACGGCGAACGACTCGGCGCCGCCGTCGAGTTCGAGGGTCTGGGTCTCGGGGGCCCCGGTCTCGCCGTGCGAGGGGACGTCGAGGAAGCGCGGGGAGACCGCGCCCCCGAGCACGGAGGTGGCCTCGGCGAGGGTCACGTCCCAGCCCGCCGTGGACAGTCGGTGGGCCGCGACGAGGCCGGCGATGCCGCCGCCGACCACGAGCGCCGTGCCGCTCATGCGCGCTCCTCCCGCTCGGCGGTCTCGACCCCCGGTGCCGGGTCCTGGCCCTCCCGCTCCGGCACGGGCAGGGAGTGGATTAGCTCGACCACGCGGGTCAGCACGGCCGCGTCCGTCTCCGGCGGCACGCCGTGGGCGAGGTTGACGACGTGGCCGGGCGCGACGGCGCCGGAGGCGACGACGTCGCGCACGTGGGCCTCGAGGACCTCCCACGGGGCGGCGAGCAGGGCCGGGTCGATGTTGCCCTGCAGGGGCACGGCGCCGCGTCCGTCGGGGCCGGGGTTCGCGCTGAGCCGGCGGTGCGCCTCGGCGAGCGTGAGGCGGTGGTCCACGCCGACGGCGGTCGCGCCCGCGTCACGCATGTGGTGCAGGAACTCTCCGGTGCCCGTGCCGAAGTGCAGGAGCGGGGCGCCGTCGGGGACGCCGGGCCCGGCGAGGTCGGCGACATGGGCGAGGGCCGCCGTCGAATGCGGCTGCACGTGCTCGAGGTAGTCGTCCGCCGAGAGCGAACCGGCCCACGAGTCGAACAGCTGCGCGGCGGAGGCGCCGGACTCGAGCTGGGCGCGCAGGAACTGGCCGGACACGGTGGCCGCCCAGCCGGCCAGGGCGGCCCAGGTCTCGGGGTCGGCGTGCATCATGCGTCGCGGGCCGAAGTGGTCGCGGGAGGGACGGCCCTCCACCATGTACGCCGCCAGCGTGAAGGGGGCGCCGGCGAAGCCGATCAGGGGGCGCGGGCCCAGCTCGGCGACGGTGGCCGCGACGGCCTCGCGGATCACGTCCAGGGCGGCGTCCTCGAGGACGGGCAGCGCGGCGACGTCGTCGGCGGTGCGGACGGCCTGGCCGAGCACGGGGCCCACGCCGGGCTGGATCTCCACGTCCACGCCCGCCAGGCGCAGGGGGACCACGATGTCCGAGAAGAAGATCGCCGCGTCGACGTCGTGGCGGCGCACCGGCTGCATCGTGATCTCCCGGACCAGGTCCGGCATGAGGCAGGAGTCGAGCATCCCGATCCCCTCGCGCACCCGGCGGTACTCGGGCAGCGAACGGCCGGCCTGCCGCATGAACCACACGGGGTGGCGGTCGGGGCGCTGGCCGCGCAGCGCGCGAAGGAGCGGGCTGGCCGCGGTCGAGCGTGACGGATCCTCGGTGCGCAGCGGGTGCGCGGCGGGCAGTGCCGGGACGGCCGCGGGGGTCTCGGGGGTCTGGGACAGGGCGGACATGCCCCCAGTGTCCCACCGGTCGTGTCGCGGTGGCACATCCGCGTCCTCCGTGAGCGCCGTCACACTCGTCGACGGCGCCCGGGTCAGGTCCGCCTTCCCGGACGGGCGGGGCGGTCGGGGCTAGACTTGGCCCGCTGTGACTGTCTTCTCTCTCGTCGCCTCCCACCATGACCTGGACCTGGACACGGTCGCCCGCCTCAGCGCCGGCGCGACCGGGGTCGGGCCCGCCCTGCCCGGCAGCGGTGCGGCGGGCGCCGTCGTCCTGGCCACGTGCAACCGCGTGGAGATCTACGCCGAGGCCGACGGGGTCGGCGTCGAGGCCGCCCGCGCGGGGCTGCTGTCCGCCGTCGCCGCCTCCACCTCCCTGCCGGACGAGGACGTGCACGCCGCGTTCCGCACGCTCGACGCCGACGCCACGGCCCGTCACCTCTTCGAGGTCGGCGCCGGACTGGACTCCGCCGTGGTGGGCGAGCGCGAGATCGCCGGTCAGGTCCGGCGCGCCCTGACGGCGGCCCAGGAGGCCGGCACCGCCTCGGGCCCGCTCGTCCGCCTCTTCGAGTCCGCCACGCGCACGGCCAAGGACGTCGGCTCCCGCACGGCGCTCGGCGCGGCCGGCCGCTCGGTCGTCTCCGTCGCCCTGGACCTCGCGGAGGAGCTGCGCGGTCTCACCGACGCCGCGGCCCAGCGCGACTTCTGGGCCGGGGCCACCATCCTGCTGATCGGCACGGGCGCCTACGCCGGCACCACGCTCGCGCAGCTGGCGGACCGGGGCGCGACCACCGTCGGCGTGCACTCGGCCTCGGGCCGCGCGGAGCAGTTCGTCGCGGACCGCGGCGGCTGGGCCCTCGCGCTCGGCGGCGAGGCCGTGGCCGGCGCCGTCGCCGAGGCGGACGTGATCATCGGCTCCTCCGGGGGCGAACGCCAGATCAGCCCCGAGCGCCTGCAGGAGCTGCGCGAGGGCGGGCGGCGCCCGCTCACGGTGGTCGACCTGGCCCTCTCGCGGGACTTCGACCCGGCGGTCGCGGACCTGCCGGACGTCGACCTCGTCACCCTCGAGTCGGTGCGGCTGGCCGCACCCGAACAGGCCGAGGTCGCCGTCGCCGAGGCCCGCGCGCTCGTGGACGACGCCGTCGAGGAGTACCGCGCCGCGCAGCGCGGCCGCAGCGCCGACGCGGCGATCAAGGCCCTGCGCCGCCACACCCTCGGCGTGCTCGACCGGGAGCTCGAGCGCGTGCGCGCCCGCCACGGCTGCACGGCGGCCGCCGAGGAGGTGGAGTTCGCCCTGCGCCGCATGGTGAACCAGCTCCTGCACGAGCCCAGCGTGCGCGCCAAGCGACTCGCCGCCGAGGGCCGGCTCGACCGCTATGAGGACGCCCTCGAGGCGGTCTTCGGGATCGAGGCCCCCGGCCGCCCCGCCCCCGCCGTGGGCACGGTCGAGGCGGCCTGCCCCGCGCACCAGGACGAGGGCGGCGCCGCGCGCATCGCGTGAGCCCGCCCCGCGCCAGGAGGACCCCGTGACCGCCCACCCCGCCGCCACCGCGCCCGACGAGCCCGGGCGAGGCCGTCGTCTGCCCCGGCACGAGCGTCGCCGCCAGCTGCTGGACTGCGCCCGCGCGGTCTTCGCCGCCGAGCGGTACGCAGGGGCCTCCATGGAGCAGATCGCCGAGTGGGCCGAGGTCTCCAAGCCGGTCCTCTACCAGCACTTCCCCAGCAAGCACGAGCTCTTCCTCGAGCTGCTGGACGCCGAGGTCGCGAACCTGCGCGCGCTTCTCGAGGCGGCGATGGACACCCGCCGGGACAACCGCGAACGGGTGCGGGCCACCGTCGCCGCCGTGTTCGAGTACATGGCCTCCCCCGAGCGGACCCACCGCCTCATCTTCGACTCCGGCATCGACGCGGACCCGGAGGTGCGCACGCGCAGCGAGGCCGTCCACCGGCTGCTCTCCTCCGAGGTCGCGCGCACCATCCGCGCGGACACCACCGTGGCCGAGGCCGAGGCCGAGGTGCTCTCCCGCGGACTCGTCGGCTATCTCCTGGGCGCCGCACGCCACTGGGCGGACCGGCTCGACGCCGATGCCCGCCCCGCCGCCGCCGAGATGGCCCGCACGGTGGACGCGCTCGTCTGGCGCGGCCTCGCCTCGCTGCCCTCCGCGGACGACGCGCCGCGCTGACCCGGCCGTCCGGCCCGTTTCGCCCGCGGGTGAACCTCGGGGGCGCCCGTCCACCCCGCCGAGCGGTCCCGTAGGCTGACGGCGGACCGCACAGGACGCGACGAAGAGAAGAGGTTCCCCATGGAGATCCGCATCGGTGTGCAGCACGTCGGCCGCGAGGTCGTCATCGACAGCGAGCAGTCGGCGGACGAGGTCCGCTCCCTCGTGGACGCCGCCGTCGCCGACGGCACCCCGCTGGTCCTGGCGGACGCCAAGGGCCGCCAGGTGGTCGTCCCCGGCGACCGCATCGGCTTCGTGGAGATCGGCGCGAAGAAGTCGGGCCCGCTCGGGTTCGCCGCCTCCTGACCCGCCCGCACGCCCCGGTGATCCGCCGGGGCGTGCGTCGTCTCGGCCCCTGCCCAGGAGCATCGCCATGTCGCCTCACGCCCTCGGCCTCCGCGGCCCCGCCGACCCGGCCCTGCTCGAGCGTCTCGCCGCCCTGTGGACGGAGCTCGAGTTGCCGCCGGCCTTCCCCGCCCCCGTCCTGGCCGAGGCGGAGGCGGCCGCGCGTGAGGTGCACGCGGGCCTGACCGGGAGCCCGGACCACGCGGACCGCACGGCCCTGCCGTTTGTCACCGTGGATCCCGCCGGCTCCACGGACCTGGACCAGGCCCTGCTCCTGACCCCCGCCGACGACGACGGCATCCTCGTCCGCTACGCGATCGCGGACGTGCCCGCCTTCGTGGCCCCGGGCGGCGCCGTGGACGCCGAGGCCCGCCGCCGCGGCCAGACCGTCTACCTGCCCGACGGCCGGGTCCCCCTGCACCCGGAGGTGCTGAGCGAGGACGCCGCCTCCCTGCTGCCCGACCGCGAGCGCCCGGCGTTCGTCTGGACGTTCCTGCTGGACGCCGCGGGCGTCGTCGTCGAGACCGGCCTCGAACGCGCCCGCGTCCGCTCCCGGGCGCAGCTGACCTACGGGCAGGTGCAGGCCTTCCTCGACGCACAGCCGGGGGCGCAGGCGCCGACGACGCCGCGTCCCGGGGTCACCGACGCGGACCGGGCCGCCGCCGAGGGGTGGCCGGCCGAGGTGCGCGACTCGCTGGCGCTGCTGCCGGAGGTGGGCCGACGGCGGGCCGCGCAGGAGGCCGCCCGCGGCGGTGCCTCCCTGAACCTGCCGGACCAGGAGGTCCGTGTCACCGAGGACGGGGCGCACGAGCTCGTGCACCGGGCGCCGCTGCCGGCGGAGGAGCACAACGCCCAGCTCTCCCTGCTGACCGGCATGGCCGCGGCCGAGCTGATGCTGGCCGCCGGGGTCGGGATCCTGCGCACGATGCCGGCGCCGGACGCCGACGCCGTCGCCGCCTTCCGAGAGCGCACGCGCGCCCTGGGCGCCCCGTGGGACGAGGGCCAGGACTACGGCGCCTACCTGCGTTCCCTCGACCCCGCCGACGCGCGGCACCTGGCGGTGCTGCACGCGGCCACCGGGCTGTTCCGCGGCGCCGGGTACACGGCCTTCGACGCGCAGACCGAGGACCCGGGCCTGCGCACGCCGCCGGACGAACCGGCCCAGGCCGCGCTCGCCGCCCCCTACGCCCACGCCACCGCTCCGCTGCGCCGGCTCGTGGACCGCTTCGTCCTGGCCCTGTGCCACGCCCACGCCGTCGGCGCCCCCGCCCCCGCGTGGGTCCGCAGCGCCCTGCCCGAGCTGCCCGCCCTCATGGCGGACTCGTCGCGCCGGGCTTCGGCCGCGAGCCGGACGGCGGCGGACCTCGTGGAGGCGGCGGCGCTCGAGTCCCGCGTCGGCGCGGAGCTCGAGGGGATCGCGGTGCGCGAGGCGAAGGACGGCACGGAGGTGTGGCTGCTCGACCCGGCCGTGAGCCTGCGGGTGCCGGGCGGCGTCCCGGCGGGCACCCGGGTGCGCGTGCGGATCGAGGGCGTGGACCGTGCCTCGGGTGCGATCATGGCCGCGGGGGTAGACTGGCCGCACAGCTCACGCTGACCCAGGATGACCGGTCGCTCTCTGATCACCCTGACCCGCCGCCCGCGCCCCTGACGCCCGGGACGGCACCATGACCTGCCGGATCCGGCACGGCCCGCCGCGTACGGCGCGCCCGGCCCGGTTCCACGGGGCGCCGCCCGTCGGCCGCTCCGCGTGCTTGCCTCGCGATCGGCTTCCGCTTGAACCGCGCGCACGGCGGAGCCGGGCCTTCCGCCCGCCGTGACGACGCCTGACCAGGAACGCGAGTCGCCATGACCCAGAACTCCGAGCACACCCCCGCCTCCGCCGATCTCGACCCGACGGTCGCCGCGATCGCGGAGGACATCGTCACCGAGGACGCCGCCCCCGTGGCCCCCGAGCAGACCTTCGCCGACTTCGGGGTGCACCCCGCGATCGTCGAGGCCTTGGAGGCCAAGGGCATCGTCCACCCCTTCCCCATCCAGGCCATGACCCTGCCGGTCGCCCTCGGCGGCCACGACATCATCGGCCAGGCCAAGACCGGCACCGGCAAGACCCTCGGCTTCGGCATCCCCGCGCTACAGCGCGCCATCGGCCCGGGCGAGCCCGGCTGGGACGGCCTCGAGGCCAAGGGCACCGCGGGCGCCCCGCAGGCCCTGATCGTCGCCCCGACGCGCGAGCTCGCCGTCCAGGTGGCCGGCGACCTCACGGCCGCCGCGGCCCGGCGCCCCCTGCGCATCGCCACCATCTACGGCGGCCGCGCCTACGAGCCGCAGATCGAGGAGCTGCAGCGCGGCGTCGAGATCGTCGTCGGCACCCCCGGCCGCCTCATCGACCTGATGCGCCAGCGCCACCTGCGCCTGGACCTGGTGAACACGGTGGTGCTGGACGAGGCCGACGAGATGCTGGACCTCGGCTTCCTCCCCGACGTCGAGACCCTGCTCGCCGCCGTCCCGGCCGTGCGTCAGACCATGCTGTTCTCGGCCACCATGCCGGGTCCCGTGGTCGCGATGGCGCGCCGCTACATGACGCAGCCGACCCACATCCGCGCGGCGGACCCGGAGGACGAGGGCCTGACGAAGAAGGACATCCGTCAGCTCGTCTACCGCGCCCACCACATGGACAAGGACGAGCTCGTGGCCCGCGCCCTGCAGGCCGAGGGCCGCGGCCGGACCATCATCTTCACGCGCACCAAGCGCACGGCCGCTCGCGTGGCGGACGAGCTGACGGCGCGCGGCTTCGCGGCCGGCGCGCTGCACGGCGACCTCGGCCAGGGCGCCCGCGAGCAGGCGCTGCGCGCGTTCCGCAACGGCAAGGTGGACATCCTCGTGGCCACCGACGTCGCGGCGCGCGGCATCGACGTCGACGACGTCACGCACGTGTTCAACTTCCAGGCGCCGGAGGACGAGAAGACCTACGTGCACCGCGTGGGCCGCACGGGCCGCGCCGGCAACAAGGGCGTGGCGGTGACCCTCGTGGACTGGGAGGACATGCCGCGCTGGTCCCTGATCGACAAGGCGCTCGGCCTCGGCCAGCCCGAGCCGGTGGAGACCTACTCCTCCTCCCCGCACCTGTTCTCCGACCTCGGCATCCCGAAGGGCACGAAGGGCCGTCTGCCGCAGGCCAAGCGCGTGCTCGAGGGCCTCGAGGGCGAGACGCTCGAGGACCTCGGCGGCCCCGAGGCGAAGCAGCGCGACGGCGGCCGCGGACGGGGTCGCGAGGGCGGTCGGTCCCGCGACGGCGAGCGCGGCGGCCGTGAGGGCGGCCGCGGCGGACGTGGCGGACGGAACCGGGGCGGCCGCTCCGGCGAGGGCCGCGACGATGCACGCGGCGGAGGCCGCGGCGAGCGCTCGGCCCGCGGGCGTGGTGAGGTACCCGCCGAGCAGCGCGCCGAGGGCCGGGGCCGTGGTCGCGGCGAGGGCCGCGAGCGCACCGCCTCGCGCTCCGAGGCCCCCGCAGCCCGGACGCCGGAGCCGGTGGCCGGCGTCGAGCTGACGGAGGCCCGCCGGGCCGAGCGCGCCGAGGCGCGGGCCGAGGCCCGTCGTCGCCGGGGCGGCCGCACCCGCACGCGCCGCCGCAACGGCGAGGTCGTGGACGGCTGACCCTCCCTTCCGGGCCCCCGGGAGTCTTCTGCGCGAATGACCCTTCTGACCGCCGTGCAGGCGGCCGGAAGGGTCATTCGCGCAACGGATCCTCCGCCGTCGCCCCGGCCGTCCGGGCTCAGCCGCGGATGATCGCCGTGCCGGTGCCCTGCCGCTCGATCTCGGCGAGCACCTCCGCGCCCGTGGTGTGCTCGCCGATCGGATTGGGCTTGCCCGTGCCGTGGTAGTCGGACGAGCCGGTGACGAACAGCCCGTGCCGGTCCGCGAACGCGCGCAGCCAGGTGCGCTCCTCCGCCGGGTTGTCCCGGTGCTCGACCTCGACCCCCGCCAGTCCGGCCTCGGCCATCTGCTCGAACACCTCGTCGCCCACCACGCGGCCCCGCATGCGCGCCCGGGGATGCGCGAACACCGGCACCCCGCCGGCGGCCCGGATGAGCGCGACCGCCTCGGCCGGGTCCGGGGCGAAGTGCGGCACGTAGTACTTGGACCGGCCGGCGAGGATCTCCCGGAACGCCGCGGAGCGGTCCGGGACGGCCCCGATCGTCACGAGGGCGTCGGCCAGGTGGGGCCGGCCGATCGTCGCGTTCTCCGCCGCGTGCTCCTGGACCAGCTCCCACGTGATCGGGAAGTCCGCGCCCAGGCGCCGCACCATCTCCTGCGCCCGGATCAGCCTCGCGTCGCGGGCCAGGCCGACCTCCCGCAGCAGGGCGGGGTCCTCGGGGTCGTGCAGGTAGCTGAGCACGTGCACGCTCACGCCGTCGGCGGAGGTGCAGGACATCTCCATGCCGGGCACGAGCGTCAGCCCGGTCTCCCGCGCGGCGTGGGCGGCCTCGGCCCAGCCGGCGGTCGTGTCGTGGTCGGTGAGCGCGAGGCCGTCCAGCCCGGCCCGCGCCGCCGCACGCACCACGTCGGCCGGCGGCTCGGTGCCGTCGGACTCGGTCGAGTGCGTGTGCAGGTCGTAGCGGGCCATGGCGGCCATGGTACCGAGACCCGCGCGCGGCGGCCCCGACCTGCCCGCGCCCACCGGTGCCATGATGGAGGGCATGACCGATGCCGCACAGCACCCCGCCCAGACCACCCCCGACCAGCCCGCCGCCGCCCCCGAGGCGGGCGCCGACGGCACCGGCGCGGTGAACCCCCAGCCGCTGGCCGAGCGCGTCGACAACCGCTCGCAGCGCCCCGCCTCGAACGCCTTCCGCGACTTCATGGCCTCCGACTGGGCGCCCTCGTCGCAGGCCCTGCCCGACCCCGACGCCTCGGCCCCGTACGCCGCCCGGCGGCGGGCCGCCGTGTCCGCGCGCTTCCCGGGCGAGCGGATCGTGGTGCCGGCCGGCCGCCTCAAGGTCCGCTCGAACGACACCGACTACCGCTTCCGCGCGCACTCCGCGTTTGCCCACCTGACGGGCCTCGGCGTGGACCACGAGCCGGACGCCGTGCTCGTGCTCGAGCCCACGGACCCGGGCGCCGGCGACGACGGCACGGACCACACCGCCACCCTGTACTTCCGTCCCCTGGCCGGCCGGGACACCGAGCAGTTCTACGCGGACTCGCGCTCGGGTGAGTTCTGGATCGGCCCCCGTCCGACCCTGGCCGGCCTGGCCGCCCGCACGGGTCTGCGCACGGCGGGGCTCGAGGAGCTCGAGTCCGCCGTCACCAAGAACGTGGCCGCGGACGGCACCGCGGTGCGGCTGCTGGCCGAGACCGACCAGGACGTGGACGCGCTGCTGGCCGCCGTCCGGACCGAGGCCGGCGTGGACCTGGCCGCCGCGGCCGAGGCCGACGCCCAGACCGCCGAGTTCCTCTCCGAGCTGCGCCTGGTCAAGGACGCGTGGGAGGTCGAGCGGATGCGCGCCTCGGTGGCCGCCACGATCGCGGGCTTCGAGGACGTCGTGCGGGCCCTGCCGCGCGCCGTGGGCCACGACCGCGGCGAGCGCGTGGTCGAGGGCGCCTTCTTCGCCCGCGCCCGCCTCGAGGGCAACGACCTGGGCTACGACACGATCGCGGCCTCCGGCAACAACGCCACGATCCTGCACTGGATCCGCAACACGGGCGCCGTGCGCCCGGGTGAGCTGCTGCTGCTCGACGCCGGCGTCGAGGACGACTCCCTCTACACCGCGGACATCACCCGCACCCTGCCCGTGTCCGGCACGTTCACGGACGTGCAGCGCCGCATCTACCAGGCGGTCCTCGACGCCGCGGACGCCGCCTTCGCGATCGTGCGCCCCGGCATCCGGTTCCGCGAGCTCCACGCCGAGGCCATGCGGGTGCTCGTCGACCGCCTCGACGGCTGGGGCCTGCTGCCGGTCTCGGCCGAGGTCGCGCTATCGGACGAGGGCCAGCACCACCGGCGCTGGATGCCCCACGGCACCTCGCACCACCTCGGCCTCGACGTGCACGACTGCGCGCAGGCCAAGCGGGAGCTCTACCTGGACGGCGTGCTCGAGCCGGGCATGGTCTTCACGATCGAGCCGGGTCTGTACTTCAAGGAGGAGGACCTGGCCGTCCCCGAGGAGTACCGCGGCATCGGCGTGCGCATCGAGGACGACATCCTCGTGACCGAGGACGGGGCCGAGAACCTCTCCGCGGTCCTCCCCCGCACCCCGGACGAGATCGAGGCCTGGATGGCGCGGCTCCAGGCGTGATCCGGCGCGGAGGGCGCCCCTAGGGTTCGGACCATGGGTATCGACCTGACCACCGAGCTCACCGCCCTCCGCGACCGCCTCCTCTCCGCCGAGGCGGAGCACGCCGACCTCATCTCCCGCGTCCGGGAGCGCCACCGGGCCTCGGCCCGGAACCTCGTGCACTACGTCGCCCTGCGCGGCACCGACCTGCGGCCCCTGCAGGAGGCGCTGAGCGACGCCGGACTGTCCTCTCTGGGCCGCATGGAGGCCGGCGTGCTGGGCCACGTGGACGCGGTGCTGGCCGCCGCCCGCGCGCTCGACGGCGACCCCGCCCCCGCGCCCGAGGACGACGCCCTGACCTCCGCCGAGGGCCGCGCCATCCTCGCCCGCAACGCGGCGAGCCTGCTCGGTCCGGCCCGCGGCGACCGGGACGCGCGCATCATGGTGACCATGCCCTCCGAGGCCGCCACGGACCCGGAGCTCGTGGCCCGGATCGCCGAGGCCGGCATGGACCTGGCGCGCGTGAACTGCGCCCACGACGACGAGCAGGCGTGGGCCGCCATGATCGCGGCGGTCCGCCGGTGTGCCGGTGCGGGCCGGCCCGCACCCCTGGTCGCGATGGACCTGGCCGGGCCGAAGGTGCGCACCGGCCCCATCGAGCCGGGACCGCGCGTCGTGAAGGTGAAGCCCGCCCGGGACCCCTCCGGGATCGTCACCGAGCCCTCCCGCGTGTGGCTCGCCGCCGGGCCCCACGACGCCGTGGCCACAGCGGACCGGCCGGACGGCGCCGTCGTCGTGCCGCTCGCGGACCCGGAGGGGACGACCCTGGCGGTCCTGCAGCGCGGCGACGAGATCGAGCTGACCGACGCGCGTGGCGCTCACCGCAGGCTCGAGGTCGAGCAGGTGGACGGCGAGGGCGTGCTCGTGCAGGCGGACAAGACGGTCTACTGGGCGACGGGCACGGCGCTGACGACGCCGCACGGGCCGCTCGAGGTCGGGCCGCTGCCCCCGCTCGAGCAGTCCATGCGCGTGCACGAGGGCGAGGAGATCGTGCTGGCCCGCTCGCTCGAGCCGGTCCCCGCGGTCGACACGCCGCCCTACCGGATCGGCCTCACCCTGGCGCAGGCGTTCGCGGACGCGGCGGTCGGCGACCGGGTCTCCCTCGACGACGGGCGGATCGGCGCGCGGATCACGGCGGTGTCCGACGACGAGATCACCCTCGAGGTGACCCAGGCCGGCCCGCGCGGGGCGAAGCTCAAGGCGGAGAAGGGCGTGAACTTCCCGGACACGCACCTGGACATCCCGGCCCTCACGGACGAGGACCTCGCCCACATCCCGTTCGCGGCCCGCCACGCGGACATGGTGAACATGTCCTTCGTCCGCTCGGCCGAGGACGTGGCCCAGCTGATCGACGCGCTCGAGGCCGAGGACGCGCCGGACGTGGACATCACGCTGAAGATCGAGACGGTGGAGGCCTTCCGGCAGCTGCCGCGGATGCTGCTCGAGGCGATGCGCTGGCGGGACGTCGGGGTGATGATCGCCCGGGGCGACCTGGCGGTGGAGGCCGGCTTCGCACGGATGGCCGAGCTGCAGGAGGAGATCCTGTGGCTGTGCGAGGCGGCGCACGTGCCCGCGATCTGGGCCACCCAGGTCCTCGAGTCCCTCGCCAAGACCGGCCTGCCCTCACGGGCGGAGATCACGGACGCCGCGATGGCGCAGCGGGCCGAGGCCGCGATGCTGAACAAGGGCCCGTACATCGACCGCGCCGTCACCGTCCTCGGCGACATCCTGGGCCGGATGCACGGTCATGCGAGCAAGAAGCGCGACATGCTCCGGCGACTCGAGTCCTGGTCCCTCTGACGGGGCTCAGCCGCGCGGTTCGTCCTGGGGCCGGGGCGGGTGGCCGCCGCGCGCCTCGATGAGCTTGGCGACCTCCTCCGGGGGCAGGGTCACGCCGTAGGAGCGGTCCAGGCCGGTGGGCGCGGTGTCCGCCTCCGGAGTGGGCCGGGCCGACGCCTCGGGCCCGCCGGGGGCCGGCGCCGCGTGGGACCCGCCCGACGACGGCGCGGCGGCCGGGGTGGCCTGCACGGACCCGCCCCCGGCCTCCTCCGCGGCGGGGGCGGGCGCCGGCTGCGGGGCCGGCTGCGGCGTCGGGGCCGCGGCACCGCCCAGGCCCAGCTCCTGGCGGGCGCGGGCGGCGTGGTCGAACGCGACCACGAGGTCGAAGGCCGTCGGCACGACGGCCTGCGAGGACGCGAAGCCGTGCTGGCCCCGACGCATCGCGAAGCCGATCACGCCGAAGATCAGCCACACCGCCAGGCCCAGCAGCATGGAGGTGAGGATCTGCCCCGGGCCGGCCTCGGGGGCCAGCAGGTAGAGGAACATGCCGATCAGTCCGCCGAAGAACACGCCGCGCACACCCGCGGACAACGCCACCTGGGCGTAGTTCAGCCGGCCGCGCACCCGCTCCACGACCCGCAGGTCCTTGCCCACGATCGACACGGCGCTCACGGGGAAGTCCGTGGCGGCGAGGCGGTCCACCTGCTCGCGCGCCTGCGCGTAGGTGGCGTAGGTGGCCAGCAGCTCTCCGCGGGGCAGGCCCTGCTCGGCGCCGGGCTGAGGGTTGGACATCATGAACGACATGGACCCATTGTGCCCGGCCCGGCGCCCGGGCGGGCGGCGGTCCGCCGTACGCGGACACGGAGCCGCGGTCCGGCACGCCGTAGGCTGGGTCGGTGAGCTCCCCCAAGATCTTCGTGGCCCGCCTGCTGGGCCTGGACGTCTTCGACCCCCTCGGCGACCGCCTGGGACGGCTGCGCGACGTCGTCGTGCTGGACCGCGGCCCCGCCGCAGCCCCGTTCGCCACCGGCCTCGTGATCGAGGTCCCCGGCAAGAAGCGCGTCTTCGTCCCGATGACGCGGGTGACGTCCATGGACTCGGGCCGGATCATCACGACCGGGCTGATCAACCTGCGCCGGTTCTCCCGCCGTGGCGCCGAGCAGATGGTGGCCGCCGACCTCTTCGACCGGAAGGTGCGCCTCTCCGACGGGTCGGGCGAGGCCTTCCTGGAGGACATCGGGCTGGAGCAGCAGCGCAACGGCGACTGGCTGGTCTCGGACCTGTACGTGCGCCGCATCGTCGGCCGCGGCCCCTTCGGCCGCGCCCAGCGGGGCGAGCACCTCCTGCTGAACTGGGACGAGGCCCGCTGGACGGCGCAGGCCGACCCGCAGGGGGCCACGAGCTTCCTCGCCGCGCACGAGGACCTCAAGCCCGCCGACCTGGCGGACATGCTCCACGACATGTCGGAGAAGCGCCGCGTCGAGGTCGCCAGGGAGCTGCAGAACGAACGCCTCGCGGACGTGCTCCAGGAGCTGCCCGACGACGACCAGGTGCAGATCCTCTCCCAGCTGGACATCGACCGCGCCGCCGACGTCCTGGAGGAGATGGACCCGGACGACGCGGCGGACCTGCTCCACGAGCTGCCCGACTCCCAGCAGGAGCTGCTGCTCGAACGCATGGAGCCGGAGGACGCCGAGGACGTCCGGCGCCTGCTCGAGTACGAGGAGGGCACGGCGGGCTCGCTCATGACCCCCGTGCCGGTCATCCTCCCCCCGGAGGCCACCGTGGCCGAGGCCATGGCGACCATCCGACAGCAGGAGATCTCCCCCGCGCTGGCCTCGCTCGTGATCGTGGCCCGGCCGCCGTTGGAGACGCCGACGGGCCGGTTCCTCGGCGTCGTCCACTTCCAGCGCCTGCTGCGGTACCCGCCGCCGGAGGCGATCGGCAACATCATGGACAAGGATCTCGAGGCCGTCTCGGACCTCGCCCCCATCGCCCACGTGACCCGCGAGCTCGCGACCTACAACCTCACGTGCATCCCCGTGGTGAACGAGCAGGACCGCGTCGTCGGGGCTGTGAGCGTGGACGACCTGCTCGACCACATCCTGCCCGACGACTGGCGGGCCATGGACCTCGACGACGCCGAGACCCGCCCCGCAACCTGACCCCGCGGCCCGCCGCCGCACGACACCGGAGGTGTGAGCATGACCCAGACCGCGCGATACCTGCGCCCGGGCCGCGGCACCGGCCTGGACACCCCGCTGAGCGCCAGCGGGCGCCGCGTGCCCCGGCTGGCCCCGAACCCGGACGCCTTCGGCGAGGCCACCGAGGGCATCGCCCGCTTCATGGGCACCCCGCAGTTCCTCGTCTGGATGACGCTGTTCTGCGCCGCCTGGCTGGGCTGGAACACGTTCGGCCCGATGGAGTGGCGGTTCGACTCCGCCGAGCTCGGCTTCACCGCGCTCACGCTCATGCTCTCCCTCCAGGCGTCCTACGCCGCACCCCTGCTCCTGCTGGCGCAGAACCGCCAGGACGACCGGGACAAGGTCGCGCTGCGCGAGGACCGTGACCGCGCCGAGCGCAACCTCGCCGACACCGAGTTCCTCACCCGCGAGATCGCCGGTCTGCGGCTGGCCGTCCAGGAGGTCGCCACGCGCGACTTCGTGCGCGGCGAGCTGCGCGGCGTCCAGGACGACCTCAGGGACGACCTCCGCGAGGCGCTGCGCGCCGAGCTCCGGGAGGAGATCCGGGAGGAGATCCGGGAGGAGCTGCGCGCCGGCCTCCCGGGCGCCGAGGCCCAGCCCCGCAAGAACAAGAAGACCAAGGGCCGCGGCCGGGATGCGCGGCGCGGCGACGCCGGCGCCGAGCCCACGACCACCACGCTCGCCACCCTCGCGGCGCAGGAGGCCCGCGAGGCCGGGGGGTCCGGTCCGGTGACCGGCCCCGCCGGCGGTGCGGGCCCGGTGGACGGGGGCGGCCGATGAGCGCCCTGGGCCTGCCCGTGCCCGAGGTCCGCACCGACCTCGAGCGCCGGGTGCTGGAGCGGCTCGCCACGGTCCAGGACCCCGAGATCCGCCGCCCGATCACCGACCTCGGCATGGTGGAGTCGGTCGTGGAGACCGCCCCGGGCGTCGTCGAGGTCGCGGTGCTGCTCACGATCGCCGCGTGCCCCCTGCGCGGGACGATCCAGACGGACGTGGCCGCCGCCGTCGCCGACGTGCCCGGCTGCGGGTCCGTGGACGTGCGCGTCGGGGTCATGGAGCCCGAGCGCCGCCTGGCGCTGCAGGACGCCCTGCGCGCGGCCCGGCCGACGAACCCGTTCGGGAAGGACACGCTCACGCGCGTCCTCGCGGTGGCCTCGGGCAAGGGCGGCGTGGGCAAGTCCTCGGTCACGGCCAACCTCGCGGTCGCGCTCGCCGCGCGCGGGCTCGCCGTCGGCCTGATCGACGCGGACGTGCACGGCTACTCCATCCCCGGGCTCCTGGGCGTGACCGCCACCCCGACCAAGCTGGACCGGATGATCCTGCCACCCGTGGTGCGGGACGTGAAGGTCATCTCGATCGGCATGTTCCTCGACGCGGACCGGCCGGTGGCCTGGCGCGGGCCGATGCTGCACCGCGCGCTCGAGCAGTTCGTCACGGACGTGCACTGGGGCGACCTGGACGTGCTGCTCGTGGACCTGCCCCCGGGCACCGGGGACATCGCGATCTCGACGGCGCAGCTGCTGCCCGCCTCGGAGCTGCTCGTGGTGACCACGCCGCAGCACGCCGCCGCGCAGGTGGCCGCGCGCGCCGGTCAGCTGGCGGAGCAGACGGGGCAGACCGTGGCCGGCGTCGTGGAGAACATGGGGCCGATGACCCTGCCGGACGGCACCGTGCTGGATGTGTTCGGGACCGGCGGCGGTGCCGAGGTGGCGGAGCGGCTGTCCGGGGTGCTGGACACGCAGGTGCCGCTGCTGGGCACCGTCCCCCTGGACCCGGCGCTGCGCGCGGGCGGCGACGCCGGCGAACCCGTGGTGGTGTCCGCGCCGGAGAGCCCCGCGGGCCGGGCGCTGACGCAGATCGCGCAGCGGCTGGCCGTGCGGCCGCGCGGGCTGGCCGGGCGGCCGCTGCCGTTCACCCCGCGCTGACCTCGGGTGCCGGCGCCCCGGCCGGGGCACCCGACGCGCGCGACGGCGTCAGGTCGCGTCGACGTCGAAGGGGGCGGGTGCCAGCCCGAGCAGCTCGAGTGGGTCCGGTGCGGTCTCCACGGCGGCAGGACGCTCCTCGGCGAGGGCCTCGGCGCGGCCGGAGGCCATCAGGGCTGCGGCGGCGCCGCCCACGGCGGCCGCCCCGGCGGCGGGCGCGGTCGACCGGGTCTGTGCGGCGGCACCGGACTCCGCGGCGGCGGTGCTGCCGGCCCCGGCGGGGCGGCGGAAGAGCGTGCGCGGATCCATGTCCGCCAGGTCCTGGCGGGTGAGGCCGCCGTGCACGTCCTCGGCGCTGACGCCCGTCGCCTGCGCCGCCCGGGACGCGGGCGTGGACGAGCCGCCGGCAGGCTCGCGGAGCGCGTCGCGGATGATGCGGCGCGGGTCGTACTGGCGGGGGTCGTACTTGCGCCAGTCCACCTCGTCGAAGTCCGTGCCGGTCTCCTCCTTGAACTGCGCCTTGGCACCCTCGGCCTTGTCGCGCATGACGCGCAGCCAGTCGGTGAAGGCGCGCGTGTACTCGGGGAGCTTCTCCGGCCCGAGGATGACGATCGCGAGCACCGCCAAGATGATGAACTCGCCGCCGTTGATACCAAACACCCTCCCAACTCTACTAGAGCGGCACCGCCCCACAGCCCGGAGCCGCGGGGGCGGGGCGGCTCAGCCGCGGGGGCGCGGCACGGCGTCCGCGATGCGTTCGAGGCCTCGCTCGAGGCGTTCCTCGACGGCGTCGCCGCCGCCCAGCTCGAGCACCCGTGCCCGCTCGGAGACCAGCAGGTGGGTGAGGACCGCGTCGGCGCGCTCGTCCGGCAGGCTGGCCTCCACGCGGTAGGCGGCCTGGGGCGTGGTCAGCTCGGCCGTCCAGCCGTCCTGCTCCCCCGCCGGGACGATCCGGTAGACGCCGCCGCCGGCCAGCCGACGCTCCTGTGCCCCCGTGCTCAGGGGCGCGGTCGAGGCACAGCCCTCCGGGGTGGCTCCCTCGATCCGGGGTCGGCACTCGCGGACGGTCACGGTCGGCTCGTCCCGGCCCCAGCCGACGACGACCTCCACGTCCTCGGCCGTCTGGGTGGTGTCCACGGTGAGCGGCTCCAGTCCGGCCCCCACGAGGGAGGGCACCGTCCAGCCCTGACCCCGCAGCTCCGCGACGGTGCCGCGCCGGTCCGTCGACGCGGTCCCGGCCGCCGGCAGGGCGACGGTGTCCGTCGGGGCCGTGCGCTGGGCCGTGGTGCGGGGCGCGCCGGCCACCCAGACCGCGGTGAACAGCCCGCCGAGCAGGACGACGAAGGTCAGCAGCCCCACCACCAGGCGGCCGGAGACGCCGCGGGCGCGCAGCACCGGGGCGACGACGGCGCCGGCCGGACGCTGGTGCACCGTGCGGGCGGCGTCGAGCACGCGGGCCCGGGCCTGGACGGTGGCGCGGCACTCGGGGCAGCGGTCCAGGTGGCGGGCGATGCGCGCCCGGGACGCGGCGGGGAGGGAGCCCTCGAGGTAGGCGTCCATGTGGCGCTGGGTGTGTCGACGTCCCATGCGGCCACCTCCTCGGTCCTCGCGTCCTCGGTCCGGCGAACGGCCTCCCGCACGGCGGGAGCCGGTTCGTGCCGTGTCCCATCATCGGCCCGCCTCCTGGGAGAACACTGGGTCGCGGCCGCGTGCCGGCCCGTACACTGGCCCGCGTCGCCCGTGCCGCGGGCGAGGTCCCGCCGTCGTCGTCCCGGAGTCAGCCATGAGCGCCCTGCAGCCCCAGCCCACCGACAAGCACGCGTCCTGGGCCTGGTCGGAGAGCCGGGCCACCGAGGACGACGTCGTCCTGCGCGCCCGCGAGCGCGCCGCCGAGCTGGACGTGCCGCCGGTGAGCGAGGGGACGGCGGCCCTGTTGACGGTGCTGGCGGCCACGCGTGCCCCCGCGGCGGTCGTGGAAGTGGGCACGGGCGCCGGCGTCTCGGGCCTCGCCCTGATGCGCGGTCTGCCCGAGCGCACGGTCCTCACCACCGTCGATCCGGACGCGGAGGCCCAGCGTGCGGCCCGCGAGGCGTTCTCGGAGGCCCGCCTGCCCACGAGCCGCACCCGCATGATCACGGGGCGCTCCCGGCTCGTCCTCCCCCGGCTCACGAGCGGCGCCTACGAGATGGTCCTGGTGGACGGGGACCCGGCCGCGCGTCAGTTCGACGTCGAGCAGGCCGCGCGCATGCTCGCCCCCGGCGGCGTGCTCGTCGTGGTGGACGCCCTCGACGGCGACCGCGTTCCCCGGCCCGCCGTGCGCGACGAGTCCACCGTGTCCGCCCGGGCGGTGGACCGCCTCATCCGGGAGGACGAGCACTGGCTGTCCGCCGTCGTCCCCTCCGGCACGGGCGTGCTGATCGCGGTGCGCCGCTGATCCGCGGCGTCGCCGGGGACGCGGACGCCCCGCGCACCGTCACGGTGCGCGGGGCGTCCGCGTCGAAGGGGTCCGGGCTCAGGCCTGGATGACGCCCTCGAGGCACTCCTTGAGCTCGCGGGCCTCGTCCGCGTTGATCTCCAGCACGAGACGGCCGCCGCCGTCGATCGGCACGCGCATGATCAGGCTGCGCCCCTCCTTGGTCACTTCCATGGGACCGTCCCCGGTGCGGGGCTTCATGGCGGCCATTGCGACTTCCCTTCTGGATGATGTTCCCGTCACGGCGTCCGGTGACCGCGGGAGCGGGCACTGACCGGACGCCTCCGGCGCCCCCGCACGCGGGCGTGCGCGAGGCCGGTCACATCACCATTATCGCGGATTCCGCGTGCTCGCGCCAAACGATGGCCCGCACCGAGCCCGGCCCGCGACTCAGGCGCGCCCCGCCGGATCGCCCCGGGAGGGGTCGGCGGCCTCGAGCTCGGCCACCCGGGCCCGCAGCGCGGTCGCCTCGTCCTCACGTTCCGCGAGGGCGTCCCGCAGCCGCAGCAGGACGGCGTCCACCTGGTCCCGCTGGTAGCCGGGCACCGCGACGGCCAGCCGCAGCAGGTCCACATCCGCCGCGCGCGGCCGCTCGGGCAGCAGCACGGGGTGCCCGGGCGTCCGTCCGGCCGGGTCGCCGGCCCGGAGCGTGAGCCGGCCCGCGAGGGCGGCGGCCAGGGCCGCCAGCACGACGACGAGCACGGCCACCAGGACGATCCACTGCGGCCCGCTCACGTGTCGGCCCTCCCCGCCGAGCAGAGCACGCACGCGACGGCCTCCTCGGCCGTGTCCACGAGCTGGACGAGGTCCGGGTCCTCGGGCGAGATCATGCCGCGCTCCACGAGCGTGCCGCGGATCCAGTCCACGAGCGGGCCCCAGAAGCCGCGGTCCACGAGGACCACGGGGAAGCGGGTGACGGTGCCGGTCTGCACGAGGGTGAGGGCCTCGAAGAGCTCGTCCAGGGTGCCGAGGCCGCCGGGCAGCACGACGAAGCCCTGCGCGTACTTGAGGAACATGACCTTGCGGACGAAGAAGTAGCGGAAGTCCACGCCCACGTGCACCCAGGGGTTCAGACCGGTCTCGAACGGCAGGTCGATCCCCAGGCCCACGGACTCTCCACCGGCCTCGTGGGCGCCCCGGTTGGCGGCCGCCATGGCGCCGGGCCCCCCGCCGGTGATGACCGTGTACCCGGCCCGGGCCAGGCGGGTCCCGACCTCGTGGGCCAGGACGTACTCGGCGCTGCCCTCGGGCGTGCGCGCCGAGCCGAACACGGAGACCGCGGGACCCAGCCCCGCCAGAGTGCCGAAGCCCTCGACGAACTCGGCCTGGATGCGCAGGACACGCCAGGCCTCGGACGTCGTCGAGGCGACGTCGGCGGCGGGGCGTGCGGCGTCGCCGGGCCGCCGGCCGTCGAGGAGGAGCTGGTCGAACGTGGGGGTGCGCGCCGCCTCCCCGCGCAGGACCTGCCCGCCGCGGCGGACGCGCTGGGGCTTGGCGGCGACGTCGCCGCCCGAGGGGTGCTCATGTGGGGCCATGGCGCCAGCCTAACGAGCCGGCGGGCCGCCGGGGCCGGCGTCGCACGGCGCACCGCGCCGGGTGTGGCGTGCGCTATATTCCACTGGCATGACGCAGATCACGCCTGAGCAGCCCCACGGCGCCCACCTCCCCGACGAGGCCGGTGTGCGGCGCCGTCGCGGTGCCGCGGGCGATGACCTGATCGTCCTTGAGGGCGTCAACAAGCACTTCGGCGACTTCCACGCCCTCCGACAGATCGACCTGCGGATCCCGCGCGGCCAGGTGGCGATCGTCCTCGGCCCGTCCGGCTCCGGCAAGTCGACGCTGTGCCGCACGATCAACCGGCTCGAGACCATCGACGACGACGGCGGCCGCATCCTGATCGACGGGCGGCCGCTCCCCACCGAGGGCAGACAGCTCGCCCAGCTGCGCGCCGAGATCGGCATGGTCTTCCAGTCCTTCAACCTCTTCGCGCACAAGTCGATCCTGGAGAACGTGACCCTCGGGCCCATCAAGGTGAAGGGCAAGCGCCGGGCGGACGCCGAGCGGCACGCCATGGAGCTGCTCGAGCGCGTGGGCGTGGCCCAGCAGGCGAGGAAGATGCCGGCCCAGCTCTCCGGCGGGCAGCAGCAGCGCGTGGCCATCGCCCGTGCCCTGGCGATGGAGCCGAAGGCCCTGCTCTTCGACGAGCCGACCTCCGCCCTCGACCCCGAGATGGTGCAGGAGGTCCTCGACGTCATGGTCCAGCTCGCCGAGGGCGGCATGACCATGGTCGTGGTCACCCATGAGATGGGCTTCGCCCGCAAGGCCGGGGACCGCGTGGTCTTCATGGCCGACGGCGCCATCCTCGAGGACACCGACCCCGACACCTTCTTCACGAACCCCCGACACGAGCGTGCCCAGGACTTCCTGGGCAAGATCCTCGCGCACTGACCCCGTCACCCGTCGCACCCCACCGCACCGAACCAGAGGAGAGCACCATGCTCCGCACGAAGCTCCTGACCCTGTCCGCCGTCACCGCCGCGGCCGCGCTGTCCCTCACCGCCTGCGCGCCGTCGTCCTCGCAGGGCGGCGGTGGCGACGCCGCCGGCTCGTCCTCGGCCGGCGAGTCGACGTCGTCCGGCTCCGGCGAGAGCCTGCGCATCGGCATCAAGTTCGACCAGCCGGGCCTGGGCTACCGCGAGGGCTCGGCCCAGCCCACCGGCTTCGACACGGACGTGGCCCGCTACGTGGCGGACAAGCTCGGCGTGGCCGAGCAGGACATCGAGTGGGTCCAGACCCCGTCTGCGAACCGGGAGAACGCCCTGGAGAACGGCGAGGTCGACATGATCTTCGCGACGTACTCCATCACGGACGCCCGCAAGGAGCGCGTCGCCTTCGCGGGCCCGTACTTCGTGGCCGGCCAGGACCTGCTGGTCCGCGCGGACGACACCGCGATCACCGGCCCCGAGTCCCTCGACGGGAAGAACCTCTGCTCCGTCACCGGCTCCACCTCGGCCCAGAAGATCAAGGACCAGTTCGCCTCCGGCGTGAACCTGGTGGAGCAGGGCGGCTACGCCGAATGCGTGACCTACCTCGAGTCCGGCCAGGTGGACGCCGTGACCACGGACGACATCATCCTCGCGGGCCTGGCCGCCGCCGACGCCAACAAGGGCAAGTTCAAGGTCGTCGGCAACACCTTCACCACGGAGCGCTACGGCGTCGGCCTGCCGAAGGACTCGGAGCGCTGCGAGGACATCAACGAGGCGATCAAGGAGATGAAGGACTCCGGCGAGTGGAAGAAGGCCCTCGAGTCCAACACCGAGGGCACGGGCTACACCTACGACGAGACGCTGAACTCCGGCGAGGACGCTGAGTTCGAGCCCTGCGCCTGACGGCCTCCTGCGCCGGGTGGGCCGAGGGCGTGACCTGAACCGTCACCCTCGGCCCGCCCGGCGGCTCCCCTGCCCGTCAGCCCTGTCCCGACCCTCGGAGAAGACATGGAATCGATCTCCTCGCTCCTCGCGGACTACGGCGCGGACATCCCGCTCGCGTTCTGGACGAACATCAGGCTCGCGTTCCTCGCGACCCTCGGCTCGTTCGCCCTCGGCGTGGTGCTCGCCCTGTTCCGCATCTCGCCCGTCCCCTCGCTGCGCGCCCTCGGCACCGGCTACGTCAACGTGGTCCGCAACACCCCGCTGACGATCATCATGCTGCTCGGCGTGCTCGCCGTCTGGGGGCAGCTGAAGGTCAGCTTCTCGTCCGACTTCACGCTGAACTTCTTCATCTACGCCGTGATCGCGCTCTCGCTCTACCACGCGGCGTTCATGTGCGAGGCGATCCGCTCCGGCGTCAACACCGTCCCGCTCGGGCAGGCCGAGGCCGCCCGCTCCATCGGCCTGGGCTTCCTGCCCGCGGCCCGCCACGTGATCCTGCCCCAGGCGCTGCGCGGGGCCATCACCCCGCTCGGCAACACCGTGATCGCGCTGACCAAGAACACCACCGTCGCCGCCGCGGCGTCGGTGGCGGAGGCCTCGGGCCTGATGAAGCGCATGATCGAGTTCAGCCCGGACGTGATGGTGGCGATCTTCCTGACCTTCGCGATCGGCTTCTGCCTGATCGTCATCCCCATCGGCCTGCTGACCACGTGGGCCTCGGAGAAGTGGGCGGTGGCCCGATGAGTGCCCAGGCCTCCGTCCTCTTCGACGCCCCGGGTCCGATCGCCCGCCGGCGGATCCTCCTCGCCAACCTCGTCTCCCTCGCCGCGGTGTTGGTCGTGGCGGTGCTCGTGCTGATCCAGATGAACGCCACCGGCCAGCTCTCCGGCCGCCGCTGGCTGGCCGCCGTCGACGGCGACGCGTGGCGGAACTACTACCTGCCGGGCCTGCAGTTCACCCTGCAGTCCGCGGGCATCGCCGTGGTCACCTCCGTGGTGTTCGGCCTGGTGTTCGGCTTCCTGCGGCTGGCCCCGTTCGGCCCGATGCGCTGGCTGGCCGCCGTCGTCGTCGAGTTCTTCCGGGCCGTGCCGGTGCTCGTGATGATGGTGTTCTTCTACCAGCTGTTCGCGCAGGTCGCGCGCACCGGGGCGATCCAGCCCCAGGACGGCCCGTACTACGCGGTGATCGCGGCGCTGACCCTGTACAACGGGTCCGTGATCGCGGAGCTGGTGCGCTCCGGGGTGCGCTCGCTGCCGCGCGGCCAGCGCGAGGCGGCCGCGGCGGTGGGCATGACGAGCATGCAGTCCCTGCGGCTCGTGGAGGTGCCCCAGGCCCTCATCGCCATGCTGCCCTCACTGCTGAGCCAGTTCGTGGTGATCCTCAAGGACTCGGCGCTGGGCTACCTCATCGGCTTCTTCGAACTCCTGCAGTACGCCCGCCAGCTCGGCTCCGGCAACGGCAACATCCTGCAGTCCCTCGTGGTGGCCGCGGTGATCTTCATCGTCATCAACTTCCTCCTCACCTGGGCGGCCACCCGGCTCTCGCGCCGGCTGTCGTCGCGGACGGCCGGCGACGCCAGCACCCCCACGACCCCGCTCGTCGGGGCGTCCACGGCCACGGCGGCCTGACCCGGCGGAGCCGCGGCGGGCCCGCGGGTCCGGCGGGTGGCGGCGGCCGACGGCCGGTGGCCGGTGGCCGGTGGCGGCCGACGTCGTCGGGTCAGCCGGCCAGCCAGGCCGCGAGCGCCGCGAGGCACGCGTGGACCGCCTCGCGGGGCACGTGCTCGTCGTCCGTGTGGGCCAGGAGGGCGTCGCCGGGGCCGAAGTTGACCGCGGGCACGCCCAGCTGCGAGAACCGCGCCACGTCCGTCCACCCGTACTTGGGCTGGGGCTCTCCCCCGACGGCGGCGACGAACGCGGCGGCGGCCGGCCGGTCCAGACCGGGGCGGGCGGCGGGCGAGGCGTCGTCGATCCGCACCTGGGCGTCCCAGTCCACGCCGGCCCCCTCCAGCACCGCGCGGACGTGCGCGTGGGCCTGCTCGAGGGTCTTGTCCGGAGCGAACCGGTAGTTCAGGTCCACGGACGCCTCGTCCGGGATGACGTTGCCCGCGACGCCGCCGGTCACGCGGATCGCGTGGAGCCCCTCGCGGTACTCCAGGCCCTCCACCGTGACCGTGGCCGGCTCGTACGCCGCCAGGGCGGTGAGCACGGGGGCCAGCTTGTGGATCGCGTTGTCGCCGCGCCAGGCGCGGCCCGAGTGCGCCGCGACACCGGGGAAGGTGACGCGGTACCGGCACGTGCCGTTGCAGCCGCCCTCCACGACGCCGTCGGTCGGCTCGAGCAGCACCGCGAAGTCGCCCTCCAGCAGCTCGGGGGCCTGGCGGGCCACGCGGGCGAGGCCCGAGAGGTCCGAGGCGACCTCCTCGTGGTCGTAGAACACCCACGTGACGTCGTGCACGGGCGTGGGGCCGTCCTCGCGGCCGAAGCGACCGGCCAGGGCCAGCTGCACGGCGACGCCGGACTTCATGTCCACGGCCCCGCGGCCATACAGCACGTCCCCGTCCCACGCCGCGGGCACGGTCCCGCGCGAGCCCGGCACGGTGGGCAGGGGCACCGTGTCCAGGTGCCCGGCCAGGATCACGCGGGTCGGCCGCCCCAGAGCGGTGCGGGCGACGACGGCGTCCCCGAACCGCCGCACCTCGAGGCCGCCGAGGGCGCACAGGGCCTGCTCGACGGCGTCGGCCAGCGGCCCCTCCTCCCCCGAGACGGAGCGCACGTCCAGCAGGGTGGCGGTGAGCGCCGCGACGTCGAGGTCCGGATCGGCGAGGTCGGGCAGGGTGTTGGGGGTGAGACTCATGTGTCCAGTCTACGGACGCGCCTCCCGCCGCCCTGCAGCGGGCCCCGGCCGCTCAGTAGGCTGAGGCGCATGACCCAGACCGCTGCACAGCAGCCCTCCCCCCGTCTCGTCTCCGGCCACGGCCTGGCCACCACGGCCGCCGACGGCGCCGTCCTGGACGTGTGGTTCCCCGCCCCCGTGACCGGTCCGCTCTCCGCCGCGGACGCCTCGCTGCGCGACACCCTGCGCGCCCTCGCCGCGGACGACGCGGACCGCGGGACCACGCAGGCCGTCGTCGAGCTGGAAGTCGACCTGGACGCCGCCCCGGCCTCCACCGCGGACGCGTGGCTGCGCCTGCACGCCCTCTCGCACCGCCTGGCGCGGCCGAACGAGCTCAACCTCGACGGCGTCTTCGGGCTGCTCACCAACGTGGTGTGGACGAACCACGGACCCTGCGCGGTCGCCGACTTCGAGCTGACGCGGGCGAGGCTGCGTGCCCGCGGCGCCGTGCAGGTGTACGGCGTGGACAAGTTCCCGCGCATGACGGACTACGTCGTGCCCTCCGGGGTGCGCATCGGCGACGCGGACCGGGTGCGCCTGGGCGCCCACCTGGCCGAGGGGACGACCGTGATGCACGAGGGCTTCGTGAACTTCAACGCGGGCACCCTGGGGCACTCGATGGTGGAGGGCCGGATCTCGGCCGGCGTCGTGGTGGGCGATGGGTCCGACGTCGGAGGCGGCGCGTCCATCATGGGCACGCTCTCCGGCGGCGGCACCCAGCGGATCGTGATCGGCGAGCACGTGCTGCTCGGCGCGAACTCCGGCGTGGGCATCTCCGTCGGCGACGACTGCGTGGTCGAGGCCGGTCTGTACGTCACCGCCGGCACGCGCGTGAGCGTGCTGCAGGACGGCGAGGCGGCGCGGACCGTGAAGGCCGTGGACCTCTCCGGCGTGCCGAACCTGCTGTTCCGCCGCAACTCCACCACGGGCGGGGTCGAGGCCCTCCCCCGCGCCGGCCGGACCGTCGAACTGAACGCGGCGCTGCACGCGAACTGACCCGGCGCGGCCGGCCCGCGGCCCGCGACCCTTCCCGCTTGCCGCCGCGTTTGGGGGCGATATCCGGTGGTATCCCGCCGGGATAACGCCCAGTATCGCCCCCGGAACTCCCCGGCGGCCCGGGGGCGGGAAGACGACGACGGCGGCACGCGGCGCGGGCCGTCGGCTCCTGCACAGCAGCGCCCGCCCCGCGCGTCGTCCCCGTGCCGCGGCCAGCGCGCCCCGGGCGCCCCGCCGGCGTCGTCCGATGGGTGCATGCCGCGCGTCGTGACTCCTCTGCCGCCCGACCAGCCCGCCGTGCTGTTGGCCACGGACCTGGCCCGACTGGGGCTGCCGCCCGACCGCGCCCGCCGGTCGGACCTGGAGCGGGTCGGGCAGGGCTTCCACCGGCAGCGGGCACGTCCTGGCACGGGCTGGGCCGACCTGGGCCTGACCGAGCCCGGGCACGGCTTCTCCCCCGATCACCTCGCCGCGCTTCTGCGCCGGCGCCCGGATGCCGTCCTCTCCCACGAGACCGCGGCCCACCTGCACGGCCTGCCGATGCCCGCGCGAGCCTGGCGGCGGCGCGACCCGGCGACGGGCGAGCTCGAGGCCGACCCGCCGGTGCACCTCACCGTGGCTCGGGGGACACGACGCGTCCGGCGGGCCGGGCTGATGGACCACCGCAGGCCGCTGGCGCCCGAGTTCGTCACGCACGTGCACGGCCTGCGCGTCACCACCGTCGATCGCACCTGGCTGGACCTGTGCTCCCTGACGCCCCCGTGGACGTTCGAGGACCTCGTGGCCGCCGGCGACCACGCCGTCAGGCACCCGTGGACGCCCGCGGGCCGGACGGATCCGGCCACCACGATCGCCGCGCTGCGGTCCGCGCTGCGCGCGTCCGGACGCTTCCATGGCCGCCCGGCCGCCCGGGAGGCGCTGGATTCCGTTCGCGTCGGGGCGGACTCGCCGCCCGAGACCCGCCTGCGCCTCGCCCTCGTGGCCGGCGGGCTGCCGGAGCCGGAGCTGCAGGCCGCGATTGAGCCCGGGGACCCCTTCTCCCCCGTGGCCGACGTGGCCTACCGTCACGTGCGCCTGGCCCTGCAGTACGACGGTGCGGGGCACCGCACGCGGGAGCAGCAGGCGCGCGACGCCCGCCGGGACCGCTACGGGCAGGCGCGCGGCTGGACGACGCTCCGCGTCACCTGGGCCGATGGGCGCGAGGACTTCCGTGGCGTCGTCGCGGTGGTCCGACGCCGCCTCGGCCACTCCGCCTCGACATGAAGACGCTCCGGCGAACGCATTGGGGGCGGTTTCGGGTGGTATTCCGTCGGAATACCACCCGAAACCGCCCCCCAACGCAGGGTCAGCGCCCCCGGGTCAGCGCTGCGGGTACTGGCGCAGCTGCTCGCCCACGTAGATCTGGCGCGGACGGCCGATCTTGGCGGCCGGGTCCTCCATGAGCTCGCGCCACTGGGCGATCCAGCCGGGCAGGCGGCCCAGGGCGAAGAGGACGGTGAACATCTTCTCCGGGAAGCCCATGGCCTTGTAGATCACGCCGGTGTAGAAGTCGACGTTCGGGTAGAGCTTGCGCTCCACGAAGTAGTCGTCGGCGAGGGCCTTCTCCTCGAGACGCTGGGCGATCTCCAGCAGCTCGTCGTTGCCGCCCATCTTGCCCAGGATGTCCTCGGCGGTCTTCTTGATGATCTTGGCCCGCGGGTCGTAGTTCTTGTACACGCGGTGGCCGAAGCCCATCAGGCGGACGCCGTCCTCTTTGTTCTTCACCTTCTCCATGAAGTCCTCGGGCGTGATGCCCTCCGACTTGATCTTCCGGAGCATGTTCAGCACGGCCTCGTTGGCGCCGCCGTGCAGCGGGCCGTAGAGGGCGTTGATGCCGGCGGACACCGAGGCGAACAGGTTGGCCTGGGTGGAGCCGACCAGGCGCACCGTGGAGGTGGAGGCGTTCTGCTCGTGGTCGGCGTGCAGCATGAGCAGCAGGTCGAGGGCCTTGACCACGTCCGGGTCGATGTCGTATTCCTCGGCCGGCACGCCGAAGCACAGGCGGAGGAAGTTCTCCACGTAGTTCAGCGAGTTGTGCGGGTACATGAACGGCTGGCCCAGCGACTTCTTGAACGCGTAGGAGGCCAGCACCGGCAGCTTGCCGAGCAGGCGCACGGTGGAGATGTGGACCTGCTCCGGGTCGTGCGGGTCCAGGGAGTCCGGGTAGAACGTGGACAGCGCGGACACGGAGGAGGACAGCACCGGCATGGGGTGCGCGTCCCGCGGGAAGCCGTTGAAGAACAGCTTGAGGTCCTCGTGCACCATGTTGTGGCGCAGGATGTTGGTCTCCCAGGCCTCCAGGGTCTCCTTGGACTCGGGCAGCTCGCCGTAGATGAGCAGGTAGGCCACCTCCATGAAGGAGGAGTGCTCGGCGAGGTCCTCGATGGCGTAGCCGCGGTAGCGCAGGATGCCCTGGTCGCCGTCGATGAACGTGACGGCCGACTTGGCGTTCGCCGTGTTCATGAAGCCCGGGTCGTAGGTGACGTCGCCGGTCTCCTTCAGGAGCGGGGCGATGTTGATGCCGTTGTTGCCCTCTGTGGCGTGCTCGACGCCCAGGTCCAGGCTCTGCTCGCCGACGGTCAGCCGGACGGACTCGTGATGGGTCACGGGTGTGCTCCCTCGTCTTGTCTTCTCGATGGCCCGGGTTCGCGCGCCCGTGTGGGTGCGCCCACACGGGGACGACTCTGCTCCAAACTATCAAGGACCGGCCCGGGGCGCGCGGTCGCTTCCCCCGACGACGGCCCTCGGCCCCGGCTCAGCCGGTCCGCGGCCCGCGGGCGGTGAGTCTCGCCGCGGCCCGGGCGACCGCCTCGTCCGTGGCGGTGATCGCCACGCGGACGTAGCCGTCGCCGCCGGCACCGTAGAACACGCCGGGCCCGGCGATGATGCCCAGGTCCGCCAGTTCGCCCAGCAGGTCCCACGAGTCCTGCGCCGTGGCGTCGGCCGGGTCCAGGTCCGCCCGCCGGGTCCACAGGTACAGCCCCGCCTCGGAGTGGTCCACGGCATGGCCGGAGACCTCCAGCGCGGTGCGCAGCGCGTCCCGACGGCGGCGGTAGCGGTCCTTCTGCTCCGCGACGTGCGCGTCGTCGGCCAGGGCCACGGCCATCGCGTGCTGCACCGGGGCGGGCACGATCATGCCCGCGTGCTTGCGGGTGTTGACCAGGGGCGCCACGAGCTGCGGATCCCCCGCGGCGAACGCGGCGCGGTAGCCGGCGAGGTTGGACTGCTTGGACAGCGAGTAGACGCTCAGCAGGCCCGTCAGGTCGCCACCGGAGACCTCGTCGGACAGGATGCAGGGCACGACGGCCCCGTCCCACGCGTCCCAGCCGAGCTCGGCGTAGCACTCGTCCCCGCACACCAGGGCGCCCACGGCACGGGCGGCGTCGACCGTGCGGCGCAGCGCCGCCGCGTCCAGCACGGCGCCGGTGGGGTTGGCCGGCGAGTTGGTCCACACGAGGCGCACCCGCTCACGCACCTCGGGCGCCAGGGCGTCGAGGTCGTCCGCGGCCACGGCCTCCGACCCGGCCAGCAGTGCGCCCACCGCATAGGTGGGGTAGGCGGCCTCGGGGTGGACGACGACGTCGCCTGCGCCCAGCCCGAGCAGCGTGGGCAGCCATGCGATGAACTCCTTGGACCCGACCGTGGGCACCACGGCCGCCGGGTCCAGCCCGGACACCCCGCGTCGCCGGGCGTACCAGTCGACGACCGCGCGGCGCAGGGCGTCCGTGCCGTGCGTCGTCGGGTAGCCGTGCGCGTCGGCGGCCTCGGTGAGGGCCCGGCGGATCAGCGCCGGCGTCGGATCCACCGGCGTGCCGATGGACAGGTCCGCGACGCCGTCCGGGTGGGCGGCGGCACGCTCGCGGTAGGGGGTGAGCGTGTCCCACGGGTAGTCCGGCAGCGTCAGCATGGGGCTCAGGCGTCGGCGTTCTGCAGGGGCAGGGCGGAGATGATCGGGTGGTCCTTGGCGATCATGCCCAGCTTGGCGGCGCCGCCCGGGGAGCCCAGGTCGTCGAAGAACTCGACGTTGGCCTTGTAGTACTCGGCCCACTCGTCGGGGGTGTCGTCCTCGTAGTAGATGGCCTCGACGGGGCACACCGGCTCGCACGCACCGCAGTCGACGCATTCGTCCGGGTGGATGTAGAGCATGCGCTCACCCTCGTAGATGCAGTCCACGGGGCATTCGTCGATGCACGCCTTGTCCTTGACGTCCACACACGGCAACGCGATCACGTAGGTCATGGCTGACCGTCCACCTCTCTCTGGGCACGGGGTTGCGGGGCTGCGGTCCAGGGTACTCGCTCCCCCGGACGCGTTTCGCGGGCGGTCACAGTCGCCCGGCGGGGGCGCGTGGCGCCGTCGGCGGCCTCTGCGGGTCGGCGGTCCAGCCGCCGGCCCGCGGCCAGCAGGACCAGGCCGAGCGCCGGCTGGCCGACGTTCCAGGCCACGGAGGCGACGACGGCGCCCGGCGCCGCCGCCCACAGGCCGGCCGTCCAGGACACCCCCAGGGCGTCGTCCACCGGCAGGCGCTGCAGGGCCAGGACGGCGGTGAACGCGCCGGCGACGACCGCGGCCCCCGCCGGCAGGGCTCGCCCGCCGCGGCCCGCGCGTCGGACCATCCACCAGCGCTGCGTCGAGCCGACGAGCACGAGCGCCAGCACCGCCCCCCAGGGCAGGGCCCAGCCGCCCGGCAGGGAGGCCAGGTTCAGATGGACGGCGGTGCCGAGCGCGCCGGCGACGACGCCGAGCAGCGCCCCGCCCACCACGTCGGCGGGCCGGGCGCGTCGGCGGGGGCGGTCAGGCACGGGCGCGGGCGCGCGCGGCCTTCAGGCGCTCGTTGGCGTCCAGGACGACCTTGCGGATGCGGATGTCCTCGGGGGTGATCTCCACGCACTCGTCCTCGCGGGCGAACTCGAGGGACTCCTCGAGGGTGAGCCGGCGCGGGGGCGTCAGGCCCTCGAACGACTCGGAGGAGGCCGCACGCATGTTGGTGAGCTTCTTCTCCTTGGTGATGTTCACGTCCATGTCGTCGGCGCGCGAGTTCTCGCCCACGATCATGCCCTCGTACACCTCGGCACCCGGCTGCACGAAGAAGGTGCCGCGCTCCTGCAGGTTGATCATGGCGAACGGCGTGGCGGAGCCCGCGCGGTCGGCCACGAGGGAGCCGTTGGTGCGGTACTCGATCTCGCCGGCCCACGGCTCGTAGCCGGCCGCGTAGGAGGAGGCGATGCCCGCGCCGCGGGTCTCGGTGAGGAAGCGGGTGCGGAAGCCGATCAGGCCGCGGGCCGGAACCAGGAACTCCATGCGGATCCAGCCCGTGCCGTGGTTGGACATCTCCTGCATGCGGCCCTTGCGGGCGGCCATGAGCTGCGTGACCGCGCCCATGAACTCCTCGGGGATGTCGATGGTCATGCGCTCCATCGGCTCGTGGACCTTGCCGTCCACGGTCCGGGTGACCACCTGCGGCTTGCCCACGGTGAGCTCGAAGCCCTCGCGGCGCATCTGCTCGACGAGGATGGCCAGGGCGAGCTCGCCGCGGCCCTGCACCTCCCACGCATCCGGGCGCTCGGTGGGGAGCACCTTGAGCGAGACGTTGCCGATCAGCTCCTTGTCCAGGCGGTCCTTCACCTGGCGGGCCGTGACCTTGGCACCCTTGACGCGGCCGGCCAGCGGGGAGGTGTTGATGCCCACGGTCATGGAGATGGCCGGGTCGTCCACCGTGATCAGCGGCAGCGGCTTCGGGTTCTCCGCATCGGTGAGGGTCTCGCCGATCATGATGTCCTCGATGCCGGCGACGGCGACGATCTCGCCCGGGCCGGCCTCCTCCGCGGGCACGCGCTCGAGGCCCTTGGTGGCCAGCAGCTCGGTGATCTTCACGGTCTTCAGGGCGCCGTCCTGGCGGGCCCACGCGACCTGCTGGCCCTTGCGGAGGGTGCCGTTGAAGATGCGCAGCAGCGCGAGGCGGCCGAGGAACGGGGAGGCGTCCAGGTTGGTGACGTGCGCCTGGAGGACCTCGCCCTCGGTGTAGGACGGGGCCGGGATGTGCTCCATGATCACGTTGAAGAGGGCCTCGAGGTCCTCGGCCTCCGGCAGGGCGCCGTCGGCGGGCTGGGTCAGGGAGGCGCGGCCGGCCTTGCCCGAGGCGTAGACGACGGGGACGTCCAGCACCGAGTCGAGGTCCAGGTCCGGGTCCTCCTCGGCCAGGTCCGAGGCCAGGCCGAGCAGCAGGTCCATGGAGTCGGAGACGACCCCGTCGATGCGCGCGTCCGGGCGGTCCGTCTTGTTGACCACGAGGATCACGGGCAGCTTGGCCGCGAGGGCCTTGCGCAGCACGAAGCGGGTTTGGGGCAGCGGGCCCTCGGAGGAGTCCACGAGCAGCACGACGCCGTCCACCATGGACAGGCCGCGCTCCACCTCGCCGCCGAAGTCGGCGTGGCCGGGGGTGTCGATCACGTTGATGGTGACGGTCTCGCCCTCGGGGGCGGACGGGCCGGAGTAGAACACCGTGGTGTTCTTCGCGAGGATCGTGATCCCCTTCTCCTTCTCCAGGTCCCCGGAGTCCATGACCCGCTCGGCGACGTCGCCGTGCGTGTTGAAGGCACCGGTCTGGCGCAGCATGGCGTCCACCATCGTGGTCTTGCCATGGTCCACGTGGGCCACGATGGCCACGTTGCGCAGATCGGAGCGGCGGGTTTCGGTCGAGGTCATGGGCGTCCTGTCCGGTTCGACATCAAAGGGGTGGAGGCACACGACGACGGCGGCCCCCGTGCGATTGTACGCGCAGGGGCCGCCGTGGACGGGCGGGCCGGTGGGCCCGGGGCCGGCGGCGGGACGGGCCCGCCGCCGGCCCGAGCCGTCAGTAGACGCCCTCGCCGAGGGAGGCGAGGAACTCGCGGCGCTCCTGGCGACGCTCCGCCTGCTGGTCCGGGTCCGGCACGGGCGCCGCCGCCAGGAGGCGACGGGTGTACTCCTCCTTCGGACGGTGGAGCACCTCCTCCGTGGGGCCCTGCTCCACCTGGCGGCCGTCCTTGAGGACGAGCACCTTGTGGGCCAGCATGTCCACCACCGCGAGGTCGTGGGACACGAACAGGCACGCGAACTCGTAGCGCTGCTGCAGCTCCGCGAACATGTCCAGCACGGCGGCCTGGACGGACACGTCCAGGGCCGAGGTCGGCTCGTCCGCGATGAGCACCTGGGGGTCCAGGGTCAGGGCGCGGGCGATCGAGATGCGCTGGCGCTGACCGCCGGAGAGCTCGTGCGGGTACCGGTTCACCACGGAGCGCGGCAGACGCACCGCGTCCAGCAGCTCCTCCGCGCGGGCCAGGCGTGAGCGCCGGTCCCCCACCTTGTGCACGACCATCGGCTCGGTGATGATGTCGCCGATCGGGAACCGCGGGTCCAGCGAGGCCGCCGGGTCCTGGAAGACCACGCCGATGTTCTTGCGCAGGGCGCGCTGCTCGGCCTTGGGCATCGTCGCCAGGTCGTGGCCCTGGATGCGCAGCGAGCCCTCCGCGATGGTGAGCAGGCCGAGCACCGACTTGGCGATGGTGGACTTGCCCGAGCCGGACTCGCCCACCAGGCCCAGGATCTCGCCCGGGGCCACCTGGAAGCTGACGTCGTGGACCACGCGGTTCTTCTTGCCGCGGTGGTCGTACTCGAGGTGGAGGTTCTCCGCCTCGATCGCATACCGGGCCTGCGTCTGCGTGGCCGTGACCGGCTCCGGCTCCGCCACCTCGAGGGGCTCGCCGAGGCGCGGCACCGCCGAGAGCAGCTTCTGGGTGTACGGGTGCCGGGCGTGCTGGAGCACCTGGTGCACCGAGCCCTGCTCCACGAGCTCGCCGTGGAGCATCACGCACACCCGGTCCGCCATGTCCGCCACCACGCCCATGTTGTGCGTGATGAGCAGGATGCCGGTGTTCATCTTGTTCTTCAGGGAGCGCAGCAGCTCCAGGATCTCGGCCTGGACCGTCACGTCGAGCGCCGTGGTGGGCTCGTCCGCGATGATCACCTTCGGCGAGCAGCTGATCGCCATCGCGATGACGATGCGCTGGCGCTGGCCGCCCGAGAACTGGTGGGGGTACTGCTTGAGCCGGGTGGCGGCGTCGGGGATGCCCACCATGGTGAGCAGCTCGACGGCGCGCTTGTCGGCCTCGGTGCCGTAGGCGATGCCGTGCAACTCGAGGGCCTCCGTGAGCTGGTCGCCCACGGTGAGGACGGGGTTCAGGGCCGTCATGGGCTCCTGGAACACCATCGCCACCTCGTCGCCGCGGATGTCGCGCAGCTGCCCCGGGGTCATGGTGAGCACGTCGCGGCCGGCCAGCTTCACGGAGCCGGTGATGTCCGCATTGCCCGGGAGCAGGCCCATGGCGGTGGCGCTCGTGACGGACTTGCCGGAGCCGGACTCGCCCACGAGGGCGACGACCTCGCCGGGCTTGACGTCGAACGTCACGCCCTTGACCGCGTGCACCTCGCCGAACTCGGTCGCGAACTTCACGTCCACGTCGCGGAAGGCGAGCACCGGCTCGCCGCCCAGGTCGTCGTGGCGGGCCACGACGCCCATCGCGCTCGTCGCGGGGCCCGGGGGCACGCCGCCGGCGCCGGAGGAGCCGGGCACGGCGGCGCCGCGCGCCTCGAGATCGGCCGACGACGCCGCGTGCGAGCCCTGCCCGCCGGCGGTCACGTCGTTCTCGTTCTTCTTGCCGAACATGGATCGGCCTTTCTTGTCGTTCGCGCTCATCGCTGACCGTCCTCGTCCGCGTCGGAGACCCGTGCGGATCCGCCGGCCTCCTCCACGGGGGCCTCGATCCGGCCGGCCGTCGGGGCCGCGGCCAGACCGCCCGCCGTCGTCGCACCGGCCTCGGTGGCGGCCGCGCGGCGGTCGAAGAAGCGGGGCCTGCGGTGGGCGCCCGCGCCCTGGCGCGGGTCGAAGGCGTCGCGCAGGCCGTCGCCGAGGAAGTTCACGGACAGGGCGATCGCGAGGATGATCATGCCGGGCCACCAGAACAGCCACGGACGGGTGGTGAACGCGTTCTGGTAGTCGGAGATGAGCAGGCCCAGGGACGAGTCCGGCGCCTTCACGCCGAAGCCGAGGAAGGACAGCGAGGTCTCCAGCAGCACCGCGCCCGCGATGGCGAACGTCGCGTTCACGACGATCACGCCGATCGTGTTGGGCAGCAGGTGTTTGAAGATCAGGCGGCCCGGCTTGGCGCCCATGGCGACGGCGGCCGCCACGAACTCCTTCTCGCGCAGGGACAGGACCTCGCCGCGCACGAGGCGGGCCAGGGACGTCCAGGA
Organism: Micrococcus sp. CH7; assembly: GCF_001595485.1. Classification (NCBI taxonomy): domain Bacteria; kingdom Bacillati; phylum Actinomycetota; class Actinomycetes; order Micrococcales; family Micrococcaceae; genus Micrococcus; species Micrococcus sp. CH7. The sequence goes on from NZ_LOSQ01000004.1 coordinate 135,453, forward strand.
CACGAGGCCGAGCACCACCGCGAGCGGGAGGATGCCCATCTTCATGCCGCTGGCCATCTGGCCGAGCACCGCGGCGAGCACGAGCAGCGGGATGACGATGATCAGGTCGGTCAGGCGCATCAGCACGGAGTCGACCCAGCCGCCGAAGTACCCGGACACGGCGCCGACGATCGCCCCGATCACGGTGGAGAGCAGGCCCACGATGGCCGCGATGATCATGGACTGCTGGGTCCCGCGCATCACGAGGGCGAAGTAGTCCTTGCCCGTGGTGTCCTGGCCGAAGGGGTGCTCGCCCCAGCGGATCCCCTCGCCCCCGAAGGCCTGCGGCACGAGCGAGAGCGTCGGGCGACCGCCGTTCACCACAGAGGCCGCGGCCGTGTAGGACTTGTCCCACCAGCCGGGGATGCCGGCGAAGCCGATGGAGGAGAACGCCATCAGCGTGATGAAGACCAGCACGATCAGGGAGATCATCGCCGCCTTGTGGCGGAAGAACCGCTTGCGGACCAGGGCGCCCTGGGAGTAGGACTTCCCGGCCTTGGCGCGGAGCTTGGCGTCCTCCGCCTCCGCGAGGTCGAAGATCTGCTTCTCGTCGAGCTGCGCGCCCGTCGTCGAGGAGTTGTTGGTGGTCATCTGGCTCACACTCGAATCCGGGGGTCGAGGACGGCGTAGAGCACGTCCGCCACGAGGTTCATCAGCACGGCGGCGGTGCCCGTCACGAGGAAGAACGCCATCACGGGCATGGGGTCCACGTCGCGCAGGCCGGTGGCGAACAGCTCGCCCATGCCCTTCCAGCCGAACACCTGCTCCGTGATCACGGCGCCGCCGATCAGGCCGGCGAAGTCGAAGGCCATGATCGTGGTGATGGGGATCAGGGAGTTGCGGAACGCGTGCTTGAGGATCACCTGGCGCTCCGGCAGGCCCTTGGCGCGCGCGGTGCGGATGTAGTCCTGGCGCGAGACCTCGAGCATGGAGGAGCGCGTGTACCGCGAGTACGTGGCCACCGAGATGATGGTCAGCAGGATGGTGGGCAGCAGCAGCTGCGCACCGCGGTCCAGGAACACCACCCAGAAGTGGGCGTCCAGGTTCGGGGTGCCCGAGCCGATCGTGGAGATCGGGCGCGGCTTGATCTTCAGGAAGGTCGGCCAGTAGTTCATCAGGTGCTCCGCCACGATCGCCACGCCCATGATCAGGGCGGTCACCAGCGAGGCGGACACGGCCGAGCCCTTGGAGAAGCCGCCGAGCAGGCGGCCCACCAGGATGGCCACCAGCACGAGGATGACGCCGAGGCCGGCCAGCAGCAGCGCGGACGGCGTCCGCCACAGCAGGCCGTAGGTGGCGTAGTAGGCGACGAGGCCGATGACGGCCGTGACCAGGGCGGCCTTGAGGACCGATCGGTTGCGCAGACCGGAGATCACCGCGGTGGCGCCGACGGCGGCGGCGAGGCCGATGACCAGCTGCACGACCGGGCCCATCTGCGGATGCCGCCAGAAGTCGACGGCGAACAGCACCCAGCCGGCGAGCAGGATGAACGCGGCGGTGGCGCCGAACGTGAAGGCGCGCCGCCTGAGGTCGCCCGCCATGACGGCCTGCAGGACCAGGCCCGCGAGGACGGCGGCCCCGATGAGGAGGGGCCAGTTCAGCTCGGGGCTGCGGATCCAGTCGTTGAACCGGATCCCCATGTACTCCTTCAGGAGCACGGCCGCCCAGAACACGGGCAGCGAGAAGAAGAGGAAGATCAGGAACGTGACCACGTAGTCGAGGCCGGAGTACTGGCGGATCGCGGTGACGATGCCGATCGCGATGCCGATGATGATCGCCAGGACGGTCGCGAGCACCACGAGGCGCAGCGTGGAGGCCGCGGCGTTGCTCAGCAGGTCACCGACGGACTGACCGTTCCGGCTGAGGCCGAGGTCGCACTGACCGGTGACGCAGCCGCCGATGCCCTGGAGCCAGTCCCAGTACCGGGCGTACCAGGGCTGGTCCAGCCCCATGAACGCGGTGCGGGCGGCGATGAGGGTCTCGCGGTTGGGGTTCTGTGACTCTCGCAGGTCCTGGAGGGGGTCACCCGAGTGGGCCACGAGGAAGAAGAGCAGGATCGACGCGCCGAACAGCACCAGGAGGGAGCTGCCGAGGCGCTTGAGGATGAATTTCAGCACAACAGGGGGTGACCTTCCGTGCGAGTGCAAGGGAAAGGGAGGGGTGCGGGTTCGCCGCGGTTCACGGCCAGAGCCCGGCCGGGGCCCGGCCGGGCTCTGTCCTCGATCCCGACGCCGGCGGTCCGCGGGAGGCGGACCGCCGGGTCAGAGGTCAGCGGGTCGTCACTCCTGGACGCGGACCCACTGCTCCACGTTCCACAGCGCACCCGACTGGGCGGCGGTGTCGCGCACGTTGGCGACGTCGGCCTTGTGGCCGACCAGACCCGGGTGAGCGTACAGCGGGATGGCCTGGAAGTCCTCCCAGAGCAGCTTCTCGATGGTCTTGACCTGCTCCAGCTGCTCGTTCTCGTCCAGCGAGGTGGCGAGCTTGTCCCAGGCCGCGTCCACCTCGGGGTTGTTGTAGCTCTGCTGGTTCTGAGCGCCGTCCGACTGGTAGATGTTCGCGCCGGAGGCCTTCTGGCCCGAGCCGGCCCAGGCGTAGAGGGCGGCGTCGTAGTCACCGGCCGGCATGACCTCCTTGAAGAACACCGGCGAGTTGGCGTCCTGCACGTCGAAGCCGGCCTGGTCGCAGGAGCTCTTGATGAGCGCGACGGTCTCGGTACGACGCTGGTTGCCGGCCTGGTAGCCGAGGCGGACCGTGGGCTTGGAGACGCCCGACTTCTCGACGAGCTCCTTCGCCTTCTCGATGTTCGGCTCGTCCATCTCCTTCGGGTAGGCCTCGTCCACGACCTCCTGGTACTTGTCCTGGAAGGGGAAGACCTCGCGCAGGTTCATGACCTGGGCGTCCGCATAGATCGGCTTGATCAGGTTGTCCACGATCTGCTGGCGGGGCAGGCAGAGGGCGAAGGCCTCGCGCAGCTCCGGGGAGTCGGCGAAGACCGAGCCCTCGCCGCGGTTGTAGTCCACGTGCTCCCAGGTCAGCTGGTCACCGGTCTGGACGTTGACGTCGTCGCCGAGGCCCTCGAGCTGCTGGAGGGTGTCCACGGTGGCCTGCGGCTCGATGACGTCGAGGTCGCCGTTCTGCAGGGCCTGCACGTGGGTCTTGGGGTCGGCGAAGCGGAGGACGAGCTCCTTGGTGGCCGCCGGGGTGCCCCAGTACTCGGGGTTGGCCTCGAGGGTGATGGACTGGCCGGCCTGCCAGCCGCCGTCCTTGAACTTGTAGGGGCCCATGGAGGGCACCAGCGAGGCGTCCGGCAGCTCGCCGGGGCTGAAGTCCCAGCCGTCGTTCCAGAACTCGGCCGCCGGGGTGAGCGCCTCGACGTCCTTCTCCTTCGCAGCGGTGACGAGCTCCTCGAAGCTCATGCCCGCCTCCTTGGCGACGATGTGCGCCGGCAGTGCGGTGCTGATGAGGATCTCCCAGTCCGCGTAGGGCTCCGGGTAGGTGACGGTGAACTCCTTGCCGTCGGCCTCGCCCTCGGGCGCCTCCGGGATGTACTTGCCCTGCTCGAAGGAGATCGAGTCGAACAGCGGGGTCTCGGAACCCTCCGCCTTGACCGTGTCGTTGTTCGCGGCCCAGTGGAAGATGAAGTCACCCGCGGTGACGGGGGTGCCGTCGGACCACTTGGCGTCGTCGCTGATGGTGTACTTCACGGTCAGCGGGTCGTCCGAGGTCTTCTCGTACGTGCCGAAGTCCTTGTTCGGGATGATCGAGCCGTCGGTGCCGAAGTACCAGAAGGACGAGAACATGCGGTCCACGACGGCCGAGTTGTACGTGGTGTACGTGTTCGACTGCAGGCCGTTGTAGGACAGGAAGTCATCGGCGCCCACCGAGTAGGCGATGGAGCCGTCCTGGGTCTCGACGTCGCCCAGGTCGGCCAGCTCCGGCCCGGAGGCCTCGGCGGTGAGCTTCTGGCCCTTGTCCCCTTCGATGACGTTGCCGGCGCCCGAGTCGCCGCCCTGGCTGGCGCCGGAGCCGTTGCTGCTGGAGTCGCCTGCATTGCCGCCGCCCGGGGCGCACGCGGAGAGGATGAGGGCCGAGCCGGCGGCCAGGGCCGCGGCAGCGGAGAGCTTCGTGTACTTCATGGAAGGTGCTTCCGTTCATGAGAGGTGCAAGGACGTCGCGCGCCCGCGTCCCTGTGGGGAGCTGGTGGTGCGAGACGACCCCCGGGCCGTTCCGTCGAGACGGGACGTTCCGTGAGATGGACCACACTGTAGCGGGCACATTCCGATTCGCGAAAGTCCGGATCCGGATCCGTCTCAGCCGTGTCGCACAGCGGTCGCCGACACCCCGGCAGGCCCCGGCCCGGCGCTGCTCCGCCCGGGTGTCGGCGCGGTCAGCGACGACGGTCCGCCAGCAGAGTCCGCACGGCCCACGCCCCGCCCATGCCATGGACGCCGGCGCCCGGCGGGGTGGAGGCGGAGGCCAGATACAGCCCGGTCCGACCCGCCCGGTGCGGCCGGGGCGACGCAGTGGGGCGCAGGAGCGCGCGCGCTCCCGCGAGCGATCCCCCCGCGATGTCGCCGCCCACGAGGTTCGGGTTCCACGCCTCCAGATCGGCCGGGCGCATCGCGACCGCGGCCTGGATCCGGTCCCGGAAACCGGGTGCGTGCCGCTCCACCTCCGCCTCGATCAGCGGACGGACGTCGCCGGGGTGGCCGTGGGGCACATGGGCGTAGGACCAGACGACCGTGTGCCCCCGGGCGGGCCCGGTGGCCCGTGTGGGGTCCGCCGCCTGCTGCTGACAGAGCATGACGAAGGGCCGCGCCGGCATCCGGCCGGCCGCGACGTCGTCCTCGGCCCGCCGGATCTCGGCGGCGGTCCCGCCCAGATGCACCGTCCCCGCGCCCGCGAGCCGGGCGTCGCGCCACGGGATCGGCCCGTCGAGCAGGAAGTCGACCTTGGACACGGACGGCCCGGGGCGCCACCGGCGCAGGGCCGCGGCGTAGCGCGGCGGCAGGCCCGTGCCGGCGACGCGCAGCACCTGGCGCGGGGTCAGGTCCAGCACGACGGCGTCCGCGGCGGGCAGCGCGCGCAGGTCCGTGACCTCGTGGCCCAGGTGCAGCCGCCCGCCGTGCGCCCGCAGCACCGCCACGAGCGACTCGACGATCGCCCCCGACCCGCCGCGCGCCACCGGCCAGCCCGAGCTCATCCCGAGCGCGCCGAAGAGCGCACCGAACGCCGCCGTCAGGGGCCGGCTCGAGGGCAGGATCGCGTGGGCCGCCGAGCCCGTGAACAGGGCGCAAGCGGCCGCCGTGCGGAACATCGCCCGGCCCAGCAGATCGGCCGGCCACGGGGCGCGCAGGCCGAAGCGGGCCATCGCCACCGGATGGGGCGGGGGTCGCAACACCGGGCCGAGCGCGCCCGCCAGGATCTCGTCGACGTGGTCGACCAGGGCCCCGTGCACGGCCCGCCAGGCCCGCGCGTCGACGCCGAGACCCACGGCGGTGGCCTCGAGGTCCCGGTGCAGGAGGGCGGCCGGCCCGTCCGGCAGCGGATGTCCCATCGGCACGGCCGGGTGCAGCCAGGCGAGCCCGTGGTCCGTCAGCCCCAGCTCCCGGAACACGGGGCTGGCGACGCCGAACGGATGGCCCGCCGCCCCGAGGTCCACCACGGTCCCCTCCCCCAGCACCGGCGCGGACGCGCACGCGCCGCCGGGCACCGGGGCCCGCTCGAACACGTCCACCTCCCAGCCCTCGCGGGCCAGCAGGGCGGCGGCGGTCAGGCCGTTGGGTCCGGCGCCCACGACGACGGCGCGGCCCGGCTCGACGCCCCGGGGCAGGGCGAATCCGGGGCCGGTGGCGGTTTCGGTCATGGTCTCCTCCTGTAGTCCCTAGGATGGTCGCACCCCGCCCGCCGCCCGTCAGGAGGCCCTCCCCCGTGGACCCGTTCTGGACCGCGCTCGCTCTCACGACGTTCGCCGGGCTGGCCACGGTGCTGGGCGGCGTCCTGGCGATCGTCGGACGCGCGCCCTCGGGCCGCGGGCTGGGGGCCGCCCTCGGCCTCGCCGCGGGCGTCATGCTCGCGGTCTCCTTCCTGGAGATGCTGCCGGCCGCCGTCGAGGGGCTGGGCGGGGCGGTCGGCCCCGCGGCGACCGCCGTCGCGGTGGCCGCCCTGACCCTCGGCGCAGGCTCCTACGTGCTGCTCGAGCGCGCCGTCCCCGACCCCGTCTCGGAGATGCCGGGCGACGTCGACGACCCGGCCGGCCTGGACCGGCGGCGGATGCTGCGCCTGGGCACGGTGACGGCCCTGGCGATCGGCCTGCACAATCTGCCGGAGGGCTTCGTCACCTTCGCCGGCACCCTGCAGGATCCGTCGGTGGGCCTCGCGCTGGCCGTCGCGATGGCCGTGCACAACGTTCCCGAGGGCGTGGCCGTAGCCGTGCCCGTGCGGCAGGCCACCGGATCGCGGCGCAAGGCCTTCGCGTGGGCCGCGTTCACGGGGATCGCGGAGCCGCTGGGCGCGCTGATCGGCTGGCTGCTGCTGGCCCCGTTCCTCACACCCGCGCTCCTGGCCGCCGTCTTCGCGGCCGTGGCGGGCGTGATGGTGACCGTGAGCCTCGACGCGCTGCTGCCCGCCGCCCGGGCGGCCGGGGGCCGCGCCGCGGCGCTGGGCGGCGTGCTGCTGGGCGTGGCCGCGATGGCCCTCTCACTGGACCTGCTCTCCTGAGCGCCGGGGGGCCGGTCAGTTCACGAGGGCCGGCTGCAGGACCGCCTCGGCCTCGCGCACCTCGCCGTCGGCGGTGCGCCACTGGACGGTGATCCGGTCCCCCACGTTGTGGTCGTTGACCAGGCGGGACATCCGGGAGGCGTCGTCGCCGACGGTCCGCCCCTCGATCTCGAGGATGACATCGCCCTCGACCAGGCCGATCTGCTCGGCGGCGGAGCCCGCGTCCACCTGCATGACCACGACGCCGACGTCGGGATCCGCGCCGACCATGATGCCCAGGGCGCCGTCCGCACCGATGCTCACGGTGTCCGTCTCCTCGCCCGAGAGGACCTGGTCCGCCACGTCGAAGGCCACCTCCAGCGGGATCGCGAAGCCGTCCACCTCGTCTGCGGTGGTCCCGTCGCTGGCTGCCACGGTCACGCCGACCACCTGGCCGGCGTCGTCCACCACCGGGCCGCCGGAGTAGCCGGGCACGACGTCCGCGTCCGTCTGGATCAGGCCGGACAGGCGCGCGTACTGATCGGTGCCCTCGGCCGCGGCCATGATCGAGCGGTCCGTGCCGAGCACGGTGCCGCGCACGGCCGTCAGATAACCCTGGCCTCCGCCGTTGCCGACGGCGGCCACCTGGTCCCCGCGCCGCACCGGGTCCAGCGAGACGCTGGCCACCGGCAGGTCTGAGACGCCCTCGACGTCGAGCACCGCGATGTCGTGCTCGGCATCGCGCCCGAGCACCGTGGCCGTGTGCCGCGCGCCGGTGTCCGCGACCACCACGTGCACCTCCGAGGAGTCCTCGACCACGTGGTAGTTGGTCACCGCCAGCCCGTCCGGGGAGAGCACCATGCCGGTCCCCGTGCCGGTGCGGGCGCCGAGGGCGGTCTCCACGAGGAGGATGCCCGGGGCGTCCGCGACCGGCTGGCCCGGGTCCAGGGACGAGCCGTCGTGGGCCGATGCGGACCAGTCCACCGTCACGCCGTCGTGGACGTGGGTCAGGCCCGCCGCGAGCTCGCCCGCCTCCCGTGCCGGGGCCTCGGCGGCGGGCACGGTCGGGGCGGAGTCCGCGGCGACGTCGACCATCCGGCCGGCGAGGAGCGCGGTGAGGCCCCCCGCCAGGACCAGCGCCCCGAGCACGCCGAACAGCGCGATGACGAACGCCAGGGGCGAGCGTCGTGCGCGCGGCGGCCAGCCCGGCGGCGTCACGCTCAGCCCCGGGCGGCCGCCAGGGCGGCCTCGTAGTCCGGCTCCTCGGAGATCTCGGGGACGAGCTGGGCATGACGGACCACGCCGTCGGCATCGACCACGACGACGGCGCGGGCCAGCAGGCCCTCGAGCGGACCGTCGGTCATGCGCACGCCGTAGTCGCCGCCGAACGACGAGCGGAACACAGAGCCGCTGCGGACGTGGTCGATGCCCTCGACCGAGCAGAAGCGCGCGGCGGCGAACGGCAGGTCCGCGGACACGGCCACGACGGTGGTGTCCCCGAGGTCCGCGACGCGGGAGTCGAACTCGCGGACGGAGGCGGCGCACACGCCGGTGTCCAGGGACGGGAAGATGTTCAGGATCACGCGGCGGCCGCGCAGCTCCCGCAGGGTCACCGGGGACAGGTCCGCCCCGGTGAGGGTGAAGTCGGGGGCGGGGGAACCCACCTGGGGCAGCTCACCGACGGTGTGGACGGGGGTGCTCTTCATGTGGGTCGTCGCCATGGGGACAGCCTAGGATGGGCGCGGCCGGACGGGAGCACTCCCCGCCCGGCTCGGCGGACGGCGAACACGGAGGGACCGACCATGACCGAGCCCATGACGTCCAACGTCACCGACACGGCCCTGCTGTTCGAGGGCGGGGGCATGCGCGCCGCGCTCACCTCGGCCGTGGTGGCGGAACTGCTGCGCGAGCGGATCCACGTGGACTTCGTGGCCGGCATCTCGGCGGGCTCGTCCAACGCCGTGAACTACCTGTCCCGCGACCCGGCCCGTGCGCGGCGCTCGTTCGTGGACTTCGCCGACGATCCTCGGTTCGGCAACTGGCTGAGCTTCGTGCGCGGCAAGGGCCTGTTCAACGCCGAGTACATCTACGAGCACGCCGGCCTGCCCGAGGCGGACCTGCCCTACGACTTCGCCACGTTCCGCGCGAACCCCGCCCGGCTCGTGCTGGGCGGGTTCGACGCCGCGAGCGGCGAGACCCGCTGGTGGGACCGCTCCGACATGACCACCCTGACCGACCTGATGGTCCGCGTCCGCGCGTCGTCCACGATGCCGGTCCTCATGCCCCCCGTGCACGCCGAGGGCACCGTGTTCGTGGACGGCGCCCTCGGCGTGGACGGCGGGATCCCGCTGACCGCGGCGGAGGACGCGGGGTTCGAGAAGGTCCTCGTGGTCCTGACCCGGGAGCGCGGGTACGTGAAGCGGCCCGAGCGGTTCCCCTCGTTCTATCAGCGCACCTTCCGGCGCTACCCCGCCGTCGCGGACGCGCTGCTCACGCGCTGGCGCCGGTACAACGCCACCCGCGAGCGCCTGTTCGAGATGGAGCGGCAGGGACGGGCCTATCTGTTCGTGCCCGAGACCATGCCCATCGCCAACGGCGAGCGGTCCGTGGCCAAGCTGGCCGCCGCCCACGAGCTCGGCCTGGACCAGGTGCGCCGCGAGATGCCCGCGATCCGCGCGTTCCTGGGGCTGCCGGCGTCCCGCTGAGCCGCGCCTGCTCCGAGCGGCGGGTCAGGCCTCGGCGCGGGCGGCCGAGTCCGGCAGGCCGAACACCGAGTCGAACGCATAGGCGTACACCGCGGCGTAGACGAGGAAGAACACGAGCAGGCCGGCCTCGATGAGGAACGCCTCCCCCAGCCCGATGCCGAGGATCAGCGCCACCGCGGGCACGAGGAACACGATCAGCCCGCCCTCGAAGCCGACGGCGTGGGCCACGCGCACCCACCAGGGCCGGCCCGTGATCCCGAGGCGGCGTTCGAGGGTCTCGAACACCGAGTTGAACACGATGTTCCACAGCAGGGCCACGGTCGAGGACACGACCGCCACGGCGAGCGAGGGCCCGCCGCCGTTGCCGAGCGCCGCCAGGATCACGGTGGTGAAGAGGATGGCGAGCAGCTCGAAGACCACCGCGTAGACCACGCGGCGCAGCAGGGGCGTCCGGAACACGCGGCGGCGCACGAGCGCGTCCCGGCCCCCCGGGCCCCGCGGCACGTCGGAGGGCGGCGTCGACACGGGGTCGACGCCCGGGCGGGCGCGGCGGGTCTCGGACACGGCGCCCAGCCTAGGGCTGGCACCGCGGGGCGCCGAATCCGGCGGAACCGGCCGCCCGCCGTCGTCGCTCCTCGATGAGGGGCGGGCGCGCCTTCACCGCGCCCCGGCCGCCTGCCTAGAGTTCGAGGCATGAAGCTCACCGATGACCTGCTGCAGAAGTTCAACGACCAGATCACCCTCGAGTTCGAGGCGTCCATGGTCTACCGCCAGCTCGCGATCGCCGCCGACGACCTGGACCTGTCCGGGATGGCCGCGTGGCTGCGGCACCAGGCGGACGAGGAGATCGTCCACGCGAACAAGTTCATCGACCACGTCGCCGACCGGGACAGCTTCCCGACGATCGGCGCCATCCCGGCCCCGCCCGTGCAGGCCGGCCTGTCGGCCCTGGAGATCTTCCGGGCCGCGCTCGCGCACGAGCAGAAGGTCTCCGAGGCGATCCGCGAGCTGTACCGGGCCACCGAGTCCGCGGGCGACCTCAACTCGCGCCCGCTGCTGAACTGGTTCCTGGACGAGCAGATCGAGGAGGAGGCCACCGTCTCCGAGATCGTGGGCCAGCTCGAGCTCGTCGGCGATGACGGCTCGGGCCTGCTCCGCATCGACGGCCGCCTGGGCTCCCGTCCCGTGGAGACCACCGAGAACGACGCCTGAGCCCACCGGCGGCCTCGTCGGCCGCGCACGCACCGGCGCGCCCGTCGGCCCCACCCCAGGAGGAACCATGGTCGGACTCGTAGCCCTGCTCGACGACGTCGCCGCCCTCGCCCGCCTC
>NZ_LOSQ01000004.1:146238-172756 GCF_001595485.1 Micrococcus sp. CH7
CCGGTCCCCCACGGGACCGGGCCGGTGCGTGTCCGTCCCCGCCGCTATGCTCGACCTGCGCCCTGCCCGCGCACCGGCGCGCCCGTCGGCCCCACCCCAGGAGGAACCATGGTCGGACTCGTAGCCCTGCTCGACGACGTCGCCGCCCTCGCCCGCCTCGCCGCCGCGAGCGTGGACGACGTGGCCGCCGGAGCGGGACGCGCCGCGGCCAAGGCGGCGGGTGTGGTGGTCGACGACGCCGCGGTGACCCCGCAGTACATGGCCGGCGCAGCCGCGGCCCGCGAGCTGCCGATGATCTGGCGGATCACCAAGGGCTCCCTGCGCAACAAGCTCGTGTTCATCCTGCCCGCCCTGCTGCTGCTCGACTGGCTCGCCCCCTGGATCCTGCCGTGGCTGCTGCTGGCCGGCGGCACCTACCTGTCCTATGAGGGCGCGCACAAGGTGTGGGGCAAGCTCACCGGCCACGGGCATGCCGACGACGAGGAGCCCGCCGTCGAGCGGGGTCCGGAGGCCGAGGACACCGTGGTGCGCGGGGCCATCACCACGGACTTCATCCTGTCCCTGGAGATCATGGTCATCTCCATGAACGAGGTGGCCGACCTGGGCTTCTGGATGCAGGCGGCGGTCCTGGCGGTGGTGGCCGTCCTCATCACCGTGGGCGTGTATGGGGCCGTGGGGCTGATCGTGAAGATGGACGACGTCGGCCTGCACCTGCACCAGAACGCCTCGACCTCCGGCGGCCGCTCGTTCGGCGCCGGGCTGGTCAAGGCCATGCCGCACGTGCTGCGCGTGGTGACCGTCATCGGCACCGTGGCGATGCTCTGGGTGGGCGGCCACATCGCCCTCGTGGAGCTGGACGCACTGGGCGTGCCGTGGCCCTACGCCGTGCAGCACGGGATCGTCGAGCCCGTCACACACGCCGCCGGCGCGTTCCTCGGCTGGCTCACGGAGACTGCGACGTCGGCTGTGTGGGGCCTGCTCTGGGGCTCGGTCGCGCTCGGGGTGGTCCTGCTCGTCGGACGCCTGCGCGGGAAGAAGGCCGCGCCCGCCCACTGATGCGGCGGCTGACGGGTCTACTCCCACCCGCGCCCGACGCCGAGGCCCGCAGACGCGCCGCTACGCACGGAACGTAGCGGCGCGTCTGCGGGCCTCGGCGCTGTCTCCGTCTCCCGACGGGCCCCGTCAGTCGGCGGTGAGGAAGGTGCGCACCGCGGAGACGAAGGCCTCGGGCTGGTCGGCGTGCAGCCAGTGGCCGGCGTCACGGACGGTCACGCGCACGACGCGCGGGAACAGCTCCTTCATCCGCGGCACGTCCTCGTCCTGGACGTAGTCCGACTCGGCGCCGGCCAGCCACAGGACCGGATGGTCGAACACGCGCGCCGGGTCCTCGGGGACCACCGGGTCCGGGAACGAGCCGATCTCCCGCAGGTGCTCGAAGAGCATGGCCACGTTGGGCTGCCACGCGAAGTGGCCGGCCGCGCGCCGCAGGTTCTGCAGCAGGAAGCCGCGCACCCGCGCGTCGTGGACGTGCTCGGCCATGGCCGCGTCGGCCTCGGCCCGCGAGTCGTACGCGTCCAGGTCCATGCGCAGCATGGTGCCCAGCAGGTGCACGAACTCGTCCGTGGCCTGCGGTGAGAGCCGCGGGGAGATGTCCTCCACGATCAGCCGGTCCACGAGCTCCGGGTGCCGCAGGGCGAGCACCATCGCGACCTTGCCGCCCATCGAGTGGCCCAGCAGGTGGACCGGCCTGTCGGCGGCGAGACCGCCCCGCAGGTGGGCAGCCACCCGGTCCGCGATCTCGCGGTAGTCCACCCGGTCCGTCCAGGGCGAGGCGCCGTGGTCCGGCAGATCGATCAGCTCCACCGTGAAGTCGTCCCCCAGCTCCTTGGCCGGGCCGGTGAAGTTCCGGCCGCGGCCCATGAGGCCATGCAGGAACGCGACGCGGCGCGAGCCCTCCCCGATACGGGTGGAGGCCAGGGGTGCGTCGGACAGGGCGGAGGCGGCGGTCGTGTTCACCCGACTCAGGCTAGCGCGGGACCGGACCGGCGCCTCCCCCGACTTCCAGTCATCTTGACCCTCTGAGATGGGCGGGAACAGTGTCATACTGACCAGAACAGCCCCGCCAGTCCACTCCGGGAGGTCCCATGCCCGTCGCTGAGGCCCGCGTCAGCGTCGCCGTGTCCACGGCCGTCTTCGGCGTGCGCCCGGACCCGCACGGCGTGCCCCGCCTCTGCGTCGCCCTCGTCCCGCGGATGCGCGAGCCGTTCCTGGACCGGTGGGCGCTGCCGGGCGCGTGGCTCGGCGCGGACGAGGAGCTGGCCGACGTCGCCGCACGCGTGGCCGCCGAGTGCGTGCCCGGTCCCGTCCGTCGCCTCGAGCAGCTGGCGGCGTTCGGCGCCGTGGACCGTTCCCCCACCGGACGCGTCCTCACGGTGGCCCACTGGGCGCTCAGCCCCGTCCTGGACGACGACGGCGCCGCCCCGGCGTCCCGCCCGGACCCGGACGTGGCCGGGCTGCCCATCGGGGTCCATGTGCGCTGGCACCGGGCCGACGCGCCGCCCGCGCTGGCGTTCGACCACGCCCAGATCCTGGCGGCGGCCGTGGCGCGTCTGCGCGCGGACCTGCCGCGAGCCGGCGTCGGGCACGCGCTGCTGGGGCCCTCCTTCACCCTTGCCGAGCTGCGCGCCGTGCACGAGGCCGTCCTCGGCCGCGGCCTCGACGCCGCCAACTTCCGCCGCGCCACCCTCGCCGCCGGGGCCCTCGAGGAGACCGGCGAGGTCCGCGGCGGCACCCCGCACCGCCCGCCCAAGCTCTACCGCTACCGGCCCGCCGGGCCCGGGACCGACCCCGATCCCGCCGGGCCGGACGCCCGCCGCTGACCCACCAGCCCCGACCCAGGAGTCACCCATGACCACCCCGACCGGGACCACCGCCTCGGTGGCCCGCACCCTGACCCTGATCGACAAGGACGCCGCGCGCGGCTCCTCGTGCTCCCCCGACCTGACCCGCGGCCCCTGGGCGTTCGACGCCGGCCTGCCCGCCTACGGCCCCGGCGCATCGCAGGACGACGCCGTCCCGGCCGACGCCCCCGTGCAGGGCCGCATCCCCGAGGAGTACCAGCGGGCCTCCGACGAGGAGCTCCACGCCCGGATCAGCGCGGCGCGGCAGACGCTCGGCGAACGCGTCGTCGTGCTGGGCCACTTCTACCAGCGCGACGAGGTCGTCCAGCACGGCGACTTCGTGGGCGACTCCTTCCAGCTCGCGCGGGCCTCCCAGGGCCGGCCCGAGGCGGAGGCGATCGTGTTCTGCGGCGTGCACTTCATGGCGGAGACCGCGGACCTTCTCTCCACCCCGGACCAGGCCGTCATCCTGCCCAACCTCGCCGCCGGCTGCTCCATGGCGGACATGGCCGACCTGGACTCGGTCGAGGACGCGTGGGAGCAGCTCGAGGCGGTCTACGGCACCGAGCCGGACGACGACGGGCGCGTGCCCCTGCTGCCCGTGACCTACATGAACTCCTCCGCGGCCCTCAAGGGCTTCGTCGGCGAGCGCGGCGGCATCGTGTGCACGTCCTCCAACGCCTCGGCCGTGCTGGACTGGGCGTTCGAGCGTGCCCAACGCGTCCTGTTCTTCCCGGACCAGCACCTGGGCCGGAACACGGGCCGCGCCAGGGGGATCCCACTCGAGCAGATGCCGACGTGGAACCCCCGCCTGCCGCTGGGCGGGAACTCCGAGGACGCCCTGCGGGACGCGAAGGTCCTGCTGTGGCACGGCTTCTGCTCGGTGCACCGCCGCTTCACCGTGGCGCAGATCGAGCAGGCCCGCGCCGAGCACCCGGACGTCCAGGTGATCGTGCACCCCGAGTGCCCCCTGCCCGTGGTGGAGGCCGCGGACTCCTCCGGGTCCACCGACTTCATCGTCAAGGCGATCCAGGCGGCGCCGGCCGGCTCGACCTTCGCGATCGGCACCGAGATCAACCTCGTGCAGCGCCTGGCCGCCCAGCACCCCGAGCACACGATCTTCTGCCTCGACCCCGTGATCTGCCCGTGCTCCACCATGTACCGCATCCACCCCGGCTACCTCGCGTGGGTGCTCGAGGAGCTCGTGGCCGGCCGCGTGGTCAACCGGATCACCGTGCCCGCGTCCGTCGCCGACCCGGCCCGCACCGCGCTCGAGCGGATGCTGGCCGTCGCGCCGAAGCAGTCGGCCGCGCAGTCCGCCGGGGCCGGGACGTGACCCCGGCCGACCGCGCCCCGGCGACGCCGGCCCCGCAGCCGGACGTGGAGCGGATCGTGGCCGCCGCGCTCGCCGAGGACGCGCCCTGGGGTGATGTCTCCTCGGAGGCCTTCGTCCCGGAGCAGGCCCGGATCACCGCGCGCGTGGTGGCCCGCGAGCCCGGGGTGCTCTCCGGCACGAACGCCCTCGAGGCCGCCTTCCGGCTCGTCGACCCGGCCGTGTCCGTCACCCTGCACCTGACCGACGGCGCCGACCTGTCCCCCGGCGCCGTCGTCGCCGAGGTCGCGGGCCCCGCCCGCTCGGTGCTGCGCGCCGAGCGCGTGGCGCTGAACCTCGTCCAACGGCAGTCCGGGATCGCCACGACGACGGCCGCCCACGTGGCCGCCGCGCGCGCCGGCGGCGGGCACGCGCGGGTGGTGGACACCCGCAAGACCACCCCGGGTCTGCGCGTGCTCGAACGGCAGGCGGTGCGGGACGGAGGCGGGCACAACCACCGCTTCAGCCTCTCGGATGCCGTGATGCTCAAGGACAACCACCTGGCCGCGCTGGGGTTCGGCGGTGCCGGCGACCCGGGCGAGGCCCTCACCGCGGCCCTGCGCGCCGGGATGGCCCGCCTGCCGCACACCACCCACGTGGAGGTGGAGGTCGACCGGCTCGAGCAGATCCCGGCGGTGCTCGCCGCCGGGGTCGACACGATCATGCTGGACAACTTCTCGCCGGCCGAGCTGCGGGCCGGCGTCGAGCTCGTGGCGGGCCGCGCCGTCGTCGAGGCCTCCGGCGGGGTGAGCCTCGAGACGATCGGGGCGATCGCGGCCACGGGCGTGGACGTGATCTCGGTGGGAGCACTGACCCATACCGTCCAGTCCCTGGACCTGGGCCTGGACGCCGTGGTCGAGGAGGGCTCGCCGCGCCGATGAGCACCACCCTCGACCTGGACCACGCGGCCACCGCGCCCGTCCGGCGCAGCGCGCTGGAGGCGATGTGGCCCGCCCTCACCGGCGTCTACGGCAACCCGTCCTCGGCGCACGAGGCCGGCCGGGCGGCGGCGGCCCTGCTCGAGGACGCCCGCGCGCGGGTGGCCCGCGCGATCGGCGCCCGGGCCGGGCAGGTCGTGTTCACCTCGGGCGGCACGGAGGCCGACGCGCTCGCCGTGCTCGGCACGGTGCGCGCCCGGATCCTCGCCGGACGCCCGGCGGGCCACGTGCTGACCACGGGGATCGAGCACAGCGCGGTGCGGCAGTCCTGTGACCAGCTGGCCCGGCTGCACGGCGTCGAGGTCGAGCACCTCGCGCTGGACCGTGACGGTTTGACCTCGGCGGACGACCTCGCCGCCCGCCTGCGCCCGGACACCGCGCTGGTCAGCGTGCACCTGGCCCACAACGAGGTGGGCACGGTGCAGCCGGTGGCCGAGCTGGCCGCCGTCGCCCGGGAGGCGGGCGTGCCGCTGCACGTGGACGCGGTGCAGGCCGCGGGGCAGATCCCGGTGGACGTGCGCGCCCTCGGGGCGGATCTCGTGGCGCTGTCCGGGCACAAGGTCGGCGGGCCCAAGGGGGTCGGCGCGCTGTGGGTGCGCCCGGGTCACGCCCTGGAACCGCTCGTGCCCGGTGGCGGCCAGGAGCGGGGCCGGCGGTCCGGGACGCAGAACGTGGCCGGTGCCGCCGGGTTCGCGGCGGCCTTCGAGGAGGCCGAGGCGGAGCGCACCGCGGCCGCGGACGCGTGGTCCGGGCTGCGGGACCGGTTCGCGGCGCGCGTGCTCGACGGCGTCCGGGCGCTCGTGCCCGACGCGCGGCTGACCGGCCATCCCGCGCGGCGGCTGCCGCGTCACGCCTCGTTCGTGCTGCCCGGCGTGAACGGCGAGTCGGTGCTGGAGGAGGCGGCCCGCCGGGGCGTGCTGGCCTCGGCGGGGTCCGCGTGCTCGGCCCACGACGCCGAGCCGTCCCCGGCCCTGCTCGCGCTGGGCCTCAGCGAGGACGAGGCCCGCACGGCCCTGCGCTGCACGTTCGGCCCGGACGCCGACGCCCCGCTGCTCGACGCCGCGGCGGACGCGATCGTCGACGCCGTCCGGACGGTCACCGCCCTGCGCTGAGCGGCCCCGGGCCGGTCGACCCCGATGCCGCCGGGGGCCGGCGTCGGACGTTCACCCGGGGGTCAGCCCGAGGCCACATGTCCCTCGCCTGCGTGCCCCACCCTGGCCCCGTGAAGCAGACCACCGCACCCCTGTCCCACTCCGCCTCCCGCCGTTCGGTGCTCGCCGCGGCGTCCGCCGCCGTACTCGCCCCCGCCGCCCTCGCCGGCCCCGCCGCCGCCCGTCCGGCCCGCCACACCCCCGGTGGCCTGGTCGCGTCCCGTCTGACGCTGCCGTCCGGCGTCGCCACCGGCGACGTCACCTCGAACTCGGCCGTGCTGTGGGCGCGCTCGTCCGGCCGTTCGCGCCTGCACGCCACGCTGCGCGCGGTCGACGAGGACGGGAAGGTGCTGCGCGGCCGCTTCGCCCGCGGGCTGACCCTGCGCTCCGGCTGGGTCGACGGGGCCACCGACCACACCGCGAAGATCCTCGCGGACACGCTGCCCTCCGACACCCGCTTCGAGGTGACGTACGCGTTCGAGGACGAGGCCGGCCGCCTGGGCGAGTCGGCCGTGGCCCGCTTCACGACGGCGCCCGGCGCGCGGTTCGGCCGGAAGACCTCCGCCGCCCAGTCCTTCGTGTGGACCGCGGACACCGCGGGGCAGGGCTACGGCATCAACCCGGAGATCGGCGGCATGCGCGGCTACGCGGCGATGCACGCCACGATGCCCGACTTCTTCCTGCACTCCGGCGACACGATCTACGCGGACAACCCCATCCCGGAGACCCTCGAGGTGGCCGGCGAGCCCACCTGGCGCAACCTCGTCACGGAGGAGACGTCCAAGGTCGCCGAGACGCTGAACGAGTTCCGCGGCCGCCACCGCTACAACATGATGGACGACAACCTCCGCGCCCTGTACGCGGACGTCCCCGTCATCGCCCAGTGGGACGACCACGAGACGACCAACAACTGGTGGCCGGGTGAGGTCCTCGAAGACCCGCGCTACACCCAGGTCCGTGACGTGGACACGCTGGCCGCCCGCGCCCGCCGCGCGTGGCAGGAGTACATGCCGATCGCCGACTCCACAGCCCTGCGCCGCGGCTCGGGCTTCGAGCCCGCCCGCATCTACCGCAGGATCCCCCGCGGCGCGACCCTCGACGTGTTCGCCCTGGACATGCGCACCCACAAGGGCGAGAACACCCCGGGGCTCGAGACCCACGAGACCCCGATCCTGGGCGACGAGCAGCTGCAGTGGCTCATCCGTGGGCTGCGCGCGTCGACCGCCACGTGGAAGGTCATCGCCAACGACCTGCCTCTGGGCCTGATCGTCCCCGACGGCACGGGGCAGGAGTCCCTGTCCAACGGCGACGACGGCGCCCCGCTGGGCCGCGAGCTGGAGATCGCCCGCCTCCTGAAGGCGATCAAGGACCACGGCGTGAAGAACGTCGTGTTCCTCACCGGCGACGTCCACTACTGCGCGGCGCACCACTACTCCCCCGACCGCGCGGCGTTCACCGACTTCGAGCCGTTCTGGGAGTTCGTGGCCGGCCCCATCAACGCCGGATCGTTCGGCCCGAACACGCTGGACGGCACCTTCGGCCCGCGCCTGGACTTCGAGGCGCACGGGCCGGTCATGGGCTCGCCGCGCTCCGGCGAGCACCAGTACTTCGGCCACGTCGAGATCCCCGAGGACGGCCGCGAGTTCCGGGTGCGTCTGATCAACGCCGCCGGCCGGACGGTCTACTCGCGCACGCTGACGGCTGCCTGATCCGCCGTGCCGGCGGCGTCGGCGGGCCGTCAGTCTGTGATCAGGCCCTCCTCGCGGAGCCAGTCCCACGCGACCTGGGTGGGCTCCTCGCCGTCGACGTCCACCCGGGCGTTCAGGCGCGCGGCCGTCGCGTTGTCCAGGCGCGCGGTCACGGGCGCCAGCAGGTCGGCGATCTCGGGGTGCTGGGCCAGGACCTCCTCGCGCACGATGGGGGCCGCGTTGTACTTCGGGAAGAAGCTCAGCGGGTCCTGCAGGGTCGTCAGGTCCAGCGCGGCGATCCGCCCGTCCGTGGAGTACGCCTCCCCGAAGGTGCACGACCCGTCCGCCACCGCGGCGAACACCGCCCCGATGTCCATCTGGCGCAGCCGGGATCCGGTGGGCCGTTCGATCCCGTAGGCCTCGAGCATGGGCAGGAACCCGTCGTTGCGGGCGGCGAACTCGGCGCTCACGCAGAAGGACTGCTCCTCCGTGGGGAGGTCCTTGATGTCCGCGAGGGTCTCCAGGCCGAGCTCCTCCGCCCGGTCCTGGCGCACGGAGAAGGTGTAGGTGTTGTCGAGTTCGGCCGGCGGCAGCCACACCAGGCCCTGCTGCGCGTCCTCGTCCCGGACCGCGGCCCACTGCGCCTGGGCGTCCGGGATCGGATCGGTGTGGCCCAGGTACGTGATCCAGGCCGTCCCCGTGTAGTCCCACTCGACGTCCACGACGCCTGCGACCTGGGCCTGGCGCGCACTGAGCGAACCCGGCATGTTGGTCAGATCCTCGACGTCGGCCCCCGCGGAGCGCAGCAGGATCGCGGTGATCTTGCCGAGCACGACGCCCTCGTTGAAGTTCTTGGAGCCCACCGCCACGTGGGCGCCCTCGAGGTCGATCCCGGCGACGTCGCCGGCGGGCGTGCCCGAGGGCAGGTAGCCGCCGGCGGTGCTCAGCCCGCACCCGGACAGGACCAGGGAGGCCGCCAGGCCGAGCGCGGCGAGCGCGGCACGAGCGGGGGTCAGGCCGCGGCGGCGGGACGGGAGGGTCGCGCGCGGGGTGGTCATGCGAGCCCCCTCGGCGTGGCCAGCGTCTCGACGAGGCGGCCGATCCACTCGATCATCAGGGCGAGGGCGGCCACGAGGATCGCCCCCGAGACGAGCAGCGGGAAGCGGAACAGGACGATCCCGGTCTGGATGAGCAGGCCGAGGCCGCCGGCGTCGATGAACGTCGCGAACGCCCCGGTGCCCACCAGCAGCACCAGGGCGGTCCGCAGACCCGCCATGATCACGGGCAGGGCCAAGGGCAGCTCCACCCGGAGCAGGGTCTGCAGCGGCGACATGCCCATGCCGCGGGCCGCCTCGACGACGGTGGGGTCGACACCCCGCAGCCCGGCCAGCGTGTTGGCCAGCACGGGCAGGAACGCGTAGAGGGACAGGGCCAGGACGGCGACCCGGAAGCCGAACCCCCACGCCATGGCGAGCAGGACGATCACACCGATCACGGGAGCGGCCTGGCCGGCGTTGGCCAGCCCCATGGCGACGGGGGTGAACCGCCGGGCGGCGGGGCGGCTCAGCAGCACGCCGAGCGGGACGGCCGTCGCCACGACCAGAACGGTGGACACGCCGACGAGGGCCAGGTGCTCGGCGGTGAGGCGCAGGACGGTGGGCCAGGTCAGCAGCCGGGCCTCGACGTCGTCGAGGGCGGCTCCGCGCACCCAGACGGTCCACCCGATCAGCAGGGCGGCCACCAGCAGCGGCAGGCCGATCAGGAGCAGGCGGTCCTCGGCGGAGGCCGCACGCAGCCGGGCGATCACGGCCGAGCCTGCTCGTCGCCGGCGCGGGCGTGCGCGCGCAGTGTCGGATAGTCGAGCAGACCGATGACCGTGCCATCACGGACCACGGCGATCTCCTCCGCCGGGGCCGTGACCAGCACGGCGAGGGCCTCGCTGATCGGGGTGGCCGCGTCGAGCACGGGCCCGCCCGGCAGCGTGCCCGTCGGGTGCTGTGCGATCGGGCGCAGCGGCAGCGAGTCGACCGACCGCAGCCCCAGCCGCTTGAGCCCCGCCCCCGACCCCACGAAGTCGGCCACGAACTCGGTGGCCGGCCGCGCCAGGACCTCTTCGGGGGTGGCGTACTGGGCCACGTGCGCGCCGGGTTCGAGCACCAGGATCCGGTCGCCCAGGAGCACGGCCTCATCCACGTCGTGGGTGACCATCACGATGGTCTTGCCCACCCTGGCCTGGATGTCGAGCATCTCCTGCTGCAGGCGCTGGCGGGTGAGGGGGTCCACGGCGCCGAAGGGCTCGTCCATGAGCAGCACGGGAGGATCCGCCGCGAGGCCCCGGGCCACGCCGACGCGCTGCTGCTGTCCGCCGGACAGCTCGCGCGGGAAACGGTCTCGATAGATCGCCGGGTCCAGGCCGACGAGGTCGAGCAGCTCGTCCACACGGTCGGCGATGCGCCGGCGGTCCCACTTGAGCAGGCGCGGCACCAGGCCGACGTTCTCGGCGACGGACAGGTGGGGCATCATGCCGCCGCCCTGCACGACGTAGCCGATCTGACGGCGCAGCCGGGTGGGGTCACGGCGTGTGATGTCCTCCCCACCGATCAGGATCCGCCCGGAGGTGGGCTCGATGAGGCGGTTGATCATCTTCAGCGAGGTGGTCTTGCCACAGCCGGACGGGCCGACGAACACCACGGTCTCCCCCGCGGGGATGATGAGGTCCAGGGCGTCCACGGCGGGACGGTCCTGCCCCGGATAGAGCTTCGTCAGGGACTCGAGACGGATCTCGGCCCCGGCGTCACGGTCGGTGCTCATGCGCGCAGTCCCTTCGAGATGGTGAGCCGGCCGAGCAGCACGAGCAGCCCGTCCAGGACGAGGGCGACGACGACGATGCCGAGGGTGCCCACGAGGGCGTAGTTCAACGCGTTGGCGCCGCCCAGGGAGACCAGCCCCGTGAAGATGTACGAGCCCAGTCCGGGCCCCAGGACGTAGGCCGCGACCGCGGCGACGCCCATGCCGAGCTGGCCCGCGACCCGGATGCCGGTGAGGATCACGGGCCAGGCCAGCGGGAGACGCACCCGGGTGAACAGCGCCACGGGCCCCATGCCCATCCCCCGGGCGGCCTCCAGCACCTCCGGGTCCACGCCGCGCAGACCCACGAGCGCGTTGCGGAGGATGGGCAGCAGGGCGTAGAAGACCACCACCACGACGGCGGGGACGGTCCCGATGCCCACCAGGGGGATCAGGACGCCGATGAGCGCGAAGGAGGGCAGGGTCAGCCCGACGGCCGTGAAGGCGTTCGCGATCGGGGTCAGGGCCTTGATCCGCGTGGCGATCACGGCCAGCGCGATGGCGAGCACGGTGGCGATGGCCAGCGCCTGCAGCACGAGCCACCCGTGCTGCCAGGCCCGGAAGAGGATGTCCGGCCAGCGTGAGGCGAGGAACTCGCTCATGCGGCCTCCACGCCGGCAGCGCGCCCCTGGGCGGCCCGGGCGTCTGCGGGGCGGGGCAGGACCGTCATCGTCGTCTCCTTCGGTCCGGGTGGGGCGGGCGTGCTCTTGCACGCTACCCGAGACGGTGGCACTCCCTGTGTTCTGCACCACGACGGGGGTCACCGGCACCGCCGCGGACGGCCCGACGACCAGGCGACGGGCAGGACGGCCTGCGCTAGCGTGTCGGCCATGTCTCGCTCCCACTCCGACGCCCTCGACGCGTCCGGCCCCGACTCCGGGGGCGCCGTCGCCGCGCCCCGCCGCCGCGTCGGCCTGCTGCCCCGCATCCTCCTCGCGATCGTGGCCGGCGTCCTCGTCGGCCTGGTCGCGCCGACCTGGCTCGTGCAGGCCTTCGCCACCTTCAACGGGCTGTTCTCGAACTTCCTGGGCTTCGTCGTCCCGGTGCTGATCCTGGCGCTCGTCGCCCCCGCCATCGGCGACATCGGCCGGGGCGCGGGGAAGCTCCTGGCCCTGACCGGTGGCATCGCCTACGGCTCCACCCTGTTCGGCGGCTTCGGCGCCCTGCTGGTCTGCCTGCTCGTCTTCCCGCTGATCCTCACCCCCGGGTCCTTCGAGGCGATGGCCAACCCCGAGGACGCGCTGCTCGGCCCGCTGTTCGAGGTGCAGATGGACCCGCCCTTCGGCGTGATGACGGCCCTGCTGCTCGCGTTCGTGCTCGGCATCGGCCTGACGACGCTGCCGCGCGGTGCCCTGCACGAGGGCTTCGACCAGCTGCGATCCATCATCGAGCGGGTCGTCATGGGCCTGATCGTGCCGCTGCTGCCCGTCTACATCTTCGGCGTGTTCCTGAACATGACCGCCGCCGGTGAGGTCTTCAAGGTCATCACCACGTTCCTCGGTGTGATCCTGCTGGTCTTCGGCCTCACCGTGGTGCTGCTGCTCGTCCAGTACGTCGTCGCGGGCGCGATCGCGGGCCGCAACCCGTTCACGGCCCTGAAGACGATGCTGCCGGCCTACGCGACGGCCCTGGGCACCTCGTCCTCGGCGGCGACCATCCCGGTGACCCTGCGCCAGACCCTGCGGCTCGGCGTGCGCCGGCCGATCGCCTCGTTCGTCGTGCCGCTGTGCGCGACGATCCACCTGGCCGGCTCCACGGTGAAGATCGTCTCGTTCTCCATCGCAGTGCTGTTCCTCTCGGGCCAGGCGATCGACATCCCGGTGTTCGTGGGCTTCATCTTCATGCTGGGCGTCACCATGGTCGCGGCGCCCGGCGTGCCCGGCGGCGCGATCGTGGCGGCCTCGGGCCTGCTGTCCTCGATGCTCGGCTTCACCGAGCCGCAGGTCGCGCTCATGGTCGCCACGTACATCGCCATCGACTCCTTCGGCACCGCCACCAACGTGACCGGCGACGCCGCCATCGCGATGATCGTCGACAAGATCGCCGGAGACCGTCTCATCGAGGACTCCGCGGACGAGGGCCTGGAGCGCCGCGACGACGAGGAGGTCGCCACCGGCGCCGACGCCGGCTGACCCGCCCCGCACACACCACGGCCCCTCCCTGTCCGCAGCTCAGGGAGGGGGCCGTCGTCGGGACGGGCGGTGTCAGCCGCGCAGGTCCCGCTCCGCCTCGGCGCGCACCGCGCGCCGCTGCCCCGGGGAGCGCACGACGACGTCGCTCATCTCCTCGAGCGTCTTGCCCTTGGTCTCGGGGACGAAGGCCGCCACGAAGGCCAGGGACAGCGCCGCCATGATCGCGTACAGGCCGTAGGCGAGGGTCAGGCCGATGTCCGCCAACCACGGGAACGTGGTGGAGACGGTGAAGTTCGCCGCCCACTGCGCGGCGGCGGCCACGGCGAGCGCGCCGGCGCGGATGCGGTTCGGGAACATCTCGCCCAGCAGCACCCAGACCAGCGGACCCCAGGTGGCGCCGAAGAACACCACGAAGGCGTTCGCGGCCACCAGCGCCACGGTGGACCACGGCTGCGGCAGGGACACGGACTCGCCGCCGCCCGTCTGCGCGAAGGAGAAGGCCAGTGCCATCAGGCCGAGGCTGACCGTCATGCCGGCGGAGCCGGCGATCAGCATGGGGCGACGGCCGACGCGGTCCACCAGGGCGATCGCGATGAGGGTGACGGCGATGTTCGTGACCGAGGTGATCACGGTGACCGTGAGGGCGTCCGACTCCCCGAAGCCCACCGAGCGCCACAGGGTGGTGGAGTAGTAGAAGATCACGTTGATGCCCACGGCCTGCTGGAAGACGGAGAGCAGGATGCCGATCCACACGATCGGCTGCAGGCCCGCCGCCGGTCCACGCAGGTCCGCCAGCGACTCGCGGCGCTCCGAGTCCAGCGAGCGCCGGATGTCCTCGATCATCAGGTTCACCCGGTCCACACCGGTGAACTCGTGCAGGACCTCGGCCGCCTCGTCCGTGCGGCCGCGGGCGACCAGGTAGCGCGGGGACTCCGGCAGCTTCAGGGCGAACAGGCCGTACAGCACCGCCGGGACGGCCTCGGCCAGGAACATCCAGCGCCAGGCGTCGACGCCGAGCCAGAACGGCTGCGCCGCTCCCCCGGCCATCGTCGCGAAGAGCGCGTCCGTGAGGAGCGCGACGAAGATGCCCAGGACGATCGCCAGCTGTTGGAGCGAGCCGAGGCGACCGCGCACATGGGCCGGGCTGACCTCCGCGATGTACGCCGGGGCGATCACGGACGCGGCGCCCACGCCCAGGCCGCCGACCATGCGCCAGACGATCAGGTCGACCACGCCGAACGCCAGGCCCGAGCCGATGGCGGAGACCAGGAACAGGATCGCGGCGATCACCATCACGGGCACGCGGCCGCGGCGGTTGGCGATCGGCCCGGCGAACCAGGCGCCGAGTGCGCAGCCGATCAGCGCCGAGGAGACGGCGAAGCCCGTGAGACCGGCGCCGAGGCCGAACTCCCCGGCGAGCGCGTCCACGGCGCCGTTGATGACGGAGGTGTCGAAGCCGAACAGGAAGCCGCCGAGCGCGGCGGCGACCGAGATGCCGACCACCTTGGCGTTGAGGCGCGACGTCGCGGCGCCGCCGGACCGGGTCGCTGTCATGGTGGGTCCTCTCTGGGTCGCGCCCGACGGCCCCGCTGCGCGCCGGTGCGTCCGCACAGTGTGTTCTCCGCTCAGCG
The DNA here is from genome assembly GCF_001595485.1 of Micrococcus sp. CH7. Classification (NCBI taxonomy): domain Bacteria; kingdom Bacillati; phylum Actinomycetota; class Actinomycetes; order Micrococcales; family Micrococcaceae; genus Micrococcus; species Micrococcus sp. CH7. The sequence goes on from NZ_LOSQ01000004.1 coordinate 160,898, forward strand.
AGCGTGCAAGTCGCACAGCCCCTCGCCCCGCGCAGAGGAGGCGGCGGGGCAGAATGAGGGCCATGTTCGTCGTCCTGGGCCCCGCCCCCGCCTCCGTCGGCAGCCCCGGCGCCTGGTGGGCCGTGGACGGGGACGACGCCTCTCCCCTGGGATCCTGCGCCGCCGGGTCCGTGGCCGGGCTCGTGGCCGGTCTGCCCGCCCGCCTGGGCGTGGACCCGAGCACGGTCCGCTGGGTGCTCGCCGACGTCGGGACGGAGTACGCCGCCTGGCTGGCGGCGGGGGTGCGGGTGGATCGGTGCTGGGACCTGGCCCTCGTCCAGCGGATGCTGCGGCACGCGGCGACGGCGCCGGGCAGCGGGGTGCGTTACACGCCCGTGGCGCAGCTCGAGGTCGCCGACCCGACGGAGCCCGAGCGCCCGGCGCGGGTGCCCGCCGGTCAGGAGTCCTTCTTCGACCTGCCGGACGAGGCCGGCCCCGCTCCGGACGTCACCGTGCTCGCGGCGGAGCTGGCCGCGCAGCGGGCGGCCGTCGAGGGCTCGGCCCACCCGCACCGGCTGCGGCTGCTCGCGGCGGCGGAGTCGCAGGGCGCACTCGTGGCCGCGGAGATCCGGGCGGCGGGTCTGCCGTGGGACCGGGGCGTGCACGAGGCGCTCCTCGCCGAGCAGCTCGGCCCCCGGCCTGCACCGGGCGAGCGTCCCGCCCGCCTGCAGACCCTGGCCGAACGCATCGCCGACGTCCTGGGCTCCCCCGGGCTGAGCCCCGACTCGCAGCCGAGCCTGCTGCGGGCGCTACAGACGGCGGGCGTGGCCGTGGAGTCCACGCGGCAGTGGGACCTGAAGCACTGGATCGACGCCGGCGGCGCGGAACGCGAGGCGCGGGCCGCGCTGCTCGCGCCGCTGCTGGAGTACAAGGCCCTGGCCCGGCTGTGGACGGCCAACGGCTGGCACTGGCTGGACCAGTGGATCGGCGACGACGGCCGGTTCCACGCCGCCTACCTGGTCGGCGGCGTGGTGACCGGGCGGTGGGCCGCCCACGGCGGCGGGGCCATGCAGGTCCCGGCCGGGGTGCGCGACGCCGTCCGCGCAGACCAGGAGTGGACGCTGACCGTGGCCGACGCCTCCCAGGTGGAGCCGCGCATCCTCGCCGCGATGGCCGCCGACGAGGCGCTGGCCCGTGCCGGGACCACGCCCGACCTGTACCGGGAGGTGGCGGAGCAGGGCCGGGCGGCCGGCACCGCGCTGGCCGACCGCGGGCGCGCGAAGATCGCCCTGCTGGGTGCGATGTACGGCTCGACGACGGGCGACTCCGCGGCGCTCATGCCGCACCTGCGCCGGCTCTACCCCCGAGCGATCGGCCTGCTCGAGCGGGCGGCCTCCGTCGGCGAGGGCGGCGGCCAGGTGTCCACGTGGCTCGGCCGCTGGTCCCCCGCACCGGGGCGGAAGTGGCAGGAGTCCGTGTCCGACGTCGACACCCAGGCCGCCGAGTCCGCGGCCCGGCGACGGCGGCGCTCCCAGGGCCGCTTCACCCGGAACTTCGTGGTGCAGGGCACCGCGGCCGAGTGGGCGCTGTGCTGGATGGGCGAGATCCGCCGTCGACTGCGGTCTGCGGGCATGCGCACGGAACTCGTGTTCTTCGTCCACGACGAGGTCGTCCTGCACGGCCCGGCCACGGAGGCCGAGGCCGTGCGGACGGTCGTGACGGAGTCCGCGAGCGCCGCCGGCCGCCTGCTGTTCGGCCCCGCCCCCGTGGACTTCCCGCTCACCGTCTCCAGCGTGGGGTCGTACGCGGACGCGAAGTGAGGGGCGGCAGGGCGTCGACCGCGGTCATGGCCTCCGTGCGCCGCACCGAGCCGAGGACCCTGGGACCTGGCACGATGCGGGACGAGGGCCGATCCTGGAGAGCGCCCGAGACACCCCCGAGAAGGAGACCGCATGCCCGTCGCCCCGCGTCCGTCCGACGACGCCGCGTCCTCGGTCTTCACCCCGCACCAGCAGCGCATCCTCGCGGTGCTCCTCATCCCGATCTTCATGTCCCTGCTGGCCGTGTCCAGCATCAACGTGGCCCTGCCCGCCCTGCAGCGGGGCCTGGACGCCAGTGACGCGGAGCTGCAGTGGGCCATCTCCGGCTACACCCTCGTGTTCGGCATGGTGCTCGTGCCGGCGGGCCGGGCGGGTGACCTCTTCGGACGACGCCGGCTGTTCATGGTGGGCCTCGGCGTGTTCGCGCTCGGTGCGCTCCTGTCCGGCCTGGCGCCCACGGGCGTCCTGCTCGTGCTCGCGCGCCTGGTCATGGGCGTGGGCGCGGGCCTGCTCAACCCGCAGGTCACCGGCTTCATCCAAAGCGAGTTCTCCGGCGCCTCCCGCGCCCGGGCGTTCGGGGCGCTCGGCGCCGTCGTCGGGGTGTCCGTGGCGGTGGGGCCGCTGCTCAGCGGCGGGCTCATCGCGTGGCTCGGCGGCGACCTCGGCTGGCGCGCGACCTTCCTGGTGAACGTGCCGATCGCCCTCGGCGCCCTCGTCGTGGCCCGCCAGTGGCTGCCGCGCACCGCCCCCGAGCGGGCGCGGCGCCCGGACCTGGACCCGGTCGGCGTCGTCCTGCTGGCCGGCGCCCTCGTGGCCGTCATGCTCCCGTTCCTGGACCGTGAGCTCGGGCCGTGGCGGTTCGTGCTCGTGCCCGTCGGCATCGGCCTGGCCGCCCTCTGGACACGCTGGGAGGCCCGCTACGCCCGACGGGGCCGCGCCCCGATGGTGGACCTGCGCCTGTTCCAGACCCGCAGCTTCGCGTGCGGCGCCCTGCTGATCGCCATCTACTTCACCGGCTCGACCAGCATGTTCGTGGTGATCGCCATGTTCATGCAGAACGGGCTGGGCTACCCGGCGCTGCACGCCGCACTCATCGGCCTTCCCTCGGCGGTCATGTCGAGCGTGATGTCCACCGTGGCCGGTCGCGTGGTGCTGCGCACGGGCCGGAAGATCGTCGTCCTCGGCATCGCGCTGGCGCTGCTCGCCGTCGTGGGCTCCATCGGGGTGGCGTGGGCCAACCGGGAGTTCGGCCTGAGTCCATGGTGGCTGCTGCTCACCCTCGCCATCTTGGGTGCCGGGCAGGGGCTGGTGGTCTCCCCCAACCAGACCCTCAGCCTGGCCGAGGTCCCGCCGCGGCACTCCGGCACGGCCGGCGGCGTCCTGCAGACCGGCCAGCGCGTCGGCACGGCCGTCGGCACCGCCGTGATCGTGGGGGTGTTCCTGGGCGTCGCCTCCGGTGCCGACTGGGACGGGGCGTTCATGGCCGCCTTCACCCTGGTGGCGGGGTGCATGGCGCTCGCGCTCCTCGTCGCACTCGCGGACCTGCGCGGACCACGGACGGCGGCGCCCCGTGGCTGAGCCCCGCCCCGGCGACGTGCGCGTCACCCCCGGCCCCGGCGCACCCCGCGGGCTGGTCATCCCCGCGGGCGAACTCGTCGAGCGCTTCTCCCACGCCTCCGGCCCGGGCGGTCAAGGCGTGAACACGGCGGACTCGCGGGTCCAGCTCAGTCTGGACCTGGCGGCCACCTCCGCCCTCGACGACGTCCAGCGCGCCCGCGTCCTCGCACGGCTGGCGCCCCGGCTGGCCGGCACGGTGCTCACCGTCAGCGTGGCGGAGCACCGGGCCCAGCGGCGCAACCGGGTGGCCGCCCGCGAGCGGCTCGCGGCGCTGCTGCGCGAGGCCCTGGCCCCGCCGACGCCGCGGCGGGCTACCAAGCCGACGCGCGGCTCTCGGCGGCGCCGCCTGGAGGCCAAACACCGTCGCTCCGAGGTGAAGCGCACGCGCCGCCGCCCCGGTCTCGACTGAGGCCGCCCGCCCGCAGGCGGCGGCTCAGTCCCGCCCGGTCACCCCACGGCCGGCGGCCGAGCGGTGACCCCACGCGTCGCCACGCCGGGCGAGGTAGTCCTCTTCGGGCCAGCTGCTCACCCCGGACACGCGCATCCTCACCACCCGGCCGTCGTCGCCGAGGTCGAACGGGATGCGCTCCCCCGACGCGCCGAAGCCATCCTCGTCCTCGGGCAGGAACGTGGTGGCGTCCAGCGCTCGCAGCTCGTGCATCCTGTCCCGGGGGCCGGGCGTGCCGGGGTCGATCAGCACGAGGCGCTCGCCGGCGCGAACCACGTCCGTCTCGCCCCACAGGGAGACGTAGCGGCCGGTCAGCCGGTCGAGGTCGTCGGTCGTGACACCGGTGGGCAGCGCCTGCCCGTCGGCGGCGTCCTGGGCGAGCAGGTCGATGAGCTCGACGAGGCCCACCGCGAGCGCGTCCGCCGGACCGTCCACGGCGTTGGTGAGCACGCTGACGGTCAGACCGGTCACCGGGTCCACCAGGGTCCGGGTGATCTGCCCGGGGAAGCCGCCGGAGTGGCCCACGAGCCGTCGTCCGCCCACGCTGATCCCGATCAGGCCGAGCCCGTAGGTGCCCGTCCCGGCCCCCCGCGGGAAGGAGGCCTCGGCCCGGTGCATCAGGCGCAGCGCGTGCTCGTCCAGCAGCTCACGCCGATCCAGTGCGAGAGCGGAGAAGAAGCGGCTGAGCTCCTCCGCCGTGGAGACGAAGCCGGTGGCCGCGGCCAGCGCGCCGGTGGCGGTCGGTGCCACGCTCACCCGACGCCCACGGCCGTGGGCCCGGGTGTGGCCGACGACGGCCCGGCCCGCCGCGTCGTCGTCGATCTCGGGGCGGGTGTCGGTGAGGCCGAGCGGGACGAGGATGTCCTCCGTGACGTGCTCGGCGTAGCCGCGGCCCGTGACTGCCTCGATGATCGCCCCGAGCAGGCCGTACCCGATGTTCGAATACTTGAAGCGCTCCTGCGGGGCGTAGGTGGCGCCGTGGTCCCGGACGATCGCGCGCAGGGCGTCGGCGTCCGGGAAGGGGCCGTCGAGCTGCCAGTGGTCCGCGTCCACCCCGTCGCGGACGGCGCCGGAGGTGTGCGAGAGCAGCTCGCGGACGGTGACCCGGGCCAGCGGGGTGTCGGCACAGTCGGGCAGTCGTTCGGCCACGGTGTCGTCCAGGCGCAGACGACCGGTGGCGACCAGGCGCAGCACGGCGACGGCCGTGAAGGTCTTGGAATGGCTGGCCACGCGGAACAGGTGGCCGGTGGTCAGCTCCGCCCCGGTGGCCTCGTCGGCCACCCCGAACGCGGCGGAGAGCACCAGCTCGTCGCCGAGCCGCACGGCCACCTGGGCGCCGGGCACGTGCCGCGTCTCCACCTGGGTGGCCAGCCACCGGGACAGGTACGGGGCCGCCTCGCGGAGGCGGTCGAGGGACGGAGCGGGCGGCGGGGCGGGGGTGGTCTGGGTCACGAGAGGCCACTGTACGATGCCGGCCGCGCGGGCTCAGGCGCGCGCGTTCTGCGATTCCGGGTCCAGGGGCGCGTGGGCGGGGTTGGACAGGGAGAGCACGACGGCGGCCACGCGCGGGTGCTCGAGGAGGGCGTCCTCCACGCGCTGGAGCAGGACCGCGGCCTCGCTCTCCCGCTCGTCCCCGGCCAGGCCCACGGCCCCGACGACGAAGAGCTTCTCCGGGCCGACGTACTCGAGGTGCAGGTAGCTCACGGAGAGCACCTCGGGCCGCTCCAGCAGCCAGCGCAGCACCCGGGTCCGGACCACCGGGTCGGCGACCTCGCCGACGAGGAACGCCATGTTCCGCGAGAGCAGGAAGATCGCGACGACCCCGAGCAGCACGCCCACGAGGATCGAGCCGGCGGCGTCCCACCGGGGGTCCCCGGTGAGCTGGTGCAGGGCGAGGGCGGCGGCCGCGATGACCAGGCCGATCAGGGCCGAGGCGTCCTCCACCCACACGGCGCGCAGGGTGGGGTCCGAGGTCTGGCGCAGGAACGTGGCATCGCTGATGTGCCGCCGCTCCGCGTCGCGGCGGACGCGCCGGTGCGCGTTCAGGAAGGAGATGCCCTCAAGCACGAACGCGACGGCGAGCACAATGTACGCGATCGTGTACTCCGCCTCCTGCTCGGGGGCGGACCAGGCCGTGATCCCGTGCCAGACCGAGACCGCCGAGCCCACCGCGAACAGGCCGAAGGCCGCGACCATCGACCACACGTAGGCCGCGCGCCCGTAGCCCAGCGGGTGCCGCGCGTCGGGGGCTCGGCCGGCCCGACGCTCCGCCAACAGCAGGAAGACCTCATTGCCGGCGTCGGCCCAGGAGTGCGCGGCCTCCGCCACCATCGCGGCTGAGCCGGTGACCGCGCCCACGATCGACTTGACGACGGCGATCACCGCGTTCACGCCGAGGGCGATCAGGACGGTCAGCAGGCTCTCGCCGCCGGTCTCGGCGGCGGGCGAGGCGGAGTGAGCGGGCGAGGCGACGGCGGGCGGGGTGCGGGTCATCCTCCGAGTCTGCCCCTGCAGGCGCATGCCGGACCAGGCTCGCCATGTCCGGGTCCGCCGGTCCAGGAGCGCGAGACGGGGTCCACGCGGATCGGCGTCGCCGAGCCCGTGAGGTCTCCGCGTGCGCGGCCTAGCGTGGGGCCATGACGGATTCTCCCCTGCACCTCGACCGCCCCGACGCCCCCCGCATCATCGTGCTCGGCGCGACGGGCTACGCCGGATCCCTCGTCGTGGACGCCCTCGTGGCCCAGGGCGCACGGCCCGTGCTGGCGGGCCGGAACGGGGACTCGCTCCAGCACGCGGCGAGGCGGCACGACGGGCTGGAGGTCGCCGTCGCCGACGCCGGGGACCCCGCCTCGCTGAGGGCCCTGGTCACGGAGGGCGATGTGCTGGTCTCCACGGTCGGCCCCTTCGAACGCTACGGCCGACCGGTCGCCCGCGCCGCCGCGGAGCGGGGCGCGCACTACGTGGACTCCACCGGTGAGGTCGGCTTCGTGAAGGACCTCAAGGCGGACCTGGACGCCACCGCCCGACGCACGGGCGCCACCCTGCTGCCCGCCCTCGGCTTCGACTACGCGCCGGGCATGCTCGCGGGCGGGCTCGCGCTGGCGGAGGCCGGTGGACGCGCACGGTCCCTGCAGATCGGCTACTTCGCCGACGGCGAGCTGGACCCGCGCGTCGACCTCAGCCACGGGACGCGCCAGACGATGGTGGGCGCCCTCACCGAGCGGACGATCACGTGGCGCGGCGGGCGGCTGGCGACCACGGGCCCGGCCAGCCGGTCGGCCGTCTTCCGGGTCGACGGGCAGGACCGCCGCGGCGTGCTGTTCGGCGGCACGGAGTCCCTGTTCCTGCCGCGGATGCAGCCCGGCCTGGACGAGGTCGAGGTCTTCAACGGCTGGTTCCCGGCCCGGCCCACGCAGATCGGCGCCGCCGCCCTCGGCGCGGTGGGGTGGCTCCCCGGCGTCGCCCGCGGCGTGCAGGCCCTGCTGCGGCCCCTGGCCGGCGACCCGGGTGGCCCCGACGCCGCAGACCGGGCCCGCACGGGCTCCCGGGTCGGGGCGATCGCGCGCGACGCGGCCGGCCGCATCGTGGCGGACGTCCACCTGAGCGGCCCCAACGCCTACACGTTGACCGGGGACCCCATGGCCTGGGGCGCCCGGCAGCTCGCCGCAGGACAGGCCCGCGAGGCCGGCGTCGTCAGCCCGATCCAGGCGTTCGGCCTCGACGACTTCGAGACGGCCTGCACCGCGGCCGGTCTGGTGCGGGCATGATCCCGACGACTGACCCCGCCCACGGCCCTCAGCGGGGGCGACGCCGGGGGCGGCTGATCCAGGCCAGATAGGCGCTGCCGCCGGTCAGGGCGGCGCCGCCGGCGGCCACCACCGGCCCGGCGAAGCGGCCGAGCCGGTCCTTGTACGCCACGAGCACGTTCGTGCCGCCGGTGATCATCGCGGCCACCACCATGGCGGCCACCACCCGGTCGCCCGTCCGCTCGAGGCGCGTCACGAGCGGCTCGAGCTCGCTCGCGCGGACGGTGACGTCGATCCCGCCGTCGTCGATGCGTTCCATCACCTTGCGGGCGTACTCCGGCAGGTCGATGCCGAGCTCGGCCGCCGCGATCGTGGCCCGGCCGATCCGGCCCGCCACCCGCCGGGGGTCGAGGTGCTCCCCCACGAGGCGCAGGGCGAAGGGGTCGAGCACGCGGGTGTAGTCGAATCCGGGGTGCAAGCGGCGGCCGATGCCGTCCACGATGATCAGCATCCGCAGCAGCTGCACGAGCTCGGGCGGCAGGGACAGCCGGTGGCGCCGCACGAGGGCGAAGATCTCCGAGACCAGCTGCGCCACGCGGATGTCCTCGAGCTCGCGCCCCTCGAGGCGGCCGACGATCCGGGCCACCTCCAGCCGGAGCCGACGGCGGTCCACCGGCCCGCGCGGCGGGGCGATGTCCAGCAGGGCCCGCACCAGTCCGTCGGTGTCCTGCCGGGCCAGCGCCATGGCCAGGCCCGCGAACCGGCGCCGGAGGGACGGGGAGATCCTCCCGACGGAGCCGAAGTCGATGAACCCGACGGTCCCGTCCGGCTCGATGAACAGGTTGCCCGCGTGCGGGTCCGCGTGGAACACGCCGTGCTCGAACACCATGGCCAGCAGCACGTCGGCGGCCCGGTACGCCAGCTCCTCCCGGTCGATGCCGGCGGCGTCGAGTCCGGCCAGATCGTCCACGCGCAGCCCGGAGAGCTCCTGCATGGTCAGCACGCGCGAGGTGGTCAGGTCCCACTCGATCCACGGGAACCGCACGCCCGGGGTGTCCCGGAAGCCGGCGGCGATCTCCTCGCAGGCCCGCGCCTCCACCACGTAGTCGAGCTCGGCGCGCAGGGAGCGGTCGAACTCATCCACCATGGTCGGCACGTCCAGATCGGCGAAGGTCCGCGAGGCCCGCGACCACGTGGCCGCCAGCGTCCGCAGGATCTCCAGGTCCGCCTGGGCCTGCTCCACCACACCGGGCTTGCGGACCTTCACGACGACGGCGCGCCCGTCATGCAGGCGCGCACGGTGGGCCTGGCCGATGGAGGCGGTGGCCAGGGGCGCGCGGTCGAACCAGGCGAACAGTGTGTCGACGTCGGCGCCGAGGTCCTCCTCCACCGTCCGGGCGACGGCCTCGAAGGGCACCGCCGTCGTGCTGTCCGTGAGGCGGGCGAATGCCGCGCAGTAGGCCTCGGGGAACAGGTCCGGGCGCGCCGAGATCAGCTGCCCGAGCTTCACGAAGGTGACGCCGAGCTCCTCGAACGTGCGCACGAACAGCTCGGGGCGGGCCTCGGCGTCGATGCCCAGGTGCGGCTCCCCCTCCTCGAGGGGCAGCCACCGGGAGAGCCCGGCCTGCACGGCCGTGGCCATGAGGCCGTTGCGGGCCATGACGTGGGCGATCTCGCGGTAGCGCTGCAGGTGGAGGGCCATGGCGCCCACGCTACCGACCGCGCGGAGGGGTGAGCCTCGCCGCTCAGTCGGCGTACCTCAGGGCGCCCGGCCGGACCCGCGCGTCGGCCCCGATCCGCATCCCGTCCGCGAGCGCGCCCGCCGCCCGCAGCTCCCGCAGCCGCACCAGCACCCGGTCCCGCACGTCCCACGGGCTGATGGTGTTGACGTTGATCTTGGTGGCGCCCTCGAAGCCGGCGAGTGTGGAGACGCGCCACTTGAGCATCACGCGCCAGGGCATCGGGGACGCCACGCCGGGCGGGCGGGTGTGCCATTCCTCGTTGGAGGGGACCTCGGGCCCGGTGGCCGCGTGGGCGGCGTGCAGCAGGTCGGACACGGCGCGCAGCTCGGCCGCAGACTGCCGCCACGGCTGCCCCACCGGGCTCGTGGAGTAGACCTCGACCGTCGGATACCGGTGGCCGAAGCCGGCGAACATCACGGCGTGCTCGTTCGCGGCGATCATCAGGTCGTGCGCCACGGCCACGTCCAGCGCGGCGTGGTTGAACACCTGCGGGTCCTCGCGCAGCCGGTCCAGGGCGGCGGCGTTCTGCGCGCCGACCTCGTCGATGGCCACGAGCTGCTTGTGCAGGTGGTCGAAGGAGGCGCCGGCGGGCTTGAGCCAGTTCTGGAACACGGAGACGTACCGCACGGCGGGCGTGGTCGCGTAGAGGTCCCGCATCGCGTCGGCGGTCAGGGCCAGGAACGCGTGGTGCTCGTCCGGGGTGAGGGTGCCCGAGGAGGCCAGCTGGTGGTCGTCCACGGCGCCGTCGACGAAGTGCCGCCGGGCGATCACCACGTCGTGCGTGCCGCCGAAGAACCCGGCCGACGCCGCGATCAGCTCCGCCTCGGACATCGCGACAGCCTCCTCGGCGGAGCGGCCGGAGGCGCGCAGCTTCGCGGCGACGACGGCGCGCACGTGGGCGCGGCCGGCCTCGGTGGCCAGGTACTCGTCACGGCGGCGGCGCGCGTCCGGGGGGAGTTCGTAGCCGTGGTTGAGACGCCAGTAGTCGTAGCTGAGGATCTCGAAGAGGTTGGGGACCCGGCGGAAGGCCGGGATCGTCTCCTCGAGCCGCTCCGCGGCCGGATGCCGCAGGATCTGCCAGGCCGGGGCGCCGTCGTCGGCCCTCGTGGAGACGATGCGTGACTTCTCCGGCGGCGTCTCCAGCATCCGGTGCTCGCAGAAGGCGCAGTGCCGGCCGTGCTGGGCGGGGTCGAGCGGCTGCGGGGCGGGCCGGACGAGGCCGAGCGGGCGGTCGCCGCGGCCGGGCACGGTCCAGACCTCGGTGCCCGTGAAGGGGTTGCGCTGCTTGACGGTGCCGTCCGGCAGTCGGGTGAGGGGCTCGCTCACAGACGGGTGCACGAGGCCAGGATACGAGGCGGTGCCGGCCCGGGCAGGCCGACGCCCACGCGCCCGCCGGTCAGAACTCGAGCAGCACCTTGCCCTTGGCGTGGTGGGACTCGAGACGCTCGAACGCCTGCTCCCAGTCGGCCAGGGGGTAGCGGCTGTCCACGGTCACGGCCAGCTCGCCGGCGTCCACGAGCCGGACGAGCTCGGCCAGGCCCGCCCCGTCCGGATGCATGAGGAAGAACTCGTAGGTCACCCCGGCCTTCTTCGCGGCCCGGCGCACCTTCGCACTGGCCACCCGGGAGACGACGGCGGCCAGCGGCCGACGCGACGGGCGCGCGGTCTCACGAAGGCTGCCGGGGCTCGGCGGGCCCGCGATGGTCACCAGCCGGCCGCCGGGCTCGATCGAGCCGAGCAGCTCGGCCATCTGATCACCGCCGATGAGGTCGAACACCTTGTCGAAGCGCTCGCCCCCCTCTGCGACGGTGCGGGCGCGATAGTCGATCACCGCGTCGGCGCCGGCCTCGCGGACGTACGGCTCACCCGCCGCGGAGGCGGTCACGGTCACGTGCGCGCCGCGCAGGTGTGCCAGGCGCGTGGCGATCAGCCCGACGCCGCCGGCGGCCCCGGTGATCAGCAGCCGCTCCCCGGGCCGCAGGTCCAGGTGCTCCGGGCCGAGTGCCTGCTGAGCGGTCAGGCCGGCGAGCGGCAGGCCGGCCGCGTCCGTCAGGGGCATGCGGGCGGGCGCGGCGGCCACCCAGTCCGCGCGCACCGCGGCCAGCTCGGCGAACGCCCCGTGGCCGGAGGGGTCCACGCGGGTGATGACCGCGTCACCCGGGGCGAACGCGGTCACCCCGGCGCCCACGGTCTCGACGATGCCGCTGAGCTCGTTGCCGGCGACCGTGGGGAAGTCGTCGGGGGCGATGGCCTTGAAGTCGCCTTCGCGATGCATCGCGTCGACGGGGTTGAGGCCGACCGCGCGGGTGCGGATCAGCACCTCACCGGCGCCGACCGTGGGGGCGGGGACGTCGGTGAGGGCCATGGCCTCACGGCCGCCGTAGGACTGGAGGACGAGTGCTCGCATGACGCCGAGCCTAGGTGTAGGAGGGCATGACGTTGTTGACTCGGGCCGGTGCCAACGAGGCCGGAGGGGCGTCCCCGCAGGAGGTATGAGGCCGATGGTA
>NZ_LOSQ01000004.1:172944-194193 GCF_001595485.1 Micrococcus sp. CH7
GCGGGCCCGGCAGAAGAACCCGATCGTGGTCACCGCCTTCTCGTCCTCCAACGCCTCGGTGTACGCCAGGCGGGTGTACCCGTCGATCGCCGAGTGCAGGTAGGTGTAGCCGACCCGCCGGCCTGCACCACGCTTGGAAGCACGGCCTGCTTCACTGTCACGTCCGTGAGCACGCCAGCCGCCCCCGTCAGGGATGCGCCCGATCTTCTTCACATCCAGGTGCACCATGTGCCCCGGGCCGCGGGCGGTGATCTTCTGTGGTCGTTGGCGCAGGTCCTCACCCGTGGGCGCGAGGTCTGGCAACCGGGAGATGCCCAGCCGGTGCAGCCACCTGCCCACCGTTCGGAGGCACACCCGGTGGCCCTCGGAGACGAGGTGGTGATGGATGCGCCGTGCGGACCACTTGCGCTCCCGGCGCAGGGTGAGGATCTGGGCGACCAGGACCGGATCGAGCTGGGCAGGTGAACGGTGTGGCCGGCTGGGCAGGTCCTGAAGGCCGGCTTCTCCCTGGGCGCGGTAGCGGGCGACCCAGGTGGCCACCGTGGGCCGGCTCACCCGGAACTCGGCGGCCACGTGCGCCTGCGGGATCCCGTCGTGCAGGTGGCGGTGGACCATCCTGAGACGGCCGGTCGGGGTCAGGGGTGCGTTAGCGTGAGTCATGAGTGGGTCTTCTCGGGCAGGTCGGTGGTGTAGGAACTTCCATCCTGCGGGAGAGGCCCACTCGTCTCATCTCAGCCGGCGCCTCGTGGCAAGAACCTCATGACCCACAACACCTAGGCGCGCCGCCCCGGAGTGCCGAGCCCTGTTCGCCGTCGCAAATCACGCGGGCCGGGCTCGGTGACCTCCGGCGTGATCATCCCCACGGCCACCCGTGACGCGGGTACGCTGATCGCTGTTCCACGTCACAGCGCTCTCGCTCGACTCGTCTCACCCGCACGGAGGCCTCACCCATGTCGTCCCGCATCCACCACCCCGGCCTCCGGTCGAAGGTGATGTCCGCCGCGGAGGCGGCGGCGTTCATCCAGCACGGCACCACCGTGGGCATGAGCGGGTTCACCGGGTCCGGCTACCCGAAGGCCGTGCCGATGGCGCTGGCCGAGCGGGCCAAGGAGCTGCACGCGCGCGGCGAGGAGTTCCGCATCAACCTCCACACGGGGGCGTCCACCTCCGCGGAGATGGACGGCGCGCTGGCCGAGGCGGACGCCGTCGCGCTGCGCACCCCGTTCCAGTCGGACCCGACGATGCGCGCCAAGATCAACGCGGGCGCCATCGAGTACATCGACACGCACCTGTCCCACCTGGCGCAGACCGTGTGGAACGGCTTCTACGGGCCCATGACCACCGCGGTGATCGAGGTGTCCGGGATCCGCGAGGACGGCCGTCTCGTCCCCAGCTCCTCCGTGGGCAACAACAAGTCCTGGATCGACCTGGCGGATCAGGTGATCCTCGAGGTCAACTCGTGGCAGAGCGAGGACCTCGAGGGTCTGCATGACGTCTACTACGGCACCGCGCTGCCACCGCATCGCACGCCGATCATGCTCACCCACCCCGCGGACCGCATCGGTGAGACGTACCTGCGGTGCGATCCGGCCACGGTGGTGGCCGTCGTCGAGACCCACGCCCCGGACCGGAACTCTGCCTTCAAACCCGCCGACGCGGACTCGATCGTGATCGCCCAGCACCTCGTGGAGTTCTTCGAGCACGAGGTGGCCCAGGGCCGGTACGACGAGCGGCTGCTGCCGCTGCAGTCGGGCGTGGGCAACATCGCGAACGCGGTGATGTCCGAGCTGGTGAAGTCCCGGTTCACGGGCCTGTCCGCGTTCACCGAGGTGGTGCAGGACGGCATGCTCGACGCCCTGGACTCCGGCACGCTGGCGACCGCGTCCGCGACCGCGTTCTCCCTGTCCACCGAGGCCGCCGAACGGTTCAACGACAACGCCGCGAAGTATCGGGACAAGCTGATCCTGCGCACTCAGGAGATCTCCAACCACCCCGAGCTCGTGCGCCGCCTCGGCATCCTCGCCATGAACGGCATGCTCGAGGCCGACCTGTACGGCAACGTGAACTCCACGCACCTGATGGGCACGAAGATGATGAACGGCCTCGGCGGCTCCGGCGACTTCGCCCGCAACGCGTTCACCTCGTTCTTCCTCACCCCGTCCACGGCCAAGGGCGGGGACATCTCCTGCATCGTGCCGATGGTCTCGCACGTGGACCACACCGAGCACGACGTGCACGTGGTGGTCACCGAGCAGGGGCTGGCCGACCTGCGCGGCCTCTCCCCCAAGCAGCGCGCCCGCACGATCATCGACACGTGCGCGCACCCGGACTACAGGGAGCAGCTGCGGGACTACTTCGACCGCGCGATGCGCGAGTCGGACGGCCTGCACACCCCGCACCTGTTGGGCGAGGCCCTGTCCTGGCACCAGCGCTTCCTCGAGACCGGGACGATGCGTCAAGGCTGACGGCCCGCCGGACCGGGCACCTGCGGTACACCTGCGACGGGACACCCTACAGTGGGCCGCGCCTCGCGGCGGGGTGAGATCACGCCGGCTCCGGGCACGTGCCCGGAGCCGGCACAGGCCCGCGGGGCCGGCGACGGCGTCAGCCGCGCCCGCCCTGCTCCCGCTCGGGGATTCCCGCGGCCCACAGGGCGGCCGCGATGAGGGCGGGCTGGCCGAACAGCCGCGCCAGGCGGCGACCGTCCGTGTCCAGCCCGAAGCCGTCCTTGCGCTCGGCGTACTGCCCGATGTTCCCGGGGTAGATCGCGGTGTAGAAGGCCGCCAGGGCGGTGCCGGTCAGGCGGCGCTGCCCGGGGAGCGCCAGCAGAGCGGCCCCGAGGCCGATCTCGGCCACGCCGGATCCGAGCACCACGAGGTCCGCCGGGAGCGGGACCCACGAGGGCACCTGGGCGCGGAACTCACGGCGCGCCACGGTGAGGTGGGACAGCCCTGCGGCGGTCATGAACCCGCCGAGGCCGAGGCGGGCGGCGGTCTGCGAGAGGGGGACGGACTGCCGACGCTTCGTCATCACGCCTCCCCGAGCTCGAGGACGACGTCGATGTTGCCCCGGGTGGCGTTCGAATAGGGGCACACCTGGTGCGCCTGCTCCATGAGGGCGCGGGCCTGGTCCGCGGGGACATGGGGCAGCACGACCTCGAGGGTGACCTCCAGGCCGAAGCCCTCACCCTGGCGACCGATGCCCACGCGCGCGCCGACGGAGGAGTCGGTGATGTCGGCACGGGAGGCACGGGCGACCATCTGCAGGGCCGAGTGGAAGCACGCGGCGTAGCCGGCGGCGAACAACTGCTCGGGGTTGGTGCCCTGGCCGGAGCCGCCCATTTCGGTGGGCACGGCGAGGTCGAGGTCGACCCGCCCGTCGGTGGTGCGGACATGGCCGTCGCGGCCGGCGCCGGTGCTGAGCGCCTCGGCGGTGTAGATGGTCTCCATGGGAGGTCCTTTCATCCGCCCGCCCCGTGCGGGACGAGTCGGCTCCAGCCTGCCACCCTGTTAGGTCGCGCGCAACCAAGTCGCTCCCCAGCGACCACTAGAATCGCTCCCATGGATGCCGCGCCGACCCCCAGCCTCGCCCTCGAGGACCAGCTCTGCTTCGCCCTGCACCGGGCGGCGCGCGCCGTCACGCGCGGCTACGGCCCCCTGCTGTCCCGCCTCGGCCTCACCTACCCGCAGTACCTCGTGATGCTCACCCTGTGGCAGGCGGAGGGTGACGCCTCGGCCGAGACGGGTGCGTCGACGCCGAAGACCGCCGGGGCACTGGGGGTCGGCGCGCTGCGGGACAGGCTCGGCATGGACAACGGCACCATCACGCCTCTGGTGCGGCGCCTGGCCGGCATGGGGCTCGTCACGCGGGAGCGCGACGTCCGCGACGAGCGGCGCGTGCTGGTGCGGCTGACGGACGAGGGGCGGGCGCTGCGGGCGTCCGCCCGGACGGTCCCGGTGGACGCCCTCACCCGGATCCCCCTCGACGTCGCCGAGCGCCAGGTCCTCATGGACCAGCTGAACCGAATCACCGAGGCCGTCGGGCCGCGCTGAGACGGCGGGAGCGGCCCGCGCGCGGAGCGCGGTCAGCGCACCCGGTCCAGGATCGCCCGGGCGACGGCGTCCGCCTCGCGCTCGGGCAGCCAGTGGTCCGCGTCGAGCTTCACGAACCGGTACTCCCCCGCCACCTGCCCGGCCGTGAGCTCGGCGGCCCGCGGCCCCAGGGCCGCGTCCCGGGTGCCCCACACGTACGTGGTGGGGACCGACACGGGCGCGCTGCGCGTGGTGGTCACCAGATCCGGGTTCGCCCGATACCAGTTCACCGGACCGCGCAGGCTCTGCGGGGTGGAGAACCGGCGGGCGTAGTGCTCCGCCCCGGGGACCTGCCCCCGCTGCAGCAGGGAGCCCAGCCGTCGCGCGAGGATCCGTTCGGGGAGGGACGGTGCCTGGAAGGCGGCGATGTACCAGCTGCGGCGCAGCTGGTCCGGGCCGCGCAGGGCGCGGGCCAGGGCGGCCGGGTGCGGCGTGGACAGGACGGTCAGGGACGCGACGCGCTCGGGGTGCGCGGTGGCCAGTGCCCAGGCGACGGCGCCGCCCCAGTCATGGCCCACGACGTGGACGCGCCGCGCCCCCGCCGCGTCCGCCAGCGCGACGGCGTCCCCCACGAGCGCCGGGAGGCGGTAGGCCGCCGTCGCCCGCGGCGCGGCCCCCGGGGAGTAGCCGCGCTGGTCCGGCGCGAGGGTGCGCAGCCCCGCGGCGTGCAGCAGCGGCTCGACGTGCCTCCAGGACGTGGCGTCCTGCGGGAAGCCGTGCAGCAGCAGGACCACCTCCCCCTCGGCCGGCCCGCCGTCGCGGACATCGAAGGTCAGGCCCTGATGCCGGAAGGTGTCCATGCCGCCCCCGAGTGCGCCGTCGCCCGTCACAGCCGGACGAGCATCTTCCCCGTGTTGGCACCCTCGAGCAGGTCGATGAACGCCTGGGGTGCGTTCTCCAGACCCTCCCGGACGGTCTCGTCCCACTGGATCTTCCCGGCGGCGACCCACGGGCCCACGCGCTCCAGGAACTCGGGGCGGACCTGCGCTGCGTACTTCTGCAGGACGAAGCCGCGCAGGGTCAGGCACTTGCCGATCGCCAGGGCGAGGTTGCGCGGGGCGGCCGGCGGCTCCGTCGAGTTGTACTGGGCGATCGCGCCGCACATCGCCACGCGGCCGTCGACCCGCATCGCGGCGATGGCGGCCTCGAGGTGGTCGCCGCCCACGTTGTCGAAGTAGACGTCGATGCCCTCCGGCGCCGCCTCGGCCAGCAGATCGGTGGGCGAGCCGTCGTGGTAGTCGAACGCGGCGTCGAAGCCCAGCTCCTTCACCCGCGCCACCTTCTCGGGCGTGCCCGCCGAGCCGACCACGCGCGAGGCGCCCAGCAGGCGGGCGATCTGGCCGGCGAGCGAGCCGACGGCCCCCGCGGCGCCCGAGATGAAGACGGCGTCGCCCTCCTGCATCTCGGCCACGTGCACGAGGCCGGTGTAGGCGGTCAGACCCGTCATGCCCAGCACGCCCAGGTAGGTGCTGTCCGAGAACTGGGAGGTGTCCACGGCCTGGACGGCGTCGCCGTCGAGGACGGCGTGCTCGCGCCAGCCGCGGCCGTGGAGCACGGACGTGCCCTCCGGCACGTCCGCGTGGCGCGAGGCGATCACGGTGCCCACCGCGCCGCCGTCGAGGGGGGCGTCGAGCTGGAACGGAGGCACGTAGGACTCGACGTCGTTCATGCGGCCGCGCATGTACGGGTCCACGGACATCACGGTGTTGCGCACGAGGACCTGGCCCTCGGCGAGCTCGGGGAGCTCGACCTCCGTGAGACGGAAGTTCTCCGGCGTCGGGGCGCCGTGGGGGCGGGAGGCGAGGTGGATCTCGCGCGTGCGGGTGGGGGTGCTCATGGTGGTCTCCTCGGGGTCGAAGTGGTGGGCTCGGCGGGGGTCAGCGCGCGAGCAGGTCGAGGACGCGGCGGGCGGCGTCGGCGGAGGAGGCCGGGTTCTGACCGGTCACCAGGGTGCCGTCCGTGACCACGAAGCTCTCCCCGTCCGGGCCCTTGCGGTAGTCCGCGCCGGCGGCGATCAGCGAGTCCTCGACGAGGAACGGGACGACGTCCGTCAGCTGGGCGGCCTCCTCCTCGCCGTTGGTGAACCCGGCGACCTGACGGCCGCGCACGAACGGGGTGCCGTCGGCGGCGGTGATCGGGTGCAGGATCCCGGGCGCGTGGCAGACGAGGCCGAGCGGGCGCCCGGCCGCGTCGCTGTCGAGGATGATCCGCGTGGAGTCGGCGTCGGACACCAGGTCCCACAGCGGGCCGTGACCGCCCGGGTAGAAGACGGCGTCGAACCCGTCCACGTCCACCTGGGCCAGGGGCGTGGTGTGGGCCAGGGCGGCCTTGGCCTCCTCGTCCTGGTCGAACCGGCGGGTGGCGTCGGTCTGCATCTCCGGCTGCGAGCTCGTCGGGTCGATGGGCGGCTGGCCGCCGCGGGGCGAGGCGAGGGTGACCTCGTGGCCGGCGTCCGTGAAGACGTAGTAGGGCGAGGCGAACTCCTCGAGCCAGAACCCGGTCTTGCGGCCGGTGTCGCCCAGCTGGTCGTGCGAGGTGAGGATCATCAGGATGCGGGACATGTCTGGGGGCCTTTCGTCGGTGGGGACTGCACTCTCATGGTCGTACGCAACCGAATCTCGGGCAAGGGTGACGGTGCCCACCGGCCTCACGCCGCGGCCGCCGCGCCCAGGACATCAGCGCTCCGTCACCCGCCCGTCCTGGACCTGCCAGCGGCGGTCGGTGCGGACGGTGTCCAGCATGCGGCGGTCGTGGGTGACGAGCATCAGGGCGCCCTCATAGGTCTCCAGGGCCTGTTCGAGCTGCTCGATGGCCTCCAGGTCCAGGTGGTTGGTGGGCTCGTCGAGCACCAGGACGTTCACCCCGCGGGCCTGGAGCAGGGCCAGGGATGCCCGGGTGCGCTCGCCGGGCGAGAGCTCGTCCACGGGGCGGTTCACGTGGTCGGCCCTGAGGCCGAACTTGGCCAGCAGGGTGCGCACCTCCCCGGAGGCCATCTCGGGCACGAGCGCCTCGAAGGCCGCGGCGAGCGGGACGGTCCCGACCAGCAGCGAGCGCGCCTGGTCGATCTCCCCGATCTGCACGCTGGATCCCAGGGCGGCCGTGCCCTCGTCCGGGGCCTGGCGGCCCAGCAGCCCGCGCAGCAGGGTGGACTTGCCGGCCCCGTTGGGCCCGGTGATGCCGATCCGCTCTCCCGCGTTGACCTGGAGGGACACCGGGCCGAGCGTGAAGCCACCCAGCCGGAACACGGCGTCGTTGAGGGTGGCGACCACGGAGCTGGAGCGCGGCGCCGCGCCGATGGTGAACTCCAGCCTCCACTCCTTGCGTGGCTCCTCCACCTCCTCCAGGCGCGCGATGCGGCTCTCCATCTGCCGGACCTTCTGGGCCTGCTTCTCGCTCGACTCACTGTTGGCCTTGCGGCGCAGCTTGTCGTTGTCCGGAGACTTCTTCATCGCGTTGCGCACGCCCTGGCTGGACCACTCCCGCTGCACGCGGGCGCGGGAGACGAGGTCCTGCTTCTGCTCGGCGAACTCCTCGTACTTCTCCCGGGCCTGGCGGCGCAGGGTGGCCCGCTCCTCGAGGTAGGCCTCGTAGCCGCCGCCGTAGACGCGGTTGGTGCGCTGGGCGAGGTCGAGCTCCAGGACGCGGGTGACGCTGCGGGCGAGGAACTCGCGGTCGTGGCTCACCAGCACGACGCCGCCGCGCAGCTCCTGCACGAAGGCCTCCAGGCGGGTCAGGCCGTCGAGGTCCAGGTCGTTGGTGGGCTCGTCCAGGAGCACGACGTCGAAGCGGGAGAGCAGCAGCGCGGCGAGGCCGACGCGGGCGGCCTGCCCACCGGAGAGGGAGGTCATGAGGACCTGTTCCGGGGAGGCGGAGAGGTCCAGGCCGAGGTCGGCGAGGACGGCGGGGATGCGCTCCTCCAGGTCCGCGGCGCCGGAGGCCAGCCAGCGGGTGAGGGCGGTGTTGTAGCGGGCCGCGGCGGCGTCGGTGACGTCCGGGTCCGCCAGGGCCTCGGCGGCCTCGTCCATCTCGGTCTGCGCGGCGGCGCACCCGGTGCGGCGGGCGATGTACCCGGCCACCGTCTCCCCCGACACGCGCTTGTGCTCCTGCGGGAGCCAGCCGACGAAGGCGTCCGAGGGGGCGAGGGACACGGTGCCGGCCTGCGGGGCCAGGTCCCCGCCGAGGATGCGCAGCAGCGTGGACTTGCCTGCGCCGTTGGCCCCCACGACGCCGACGACGTCCCCCGGCGCGACGGTGAGGTCGAGCGCGTCGAACAGCGTGCGATGGCCGTGGCCGCCGGCCAGGCCGGAGGCGACGAGGGTGGCGGTCATGCTTCTCCTGGCTCGAGTGCGCTTCCCTGGGGCGGGTCACCGCCACACTGTCACAGATCCCCCGGGGCACCGCCCCCGGGCCCCGACTCCCAGACCTGCGGCGCGCTTCCTTCCTTGCCCTGACATGGGGAGGGTCATAGCGTCGCCAGGGTCAGGTGCGCGGCTCCGCGCGGCGCACACGGCGCTCCAGAGAGAAGGCAGAGCACTGATGACTGAACCGGTGAAGTACACGCCCGACATCGAGCATTCGGTCGACCGCGAGGAGGACCTGACCCGCGAGATCCTGGCCCAGATGGGCGCGGCACAGCGCCGCGCGGCGGGAGAGCACAAGCACGCCCACCGCGACGCCCACGCCAAGAGCCACGCCGTCCTCAAGGCCACGCTGGAGGTCCATGAGGGCCTGGCTCCCGAGCTGGCGCAGGGCATCTTCGCCCGTCCGGGCACCTACGAGGCGGTGGCGCGGCTCTCCTCCGCACCCGGGGACATCCACACCGACCGCACTCCCGCCCCGCGGGGCTGGGCCTTGAAGGTGCTGGGGGTGGAGGGCAAGCGGCTGCTGCCGGACCTGGACAGCCACAATCAGGACTTCCTCATGGTGAACTTCCCGACGCTCGCCTTCGGCACCGTGGCCCGCTACAAGGAGATGCTGAGCCTGCTGGAGAAGAACTCCCAGTCCCCCGAGCTGCTGCAGCGCCTGACGACGGGCGCCGCGCGCGTGGTCCGGGGTGCGGTGGAGACCGTCGGGGGGACCCCCAGCGCCACCCTGGAGGGCCTGGGGCGGGACAACGCCCACGTCCTCGGCGAGACGTACTTCACCCAGGGCGCCCTGCGCTACGGGGACCACGTCGCGAAGATCTCGCTGGCCCCGGCGTCCGAGAACGTGCGCGCCCTGACCGGTCAGGACATGAAGGTGGAGGACTTCTCCTCGATCAGCGAGATCGTCGCCGACTTCTTCTCGCGTGAGAGCGCAGAGTACGTCCTGCGGGCGCAGCTGGCGACCGACCCGGAGCGCATGCCGGTGGAGGACGCCTCCGTCCTGTGGGACGAGGAGGAGGCCCCGCACCAGCCCGTCGCCACCCTGCGCATCGAGGCGCAGGAGAGCTACAGCCATCCCCGCCGCGTCTACGGCGACGACGCCCTCACCTTCAACCCCTGGAACGGCGTGGTCGAGCACCAGCCGTTGGGCTCCATCATGCGCGTCCGCAAGCGCGCCTATGAGCAGTCCACTCGCTTCCGCCACGAGTTCAACGACCGCCCGGCCCCCGAGCCGTCGTCGCTCGACGACATCCCGGACTGATCCCGGCCCCACCCCTCACCATTCACCCCAAAGGATTCTCGAAGGAGGACCTCATGACTGACCGCTCAGACCCCCGGCTCCAGGACGAGAGCCGTCTCGACGCCGTCAAGCGCGCCGTCGAGGACGTCGCCCAGGACGCCCCCACGCTGGCCAAGATCGCCCTCGAGGCGATGATCCGTGAGCACAACCCGGACCTGTCCGGCACCGCCGACTCCGCCGGCCGCGTGGGGATGCGCTCGGGCAAGGTCTCGGAGCTGACCGCGATCGCCCGCCTCAAGCCGGGCGGCGCCGAACGGCTGCAGCGCATCTTCGACCTGACTCGCGGCAACATGGACGGCGCCCAGCGCGTGTCCACGCTGCACGACATGCGCTTCGTCTTCTTCGACGACAACACCCGCATCCTCTTCGCCACGGCCTACGACGGCGACTGGGACGCGTACATCAACGACTTCGCCACCAAGATCCCCGAGCTGATGGACCTCCTCTTCCAGAACGTGGAGGGGTGGCCGGGCATCGACAGCCCGACCGTGAAGGACTTCATCGCCGACCACCAGATCACCGCCTCCGGGTGGTTCGTGGCGAACCCGCAGGTCACCGTGGTGGACACGCGCCGACTGCAGCGCACCGAGGACGCGGTGAACACCTTCCTGGACCAGATGGCCGGGCGCACCGACCTGGACGAGGACACCGCGGCCGCCCTGAAGCAGCTCACCGACACGATCTCCACCCCCGAGGCGGTGGATTACTGAGATGGGCGTGCTCAAGGACCTGAAGGAACGTTTCGATCGGGAGCGGGTCGAGCTGGACCTGGACGACATCCAGGGCCTGGTGCTGCGGTCGCGGCCTGAGCCCTACGTCGGCGCCCACGCCATGCTGACCGTGGAGGGGGCCGAAGGCGGCCGGGACTTCGTCCGTCGCCTGGCCGAGCACGTGACCTCCGCGCAGGACTGGGCAGACGACCTGCAGTCCTGGACCGGCGTGGCGATCAGCTATGCCGGCCTGCGCGCCCTGGGGCTGCCCGAGGACTCCCTGTCCAGCTTCCCTTTGCCCTACCAGCAGGGGATGGCCGCCCGCGCTCAGCAGCTCATGGACACCGGGCCGAACGCCCCGGAGCACTGGGACGAGGCGTTCACCCAGGACGCCTGTCACATCGTGCTGACGATCTACGCGGCCGACGCCGACGCCCTGGACGCCGCCCTGGACCAGGCGGAGAAGGTGCTGGAGCACTCCACCGGAGTGACCCTGGTGGCCACCCACCGGTTCGGGGTCGACGAGCTGAACAAGAACCCCTTCGGCTTCCGGGACTCCATCTCGCAGCCGACGGTGGCCGGCAGCGGGGTGCGGCCCCAGCCGGGCCAGGAGCGCTCCATCTCCGCCGGCGAGTTCATCCTGGGCGAGAACAGCGAGACCGGCTCCCCGCTGGCCGTGCCGCAGCCGGACGTGCTGGGCCGCAACGGGACCTACGTGGTGCTGCGCAAGTTCGCCAGTCGGGTGGGCGCCTTCAACGAGTACCTGGCCTCGCAGAGCCCGGACCCGGAGGAGCAGCACCGGATCGCCGCGAAGATGTTCGGCCGCTGGCGCAGCGGCGCCCCGCTGGTGCTCTCCCCGGACCACGACGACGAGGAGCTGGGCAACGACCCGCAGCGGCGCAACGACTTCACCTTCGAGGACGACCCGAAGGGCCTGATGTGCCCGCACTCCAGCCACATGCGTCGCCTCAACCCGCGGGACAGCGACCTGTCGATCATGACGGACGTGAACATCAAGCGGATCATCCGGCGCTCCTCGACCTACGGTCCCGGGTGGTCGCCGGAGGTGACCTCGGCCGACGACGCGAAGGAGGACCGCGGGATCTACTTCATCTTCATCAGCGCCCGGGCCTTCGACACGATCGAGTTCATGCAGCAGGAGTGGATCAACGGAGGCAACTTCGTCGACCTCGGCTCCGAGCGGGATCCGATCGTCGGTCTGCACGAGGACGACCCGACGCAGGGACGGTTCACCATCCCCGCCGAGCCGGCCCGCAAGCGCATCGACGGCATCACCACCTTCAACCGGATGGCCGGGGGCGAGTACCTCTTCATGCCCTCGCTCAGCGCCCTGCGGTGGATCGGTGAGGGTGGCTGGACCTCCGAGCAGTCGGACGCCGAGGCGTGATGCAGCCTCCGTCCCCGGGCGGCCCCGCGGGCGCCCCGCCGTGGCAGGTTGACCTGGACTGGCTGTGGGGCACCCCGCCGGGCAACGACGGCTCCCCCGCGACCCTGCGGCTGGACGTCGTCGGCCCCGGGGCGGCCCGGGCGGCCGCCGCGTGGCTGGGCTCCCTGCCCGGGGGCGAGGACGGCGTGCGGGGCAGGGGCGGCTGGCGTGCCGACCCGGGCGAGCAGCCCGGCGCGGACGACCACGCCGTCCTGCTGCTCACCTCGGCGGGTGAAGACGTGGCGGACGGGCTGGAGGACGCCGCGGACGACGCCCACGCGGCGCTGGCCGCCGTCGGGGGCCTCACCCTGCGGTGGACTCCCCTGCCCCGTGACCCGTCCCGCTGAGGCCCTCGCGCCCCGTCGGTAGGGTGGAGTGATGGCGACGGTACTTCTCGTGCGGCACGGCCGCACCACGGCCAACGCGACCGGACTGTTGGCGGGCCGCACCCCCGGGGTCAGCCTGGACGATCACGGACGGGAGCAGGCGGCCCGCACCGCGGACCGCATCGCGGCCGTGCCCGTGGCCGCGGTGGTGGCCAGTCCCCTGGAGCGGTGCGCGCAGACGGCCCGCGCCCTCCTCGATCGCCAGCCGGGGACGGTGCCCTCGCTGGTCGACGACGACCTCACCGAGTGCGACTACGGCCAGTGGCAGGGGCGCGCGCTCAGCGACCTGGCCACCGAGTCCCTGTGGGCGACGGTGCAGACCCAGCCGTCCGCCGTCGTCTTCCCCGGTGGGGAGTCCATGGCGGGCATGCAGGCCCGCGCAGTGGCGGCGATCCGCCGGCACGACGCCGCCGTAAAGGCCGAGCACGGGCCCGGGGCGGTGTGGGTGGCGGTGAGCCACGGGGACGTCATCAAGTCGATCCTGGCCGACGCGCTCGGCACGCACCTGGATCTGTTCCAGCGGATCGAGGTGGGGCCCGCCTCCGTGTCCATCGTGAGCTACGGTCCGGCCCGCCCGCGGGTCTGGGCGATGAACACCGACGCCGGGGACCTGTCCTGGCTGGCGACCCTCGGCCCGTCCGACGACGCCCCGGTGGGCGGCGGCGCAGGCACGGGCACCGGTGCGGTGGACGAGCGGACGCCTAGGATCGTGGCATGACTGATGCACCTGCCCCCGCCCATGAGTTCGACTGGCCGGATCGGGTCGTGATCGGGACGCTCGGGCGTCCCGGCGCCCGCACGTTCTACCTGCAGGTGCGCACCGGGCCCCGGCTGGTGAGCCTGGCGCTGGAGAAGCAGCAGTCGGCCCTGATGGCGGAGATGATCGACGAGATCCTCGACGATCTCATGGCGCTGGAGGGCAACCCGCACAGCGTCCCGGCCAGCACGCCCGTGGAACTCGTGGACAACGATCCGCTGGACCCGGTGCAGGAGTGGTTCCGGGTGGGGGCCATCGGCCTGGGCTGGGACCCCACCACCGCGCAGGTGCTCATCGACGCGCACCCCCTCTCCGACGACGACGCCGACCCGGCGCTCGAGGCGGACGCTGAGGCCGTGCGCGTGCGCATGCCCGTCGGCGCGGCCCGGGCGTTCGCCCGGCGCACCCGGGAGGTCGTGGACGCCGGGCGTCCGTTCTGCTCGGACTGCGGCCAGCCCATCGACCCCGACGGCCACGACTGCACTCTCCCCGACTCCTGATGAGCGCCGCGGACGTGCCCGCCGGCGAGCTGGTGGCCGGGGAGCTGACGCTCACCGGCCGCATCACGACGGCGTCCAACGCCACGTTCCTCGGCGCGATCGGTGACACCCCGGTGGTCTACAAGCCGGTGGCCGGCGAGGCCCCGCTGTGGGACTTCCCCGCGGGCACCCTGGCCCGCCGGGAGGTGGCCGCGCACCTGGTGTCCGAGGCGCTGGGGTGGGACATTGTGCCGCGCACCTGGCTGCGCGACGGCCCGTTTGGTAAGGGCATGGTGCAGCTCTGGCAGGAGCAGGATCCTGAGCAGGATGCTGTGGACCTGTTCCCGGCGGACGAAGTGCCGGCCTCGGGATGGCTCACGGTCCTGGAGGGTGAGGACGAGGGCGGGAATCGGCTGGTCCTGGCCCACGAGGACTCGGCGGCGCTGCGCCGCATGGCGGTGTTCGACGTGCTCGTCAACAACGCCGACCGCAAGGGCGCCCACATCCTCGCCATGCCCGGCGGCCACCGCCACGGCGTGGACCACGGGCTGACGTTCCATGTGCAGGACAAGCTGCGGACCGTGCTCTGGGGGTGGCTGGGCGAGGCGCTGAGCGAGGAGGAGCGCGACGGCGTCGCCCGGGTTCTCGACGGGCTCGACGGTGAGCTGGGGCAGGGGCTGGCGGAGCTGCTGGGTGCCGAGGAAGTCGACGCCCTCGCCGAACGCTGCACCCGGTTGCTCGACGACGGGATCTTCCCTGCCCCGAGCGGGCTGACGCCGGCCGTGCCCTGGCCGCTCTTCTGACGGGCCTGAGGCGTCAGCGCGGCCGCAGGGACAGCGGGCGCACTCAGTCCACGAGCCCCGCCGCGGCACCGGCCGCACGGTAGTCCGCGGCGAGCGAGTCCAGGGTGGCGTGAGCGTTGAGCCCGCTGGGGTTCGGCGCCACGAACAGCCGCGTGCCCGGCCACGGCGTCTGCTGCTCCCCCAGCACCGCCTTCGGGCGTCCGAACGCCTGCCGGTAGGCCGTCACCCCCAACACAGCGACGACGGCCGGCGCATGCGCTGCCACGAGCGCGTCCAGGCGGGCGGGGGCGGCGGCGAGCTCCTCCGCGGTGAGCTCGTCGGCGCGGGCGGAGGCCCGCGGGACGAGGTTGGAGATCCCGATGCCGCGGGCGTGCAGCTCGGCGAGGTCCTCGGCCTTGTAGCCGTCGGAGGCGTCGATCAGGTGTCGGGTGAGCCCGGCGCGGTGCAGGGCCGGGTAGAAGCGGTTGCCGCGGCGGGCGAAGTGCGCACCGGTGGCGGCGCTCCACAGGCCGGGGTTGATGCCGATGAACAGCAGCCGCAGCGGGTCCGGCAGCAGGTCGGGGACGGTGCGGTCGCGGAACTGCTGGAGCTCGGCCTGGGTGAAGCGCATGTCAGTAGTGATACCTCGCCTGGAGGATGATCAGGTCCTCGCCGTCGACGAGGTAGACGAGCCTGTGCTCCTCCGTGATGCGTCGGGACCATGCCCCGGGCGCGCCGTACTTCAGCTGCTCGGGCTTGCCGATCCCGTCGAAGGGATCACGCAGGGCGGCGTCGATGAGGGTGTTGATCCGCTTGAGGACCTTGCGGTCCGTGGTCTGCCAGTGCGTGTAGTCCTCCCAGGCCGAGCGGTCCCACACGAGGCGCACTCAGGCGTCCCCGTCCATGCGGTCCAGAGCGTGCTCCTCGACGCTCCCTGCGCGGGCGCGCTCGTAGGCGTCCAGCAGCCGGCGGGCGTTGGCCGGGGAGCGGAACAGGTAGGCGGTCTCCTGCCAGGCGGCGTACTCGTCCGCGGGCATGAGGACGGCATTCCCCTTGCGGGAGACGATCTCTACGGCGTCGCGGTCCGCATTCACTCGCTCGATGAGCGGGAACAGGGTCTTGCGGGCTTCACTGGCGCTGATGGACATGCTGGCCTCCTCGGGTGCGATGTGGTACTTGCTTATGGTACCAGTTGGGGCTGTCGAACTCGGGGGGTGCCGTGCGGGATGCAGATCTCCTTGCCCTCGTGGTCCGTGGGCGCGGCGACGGCGTCCCCTGCTCTCCCAGGAGCGCCTTGGGCTTCCCGAAGATGTCCACACCCGCTCTCCTGACGCAGGCCCCCGCGGGCCGTTCTATTGTCCTGAGGACCATCGAGACGGCCGAACCCTGTTCGCCACAACATCGCCGTTGAAGTCCCATCTGCCCTAGGGCGTGTCTCCCTTATCGGTGGTGAGGCTCGCGGCAGGCTGGTCGGGTGAGGTCGACAGGGTCGCGGTATCAGGTGTTCACGGACGAGCAGTGGGAGCGGATCGAGCCGTTGCTGCCCTCGAATCAGGGCCGGCGTGGGCATCCCTTCGGGGAGCACCGCAGGGTGGTGGAGGGCATCGCCTACCGGTATCGGACCGGGGTCCCGTGGCGGGATCTGCCCCGGGAGCAGTTCGGGCCCTGGCAGACGGTGTGGAAGCGCCACCGCCGCTACGCCGCGGATGGGACCTGGGATCGGGTGCTGACCCACGTGCTGGCCGAGGCCGATGCGGCCGGGATGATTGACTGGGCCGTCTCGGTCGATGCGACCATCGCCCGGGCCCATCAGCACGCCACGAACACCACTCGTCCGGACCAGGACACAGGGGGCCGGGGCGAATCACAAGAAACTGCCGCTGGATGAGGTTGAGCCGCCCGGGCACGGCATCGGGCGTTCCCGCGGCGGGCTGACGACCAAGATTCACCACGCCGTCGATGGCCGCGGCCGGCCGCTGGCCGCGATCGTCACCGGCGGGCAGCGCAACGACGAGGCCGTGCTGGCGCAGGTGCTGGCCGAAATCCAGATTCCCCGACTCGGCGCCGGCGCCGCCCGAGCCCGCCCGGAGGCGGTGATCGCCGACCGGGCCTATGCCACCGGAGTGATTCGCAACGAGCTGCGCCGCCGCCGAATCACCGCGGTAATTCCGGAGAAACGGGACCAGATCGCGGCCCGAGCCCGTCGCGGCAGCCGCGGCGGGCGGCCGCCGGCCTTCGACGCCCAGGCCTACCGCGGGCGCAACGTCGTGGAACGCCACTTCGCCCTAGCCAAGCAATGGCGCGGCTTGGCCACTCGTTACGACAAGCTAGCGATCACCTACCGCGCCGCCGTCACCCTCTGCGCCATCTTCACCTGGCTACGCGCATAAGGGAGACACGCCCTAGTTGTAGGAGGGCATGACGTTGTTGACACGCACCGGGGCCAACGAGGCCGGAGGAGCCTCTCCGCAGGAGGTATGCGGCCGATGGTAGTTGTAGTGATTCACCCACACCTGCAGGGCCTCACGCCGAGCCCGCTCTGAGGAGTACGGGCGGGCGTAGAGGACCTCGTCGACCATCAGCCGGTTGTACCGCTCGACCTTCCCGTTGTGGCGCGGGGTGTAGGGGCGGATCCGGTGATGCCGGCCCCCGAGAGAGACCACCTTCCGGGTGAAGTCCACGGCCCGGTAGTTGTTCCCGTTGTCCGTGACCACCCGGTCCACGGTGATGCCGTGAGCGGCGAAGAACGCGCGGGCCCGGCAGTAGAACCCGATCGTGGTCACCGCCCGCTCATCCTCCAGCGCCTCCGTGTACGCCAGGCGGGTGAACCCGTCGATCGCCGAGTGCAGGTAGGTGTAGCCGACCCGCTGGCCAGACCCCCGCTTGGAAGCACGCCCTGCCTCACTGTCTCTTCCGTGGGCGCGCCAGCCTCCCCCTTCAGGGATGCGTCCGATCTTCTTCACGTCCAGGTGCACCATGTGCCCTGGCCCCCTCGCGGTGATCCTCCGGGCCGGCTGCCGGCGGAGGTCTTCTCCGGCTGGGGTCAGGTCCCGTAGGCGGGAGATCCCGGCCCGGTGCAGCCATCGCCCCACGGTGCGAAGACACACCTGGTGGCCCTCGCCGACCAGATGGTGATGGATGCGCCGGGCGGACCACTTCTCGGCCCGGCGCAGGGCCTCCAGCTCGGCCACGATCGCGGGGTCGAGCCGGGCAGGTGAGCGATGGGGCCGGCTCGAGCGGTCTTGCAGTCCTGCCTCGCCTTCGGCACGGTAGCGGGCGACCCAGGTGGCCACCGTGGGCCGACTGACGCGGAACTCCGCGGCCACGTGGGACTGCGGGATCCCGTCGTTCAGGTGGCGGTGGACCATGCGCAGCCGGCCGGTGGGGGTCAGAGGTGCGTTAGCGTGAGTCACGAGCGGGCTTCCTTCCGCGGATGAGTGGATGTCGCAATTCCCATCCTGCGGGGCGGAGCCCGCTCGTCTCATCTCAGCCCGTGCCTCGTGTCAAGAACCTCATGACCCACAACACCTAGTCTGGCTAGAATCCCCTGCCGCACAAAGGACTTCCGATGACTGGAATACCGTTTCTGCTCGTCTTCATCCTCGCCGTCGCCCTGATGATCGTCATGATCTCCAGATGGAAGATCCACCCCTTCCTCTCGATCATGGTCGTCGCCTTCGCCTTGGGGATCATCGGTGGGATCCCGCTGGTGAAGTCGACCGGCGCCGAAGGGGAAGAGCCCGTCAAGGGCATCGCCGACGTGATCGGGGAGGGATTCTCCGGGATCTTCACGTCGATCGGCATCGTCATCATCCTGGGCACGCTCATCGGTCTCATCCTGGAGCGCACCGGCGGTGCCTTCAGGATCGCTGATGCGCTCGTGAGGGTCGTCGGCAAGCGCTACCCCGTCCTGGCTATGCAGCTCATGGGCTGGGTGGTCTCCATCCCCGTGTTCTGCGACTCCGGATTCGTCATTCTCAATCCCATCCGCAAGGCCCTGGCCCGTCGCACCGGGGCGTCACCCGTGGCGATGACCGTGGCCCTGGCGGCAGGTCTGTACACCTCGCACGTCTTCATCCCGCCGACCCCGGGGCCCATCGCAGCCGCCCAGAACCTCGGCATCGGCGACCACCTCCTGCTGGTGATCGGCCTCGGCGTCGTCGTCTCGATCCCCGCACTCCTCGTCGCGTACCTGTACGCCCTCTACATCGGCAAGCGGGTGACCGCCCCTGAGGAGATCGGCACGGAGGATGCGGACGAGCTGGAGGCGGCCTACGACGCGCTTCGCCGGTCCTACGGGCGGATGCCTGGGACGGCTGCGTCCTTCGCGCCCATCATCGCCCCCCATCCTGCTCATGGCTCTCGGCTCGCTCGCATCCGTCCTGAAGTGGACCGGCCCCGCGGGTGACTTCGCCCGATTCCTCGGCACGCCGATGATCGCGCTCGCCGTCGGCACCCTCTGCGCAGTCGGCGTGCTGTTCAGCGTGCGCCGTGGCGAGACGTTCTACGACCTGACAGAGGAGACCCTCCGGGTCGTCGGCCCCATTCTGTTCATCACGGCGGCCGGCGGTGTACTGGGGCGCGTCATCGCCGCCACCGACCTCGTCACCTTCATCGAGAGCAACGCTGCGCAGTTGTCGGTCATCGGACTGTTCTTCCCCTTCCTCGTCTCCGCCGCCCTGAAGACCGCGCAGGGCTCCTCCACAGTCGCACTCACGACCACGTCGGCCATGGTCTTCCCGATGATGCCTGCATTGGGCTTCGAGACCTCGGTGGCCAGCGCGCTCGTGGTCATGGCCATTGCGGCCGGCGCCATGACCGTCTCCCACGCCAACGACTCGTACTTCTGGGTGGTCACCAACTTCAGCGGCATGACGCCCTCGCAGGGTTACCGCACCCAGACGATGGTCACGCTTCTGATGGGACTCACCTCCATCGTGTTCATCTGGATCCTCGGCCTCGTCCTCGTCTGACCCCGTCACCTGACTCAGGAGATCCACGCGTGCAGCGCATCATCGTCATCCCAGACTCGTTCAAGGGGGCCCTGTCGTCGCGGGAGGCGGGCTCCGCGATCGCGACGGGTCTCGCGTCGGTCACCGACGCCGAGCTCCTCGTGGCGCCCATCGCCGACGGCGGGGAGGGCACCGTCGAGGCCTTCGTGGCTGCCGCAGGGGGCGCCTTGCAATCCGCAACCGTCTGCGGGGTGTTCTTCGGCGAACGCGTGCCCGTCCACTACGGACTGATCGACCCAGACGTGGCGGTGGTGGAGACCGCCTCATGTGCCGGGCTCCCGCTCGCCTCCGGACGCGAGGACACGGGACGGGCCACGACGTTCGGGGTCGGCGAGCAGATCCTCGACGCGGTGGCCGCTGGAGCGCGCAGAGTCATCGTCGGGGCCGGCGGGAGCGCCACGACGGACGGCGGCACGGGCGCTGCCGCAGCCCTCGGCGTCCGGTTCCTCGACGCCGCGGGTGAGGAGTTCGTCCCGACCGGCGACACCCTCACCCGGATTGCGCGGATCGACTCCACCCCGGCACGAGACCGGCTCCGCGACGTCGACGTGGAGGTGATGTGTGACATCAGCAACCCCCTCACGGGATCGCAGGGTGCAGCCCACGTGTTCGGCCCCCAGAAGGGGGCGGATCCTGCATCAGTGGCGAGCCTGGACACCGGGCTGGCCCATCTCGCGGGCATCGTCGAGCGCGACCTCGGGGTCGCGATCGATGCGCTCCCCGGTTCGGGAGCGGCGGGAGGTCTGGCGGGTGGCCTGCACGCCTTCATCGGGGCCACCTTGAAGCCGGGCATCGACGTCGTCCTCGAGACGGCGGGTTTCCACGACCTCGTGAAGACCGCTGACCTCGTCATCACCGGGGAGGGGCGCATCGACGGCCAGTCCTTGGCCGGGAAAGTGCCGGTCGGCGTGGCCCAGGCCGTGCGCGCAGCCGGTCGTGCGATCCCGGTGATCGTCCTCGCCGGCTCCGTGGGACAGGACACGGACACCCTCTACGACGAGGGCATCACCGCGATCGTGCCCATTGGCCGCGGGCCCCAGGACCTGGCGACAGCGATCCGTCGTACGGCAGAGGACCTGACCGCGACCGCCCGCGACGTCGGGCGGCTGGTGATGGCCTGCTCCCCCGCCGGGCTCACACGTTGAGGAGGGTGAGGACGAGGACGGGAATCGGCTGGTCCTGGCCCACGAGGACTCGGCGGCCTTGCGTCGGATGGCCGTGTTCGACGTGATCGTCAACAACGCCGACCGCAAGGGCGCCCACATCCTCGCCATGCCCGGCGGGCACCGCCACGGCGTGGACCACGGGCTCACGTTCCATGTGCAGGACAAGCTGCGGACCGTGCTGTGGGGATGGCTCGGCGAGGCGCTGAGCGACGAGGAGCGCGACGGCGTCGCCCGGGTGCTTGAGGCACTCGGCGGCAAGCTCGCGCCAGAGTTAGGGGGCCTAGTCAGCTTGGAGGAGGTCGACGCGCTCGTCGAGCGCTGCGCCCACCTGCTCGAGGAGGGCCGCTTCCCCGCCCCTAGCTGTTGTGGGTCATGAGGTTCTTGACATGGGTACCGGGCTGAGATGAGACGAGTGGGCCCCGCCCCGCAGGATGGAAGTTCCTCAACAACCCACCTGCCAGAAGAGACCCACTCATGACTCACGCTAACGCACCCCTGACCCCCACTGGCCGTCTCAGGATGGTCCACCGCCACCTGCACGACGGGATCCCGCAAGCCCATGTCGCCGCCGAGTTCCGGGTGAGCCGGCCCACGGTGGCCACCTGGGTCGCCCGCTACCGCGCCCAGGGAGAAGCCGGCCTTCAGGACCTGCCCAGCCGGCCGCACCGTTCACCTGCCCAGCTCGATCCGGTCCTGGTCGCCCAGATCCACGCCCTGCGGCGGGAGCGCAAGTGGTCCGCACGGCGCATCCATCA
>NZ_LOSQ01000005.1:0-61008 GCF_001595485.1 Micrococcus sp. CH7
CGTCATGATCTGACCAGTCTCCCTGCCCGCGACCGCGGGCAACAGGACGACTCTCATAACGACTGGACCTACGAAACGGGGTCAGCCCAGGCGGTCGCCCGGGCTCCGCGTCGACTCGCGTGCCGTGGCCAGGAGCTCGGCCAGTTCCGCGGTTCTCCGCGCTTGTTGGCAGTAGTTTCGCAGCAGCCCGACCACATTCACGAGGCCGGAGTCCTGCAGCGCAGGGCTCCGGCTTCGTCGTACCCGGGGCCGGGCCACCTTTGCCGCCACTCCCCGTCGGTCGGGCGGGCGGTTCAGGCTGCGAACAGCACGTGCGTGTCCGGCACGACGGCCCGGCCGCCGAGGGCCCTGAGTTCCAGCAGGCAGGCCGCGCCCACCACCTCCGCACCCCGTGCCTCGATGAGCCGTCGGCCGGCGGCGAGGGTGCCGCCCGTGGCGAGGACGTCGTCGAGCAGGAGCACCCGTGACCCGGCCCGCAGGTCCTCGGAGACCTCGATGCTCGCGGTCCCGTACTCCAGCGTGTAGTCCGCGCGGGCTGCGGGCGCCGGGAGGCGCCCGGCCTTGCGCAGCGGCACGAGGCCGGTGCCTGTCAGGACGGCGGCCGCCCCGGCGAGCAGGAACCCGCGGGCCTCGAGGCCGGCCACGAGGTCGAACCGCCCCTCGAACGGCGCCACCAGGGCCTCAACACACTCCCTCAGGGCGCGGGCGTCGGCGAGCAGGGGCGTGATGTCCTGGAAGGCCACGCCCGGGCTGGGATGGTCGGGGACCACACGGATGAGCGAGCGGGCACGGGCGATCTCGGAGGTGACGGACACGGCCTCCACTCTAGGACGTACGCCGCCCGGGCCGCGGATGTGATCGGCGTCATCGGGCGGGGAGTTTGCTCTGGCTCCCTCAGGGGAGGACAGTAGATCGGTGGAAAATCCCCAGAATCCTCTCGCGGGCCGCGTGCCCGACGTCGAGCCGTCCGCCCGCGTGGCGGCGTCGACGGCCACCCGTCCCGACGACGCCACCCCCGACTGGCGCGGCCGCCCGTTCCTCGGCCAGCCCGGCCCGCTGGCGAACCTGTTCTCCGTGGAGCTGTGGGAGCGCTTCTCCTTCTACGGCATGCAGGCGATGCTCGTGTACTACATGTCCTGGACCGCCGCGGAGGGCGGCCTCGGGATCGACCCGGCCGTGGCCACGGGCATCGTCGGCGCCTACGGCGGCATGGTGTACGTGTTCTGCATCCTCGGCGGCTGGGTCGCCGACCGCCTGCTCGGTTCCGAGCGCACCATGTTCGTCAGCGCCGTCGGGATCATGTTGGGCCACATCGCGCTGGCCCTCGTCCCGGGCGTCCCGGGCCTGACCCTGGGCCTCGTGCTCGTCGCCGTCGGTTCGGGCGGCCTCAAGGCCAACGCCACGAACCTCGTCGGCTCCCTGTACTCCCGCGAGGACCCCAAGCGCGATGCCGGCTTCTCCATCTTCTACATGGGCGTGAACATCGGCGCCCTCTTCGGCCCGCTGCTCACCGGCCTGGCGCGCGACACGATGGGCTTCCACGTGGGCTTCGGCCTCGCCGCCGCCGGCATGGCCATCGGCCTGACGCAGTACGCCCTGACCCGCAAGAACCTGCCCACGGACGTGCACCGGGTCCCGGATCCGCTGCCGCGGTCGCAGTACGGCCGCTGGGGCCTGATCGGCCTGGGGATGGTCGCCGTCGTCGTGGCCCTGTTCCTCACGGACGTCATCACCCTGGACAACCTCTCCGACGCCGTCGTCGTGCTCGCCGCCGTCGCGGCCATCGCGATCTTCGCGGTCCTGCTGACCTCGACGAAGGTCTCGGAGGAGGAGCGCTCGCGCGTGAAGGCGTTCATCCCGCTGTTCATCGGCACGTCCGTGTTCTTCGCCCTCTTCCAGCAGCAGTTCACCGTGATCGCGCTGTACTCCGAGCACCGCCTCGACCGGAACCTGTTCGGCTGGCTCATGCCCATGGAGTGGGTCAACTCCATCAACCCGATCTTCATCATCGTGTTCGCCCCGGTGTTCGCCGCGCTGTGGACCAAGCTGGGCACCCGCCAGCCCGCCACCCCGGTGAAGTTCGGCATCGGCATCGTCCTGATCGGCATCGCCTTCC
The DNA here is from genome assembly GCF_001595485.1 of Micrococcus sp. CH7. Taxonomy (NCBI): domain Bacteria; kingdom Bacillati; phylum Actinomycetota; class Actinomycetes; order Micrococcales; family Micrococcaceae; genus Micrococcus; species Micrococcus sp. CH7. The sequence continues at coordinate 2,117 of NZ_LOSQ01000005.1, forward strand.
TGCTGTTCATCCCGGTGGCCGACGTCGCCGCCGTGCCGCTGCTGTGGCTGACGCTGATCCTCTTCGTCTGCACCATGGGCGAGCTGCTCGTCTCCCCGGTGGGCCTCTCCCTGGCCACCAAGGTCGCCCCGCGCAGCTTCCCGGTGATGATGGTGTCGCTGTACAACCTGTCCGTCGCCCTGGGCACGGCCCTGGCCGGCTCCCTGGCCGGCTCCTACTCGGAGCAGAACGAGGTGGGCTACTTCGGCACGATCGGTGCGGTCACCCTCGGCGTGGGCCTGATCGTGCTGGCCATCGCCAAGCCGGTGCGTCGCGGCATGCGCGGCGTGCTCTGAGCACGCCAGTGGCGCGAATCACGCGCCGCTCGGTAGTCTGCGAGACGACGTCATCCCTCCCGACCACACAAAGGACGCGCACTCCATGAGCTCCATCCCCGAAGGCCTGAAGTACTCCGCCGAGCACGAGTGGATCGCCGAGGCCGGTGCCGCCGGCACGGTCCGCGTGGGCATCACCGACTTCGCCCAGGATGCGCTGGGTGACGTCGTGTACGTGGACCTGCCGGAGGTCGGCACCGAGGTCACCGCGGGCACCGCGGTGGGCGAGGTCGAGTCCACGAAGTCCGTCTCGGACATCTACGCCCCGGTCTCCGGCACCGTGGCCGCCGTCAACGACGAGCTCGACGGCGAGCCCGGCCTGGTCAACTCCGCCCCCTACGAGGGCGGCTGGCTGTTCGAGATCACCCTCGCGGACGAGGCCCAGCTCGAGGGCCTCATGGACGCCGAGGGCTACGCCTCGCACACCAGCTGAGCCCCGTCCGCCGTCGCCCCGCCGCCGGCCGGCGGGGCGACGGCGTCCCCTTCGTCTCTCCCTCCGGCGCCGCGGCGCCGGCCCCCGCACAGGAGCACCCCATGAACCAGCCCGGACGTGAACCGGACCTGTCCACATCCGCCATCAACCTCACCGAGCTGGCGCCGCTGGTCTCGGCGGACCTCACCCGTGAGGAGTCGGACGCGATCCGCGCCCTCCCGGCCGGTTCCGCGCTGCTGCTCGCCCACGAGGGCCCGGACCAGTCGGCCCGCTTCCTGCTGGACGAGGACGTGGTCTCCGTGGGGCGCCACCCGGACGCGGACATCTTCCTCGACGACGTCACCGTCTCCCGTCGTCACGCGGAGTTCCGGGCCGAGGACGGCGGCCACCGGCTCGTGGACCTGAACTCCCTCAACGGCACCTTCGTGAACCACGACCGCGTGGACGAGATCCTGCTGCGCTCCGGGATGCACGTGCAGATCGGCAAGTACCGGCTCACGTACTACGCCGGGCCGGCGCGGGGCTGAGCCGTCATCCTCGTGACCGATCCGCGCCCGCGCCCCGACGCCGTCCCCACCGCCCGCCCTGCGGGCCGGCTGGGCATCGGCGAGGTCGTAGCCTCCCTCGAAGTCGAATTCCCCGGCGTCACCGCGTCCAAGGTGCGCTTCCTGGAGGAGCGTGGCCTCGTGCTGCCCGAGCGGACCAGCGCCGGCTACCGGCGCTTCCGGCCCGAGGACGTGGACCGGCTCCGGTTCGTCCTCGCCCTGCAGCGCGACCACTTCCTGCCGCTCAAGGTGATCGCCGAACACCTGGCCGCGCTGGACCGCGGTGAACGCCCCACCGGCCTGCCCGGAACCGCGGCGGCCCCGGCGTCCTCGGACGCGGAGCGGCTCGGCCGCGAGGTCGCCGGGGGCCGCCGGTCGTGGACCCGTGCCGAGCTCGCCGCCGAATCCGGGGCGGGCGAGGAGCTGCTGGCCGAGCTGGATCAGTACTCGCTCCTGCCCGTCGATCCCGACGGCGGCTACCCGAGCCACGCGATGGACGTGGCCCGGGCCGCCGTCGTGCTCGCGGGCCACGGCCTGGAGCCCCGGCACCTGCGCCCGCTGCGGGCCGCCGCCGACCGCGAACTGGGCCTGGTGGAGCGCGCCGTCGCCCCGCTGCAGGCCCGCCGCGACGCCGGCACCCGCCCCCGCGTGGCCCGCTCGGCACGCGAGATCGCGCAGGCCAGCCTGCGGCTGCATGCGGCCCTCGTGGCCGTGGGGCTGGAGCAGTGGGATGACTGAGCCGCGCCCCGTGCCCGCCGACGAGGTCGGCGACGTGCCGCTCTCCGTGCTCGGCGTGCGCGTCGAGCTGCCCGAACAGCACCACGTGATACTGCTGGTGGACCCGCCCGGCCGCACGATGGTCCCGCTGTGGGTGGGCGCGCCCGAGGCCGCCGCCGCCGCGCTCGCGCTTGAGGGCGTCCGCACGCCCCGGCCCCTCACCCATGAGCTGCTCCTGGCCGCCGTCGACGCCCTGGGCGCCGAGGTCGTGCGGGTGCGGCTCACCGAGGTCCGGGACGAGGTCGTGCACGCCGAGCTCGTGCTCTCCACGGGCGCCCGGGTCGACGCCCGCGCGTCGGACGCCGTCGTGGTCGCCCTGCGCGCCGACGCCCCCGTGCTGGGCAGCCCCGCCGTGCTCGCGGACGCCGGCATGCCGGCGCGGACGGGGGAGGAGGACGCCGGCCAGGAGCGCGCCGTCGAGGACTTCCGCGACTTCCTGGACACCGTGCGCCCCGAGGACTTCGCCTGAGCGGAGCCGGCGCGACACGGCGCGGCCTCGCCGCCGGCTTCGTTGACCGCCCCCGGACCCGCGCGTACCTTCGAGGGGAAGAGGGCCCCGCCACCCGGGGCGCCTCCGTCGCCCTCCCCACGGTCACCGGGGAGCGCCGCCACGGTCACCGGCGGCACACGACGGTCGCGTCCCCCTCCCCGCACCGGGGGCCCCGCACCAGGAGGTTCCCCGTGACACCCACTGCAGGTCCTGGCCGGCCCTCCGCGCTCGGCACCCAGGGCACGCTCTTCGACGAGGGCGCGACCCGGGGCGACGACGTCGGCTTCCGCGGTCCCACCGCGTGCAAGGCCGCCGGCATCACCTATCGCCAGCTCGACTACTGGGCCCGCACGGACCTCGTGGTCCCCACGGTCCGCAGCGCCTCCGGCTCCGGCTCCCAGCGGCTCTACTCGTTCCGCGACATCCTCGTCCTCAAGGTGGTCAAGCGCCTCCTGGACACCGGCGTCTCGCTCCAGCAGATCCGCACCGCCGTGGGCCACCTGCGCGAGCGGGGTGTCGAGGACCTGGCGCAGATCACCCTGATGAGCGACGGCGCCTCGGTGTACGAGTGCACCTCGGCGGACGAGGTCGTGGACCTCGTCCAGGGCGGCCAGGGCGTCTTCGGGATCGCCGTCGGCCGCGTGTGGCGCGAGGTCGAGGGCAGCCTCGCCGAGCTGCCCCGCGAGAGCGTGGTCGGGGCCCCCGAGCCGGGGGACGAGCTGGCCGGGCGGCGTCGGGCCCGCCGCTCCGCCTGACCCTCCTCCGCGGGGCGCCCGCGGCCGACGCCGGCCCCGGCACGAGGCCGGGCCGGCGTCGGCGCCCCACAGCGCCGAGTCAGTCATCTTTCGTCTCGCAGCGGTGACTGTGCGCGACATGAGGCGGAACTCCGGCGCGGTGTGACACACTCCCAACCATGACCGCACCTGTCGAGAACTTCACCCCTCCAGAGGACGCGGCCGGGTCGACCGGAGCCGGCGCCGTCTTCTCCAAGGTCTTGGTGGCCAACCGCGGCGAGATCGCCGTCCGCGCCTTCCGCGCCTGCTACGAGCTGGGCGCCCGCACCGTCGCCGTCTTCCCCTACGAGGACCGCAATTCGATCCACCGCCAGAAGGCGGACGAGGCCTACCGCATCGGCGAGGAGGGCCACCCCGTGCGCGCCTACCTCGACGTGGACGAGATCATCCGCGTGGCGAAGGACGCCGGGGCCGACGCGATCTACCCGGGCTACGGCTTCCTGTCGGAGAACGCCGGCCTGGCCCGTGCCGCGGCTGAGAACGGGATCACCTTCGTCGGCCCGCCCGCCGACGTCCTCGAGCTGACCGGCAACAAGGTCGAGGCCCTGCGCGCGGCCAAGCGTGCGGGCATCCCCACCCTGGCCTCCTCGGACCCGAGCGCCGACGTCGAGTGGCTCCTGGAGCAGGCCGAGGAGATCGGCTTCCCCATCTTCGTCAAGGCCGTCGCCGGCGGCGGCGGCCGCGGCATGCGCCGCGTCGAGCGCCGCGAGGACCTGCGCGGCTCCCTCCAGGCCGCGATGCGCGAGGCGGACACCGCCTTCGGCGACCCCACCGTGTTCCTCGAGCAGGCCGTCCTGCGGCCGCGGCACATCGAGGTGCAGATCCTCGCCGACGGCGAGGGCAACGTCGTGCACCTCTTCGAGCGGGACTGCTCGCTCCAGCGCCGCCACCAGAAGGTCATCGAGATGGCCCCGGCCCCGAACCTGGACGAGGAGATCCGGCAGGCCCTGCACCGGGACGCCGTCGCCTTCGCCAAGGAGATGGGGTACGTCAACGCGGGCACCGTCGAGTTCCTCGTGGACACGGCGGGCGAGCGTGCGGGCCAGCACGTGTTCATCGAGATGAACCCCCGCATCCAGGTGGAGCACACCGTGACCGAGGAGGTCACGGACGTGGACCTGGTGGGCGCGCAGCTGCGCATCGCCGCCGGCGCCACCCTGCCCGAGCTGGGCATCACCCAGGACGCCCTCCAGGTCCGCGGCTTCGCCATCCAGTGCCGCATCACCACCGAGGACCCGGCCAACGGCTTCCGCCCGGACACCGGCACCATCACCGCCTACCGCTCGGCCGGCGGCTCCGGTGTGCGCCTCGACGGCGGCACCATCTACGCCGGTGCGGAGATCAGCCCCCACTTCGACTCCATGCTGGTCAAGCTCACCTGCCGCGGACGCGACTACGCCATGGCCGTGCGCCGCGTGCGCCGCGCCCTGGCCGAGTTCCGCGTGCGCGGCGTGGCCACCAACATCCCGTTCCTGATGAACGTGATGGACGACCCGCAGTTCGTCAGCGGCGACGTCGCCACGGACTTCATCGACAAGCACCCCGAGCTGGCCACGGTGAACCGCTCCCAGGACCGCGGCTCCAAGGCCCTGCAGTACCTCGTGGACGTCACGGTCAACCAGCCGCACGGCCCGCGCATCGAGGGCATCGACCCCCGCGACCGCCTCCCGGAGCACCCGGGCGACAAGCACCAGGAGCCGGACCGCTCGCCCTTCGACGGCCCGAGCCGGAACGAGGACGCGGCGCCCCCGCACGGCTGGCGTCAGGTGCTGCTGGAGCAGGGCCCCGAGGGCTTCGCCCGCACCCTGCGCGAACAGACCGCGCTGGCCGTCACGGACACCACGTTCCGCGACGCCCACCAGTCCCTGCTGGCCACCCGCGTCCGCACGCGCGACCTGCTGGCCGCCGCGCCCGCCGTCGCGCACACCCTGCCGGGGCTGCTCTCCGTGGAGGCCTGGGGCGGGGCGACGTACGACGTCGCGCTGCGCTTCCTCCACGAGGACCCGTGGCAGCGCCTCGAGCTGCTGCGCGCGGAGCTGCCGAACATCCCGATCCAGATGCTGCTGCGCGGCCGCAACACGGTGGGCTACACGCCGTACCCCACCGAGGTGACGGACGCGTTCGTGGCCGAGGCCGCGGCGTCCGGCGTCGACGTGTTCCGCATCTTCGACGCCCTCAACGACGTCGAGCAGATCACCCCGGCCATCGAGGCGGTGCGTGCCACGGGCACCGCCGTGGCCGAGGCGGCCCTGTGCTACACGGGCAACATGACGGACCCGAAGGAGACGCTCTACACGCTCGACTACTACCTGGGCCTCGCCCGCCGGATGGTCGACGCCGGCGCCCACGTCCTGGCGATCAAGGACATGGCGGGCCTGCTGCGGCCCGCCGCCGCGCGCGAGCTCGTCACCGCCCTGCGCGCCGAGTTCGACCTGCCCGTGCACCTGCACACGCACGACACCGCCGGCGGCCAGCTGGCCACCCTGCTCGCGGCGGCGGAGGCCGGCGTGGACGCCGTCGACGCGGCCACCGCGTCCATGGCGGGCACCACCAGCCAGGTGCCGCTGTCCGCCCTGGTCGCGGCGCTCGAGCACACCGAGCGGGACACCGGTCTCGGCCTCGAGGCCGCCACCGCGATGGAGCCCTACTGGGAGTCCGTCCGCTCGGCGTACGCGCCCTTCGAGGCGGGGCTGCCCGCCCCGACCGGCCGCGTGTACCACCACGAGATCCCGGGCGGCCAGCTGTCCAACCTGCGCACGCAGGCGATCGCGCTCGGCCTGGGGGAGCGGTTCGAGGCCATCGAGTCGATGTACGCCGCGGCCGACGACCTGCTCGGCCACCTCGTCAAGGTCACCCCGTCCTCCAAGGTGGTGGGCGATCTGGCGCTGCAGCTGGTCGGCTCCGGCGTGGACCCGAAGGAGTTCGCGGAGCGTCCGCAGGAGTTCGACATCCCGGACTCCGTGATCGGCTTCCTGCGCGGCGAGCTCGGCGACCCGCCCGGCGGCTGGCCGGAGCCCTTCCGGACCAAGGCCCTCCAGGGTCGCCGCGAGGGCGCGGGCATGGTGGAGATCTCCGCGGAGGACTCGAGCGCCCTCGCCGAGGCCGGACAGACCCGCCGCGCGGTGCTGAACCGCCTGCTCTTCCCCGGCCCCACGAAGGAGTTCGAGGCGCACCGCGAGGAGTTCGGGGACACCGTCACCCTGCACACCCGCGACTTCCTCTACGGCCTCGTCCCCGGGCGTGAGCACGTCATCTCGCTCGGACGCGGTGTCCGGCTGCTCGCCACCCTCATGTCCGTCTCCGAGCCGGACGAGAAGGGCATGCGCACGGTGATGGTCACCCTGAACGGCCAGCTGCGCCAGATGACCGTCCGGGACCGCTCGATCGAGTCCACCGTGCGGACCGCGGAGAAGGCGGACCCCGGCACCCCCGGCCACGTCGCCGCCCCGTTCGCGGGCTCGGTCACCGTCCAGGTGGCCGAGGGCGACGCCGTCGAGGTCGGCCAGGCGGTGGCCACGATCGAGGCGATGAAGATGGAGGCCACGATCACGGCCCAGGCCGCGGGCACCGTGCGCCGCGTGGTCACGGAGGGCGTCACGCCCGTCAACGGCGGAGACCTGCTGCTCGTGATCGAGTGAGCCCCGCGTGAGCCCGCCGCCGGCGGGCCGCCCCACGGGCCCGGACGCCACCGCGTCCGGGCCCGTGCCTATCCTGGGAGGCATGGCCACCTCTGCGGAACACCACGACCTGCTCATCATCGGCTCCGGATCGGGGAACTCCCTGATCAGCGAACACTGGAAGGGCCGGAGCGTCGTGATCGCCGACTCCGGCACGTTCGGCGGCACCTGCCTGAACGTCGGCTGCATCCCCACCAAGATGTACGCCTACCCGGCCGGCCTGGCCGCGCTGCCCCCCGAGGCCCGGAGCCTCGGGGTGGGGCTGGAGTTCACGGGCGCCGACTTCCCGGCCATCCGGGACCGCATCTTCACGCGCATCGACGGCATCAGCCGGGACGGGCTGCGCTACCGCCGGGACGATCTGGACTACACGAGCGTGATCCAGGAGGAGGTGCGCTTCGTCGGTCCCCGCCGCGTGCGCACCGCCTCGGGCCGGGAGATCACGGCGGACCAGGTGGTGGTCGCCGCGGGGTCGCGGCCCACCCTCCCGGAGATCCCGGGCCTGGACCTGCCGTCGGTGCACACCTCGGACACCGTGATGCGACTGGATCGGCTGCCGCGGCGGCTGCTCGTGGTGGGCGGCGGGTTCATCGCCTGCGAGTTCGCCTCCGTCTTCGCCGGGCTGGGGACCGAGGTCGTCCAGGTCAACCGCGGCCACCGGCTGCTCAAGCAGCACGACATGTCCGTGTCCACGACGTTCACGAAGATCGCTGCCCGACGGTGGGACCTGCGCACGGGGTGGACCCCGGCCGGGATCGAACCGGTCGAGGACGCCGAGCGGGCCGCGGACGGCTGGGTCCGGGTGCGCCTGGATCGCGCAGGGGGCCAGGAGCAGACCGGCATCGTGGAGGAGGCCATCGAGGCGGACACGGTGCTGATCGCGGTCGGCCGGACGCCGAACACGGACCGCCTCGACCCCGCCGCCGCGGGACTGGACGTCACCGACGACGGCGTCCTGGCCAGCGACGAGCATCAGCGCGCACTCTCCGACGCTGCTCCGGTGGAGGGGGTCTACGTGCTCGGGGACGTCGCCAACACGTGGCAGCTCAAGCACGTAGCCAATCACGAGGCCCGCGTCGTCGCGCACAACCTGGAGCATCCGGACGATCTCCGCGCCAACACGCTCGGCCCCGTGCCGGCGGCCGTGTTCACCCATCCGCAGGTGGCCTCCGTCGGTCTCACGGTGGAGCAGGCGCTCGCCGACTACGGCGCGGACGCGATCACGGTGAAGACCCAGTCCTTCGGGGACGTCGCCTACGGCTGGGCCATGGAGGACACCGAGGGCGTGTGCACCGTCGTCGCGGAGAAGGCCACGGGACGGATCCTGGGCGGGCACATCCTGGGGCACGAGGCCGCGAACCTCATCCAGCCGCTCGTGACCGGCATGGCGTTCGGCATCGACGCCCACCGGCTCGCGCGGGGCCAGTACTGGCCCCACCCGGCCCTCACCGAGGTCGTCGAGAACGCGCTGCTGGGCCTGGACGTGCCGGACTCCGGTCTGCTCTGACCGGAACCGCGGGGACGACGACGCCCGGCCGCGGGGCCGGGCGCCGTCGTCGAGGGGGCGTTCAGTTGTGCGGGGCGGGCTCCCCGTAGATGTCCGCGATCTGCGCGGCGAAGTCCTTCATGATCGCCGACCGGCGCATCTTCAGGGACGGGGTCACATGGCCCTCCTCCAGGGAGAAGTCGCGGTCGAGGATGCGGAACTCCCGGATCCCCTCGGCGCGCGAGACCAGGCTGTTGGCCTTGTCCACGGCCTCCTGGATGTGGCGGCGCACCGCGTCCTCGCGTGCGGCCGCAGCGACGTCGAGGTCCTTCGGCAGCCCGTTCGCGGCGAGCCACGCGGGCAGGGTGTCGGTGTCGAGGGTGACGATCGCCGCGATGAAGGGCTTGCCGTCGCCGACCACCATCACCTGGGAGACGAGCGCGTCGCTGCGGATCGCGTCCTCGAGCATCGCCGGTGCCACGTTCTTGCCGCCGGCCGTCACCAGCAGCTCCTTCTTGCGGCCGGTGATCGTGAGGAAGCCGTCGTCGTCCAGGGCCCCGAGGTCGCCGGTGCGGAACCAGCCGTCCTCGAAGGCCTCCTCGTTCGCCTCCGGCCGGTTGTGGTAGCCGCGCATCAGCGAGGTGCCGCGCGTGAGGATCTCGCCGTCCTCGGCGATCCGCACCTGGTTGCCGCCGAGGGGGTGTCCGACCGTGCCGATCTTCAGCCGGTCCGGCCGGCCCACGGTGATGGGGGCCGTCGTCTCGGTGAGGCCGTAGCCCTCGAGGATGGTCACGCCCACGCCGCGGAAGAAGTGCGCCAGGTCGGTGGAGAGGGGGCCGCCGCCGGAGACCGCGTACGCGAGCCGGCCGCCCATGGCCGTCCGGATCCGGCGGTAGATCAGCGCGGAGTAGAACGCGCGCTGCAGCCGCAGGGGCGCCGTCATCTGGCCCGAGTCCAGCGCCCGGGACCAGCGGATCGCCACGTCCGCGCCACGGCGGAAGATCTTCTCCTTGCCGCCGCTCTGCGCGTTGAGCAGCGCCGCGTTGTAGATCTTCTCGAACACGCGCGGCACGGCCAGCACGAAGCTCGGCTGGAAGGTCTGCAGCGAGACCGAGAGCCGCTTGATGTCCGAGACGTGCCCGCAGCGTGCGCCCGCGGCGACGGTGAGCACCGAGACGAAGCGCGCGAACACGTGCGCCAGGGGGATGAACAGCACGGTGGAGGTGTCCTGGCGGACGACGTCGCCGAGCGAGGAGGACAGGGTCTGGTTGACGAGCTCCGCGAAGTTCTCGTGCGTGAGCTCGCAGCCCTTGGGCCGGCCCGTGGTGCCGGAGGTGTAGATGATGGTCGCCAGGTCGGCCAGGCCGGCGGAGGACCGGCGCGTCTCGAGCTCCTCATCGGTGACGTCCGTGCCCAGGGCGACGAGCGCCTCGAGACCGGAGCCGGGGGCGCCGTCGGCCGGGTCCATCGTCCACAGGCCGATCAGCTCCGGCAGGCCCTCGCGCTGCACCGCGTCCCGCACCGTCTTGGCGAGGTTCTCGTTCCCGGTCACGACGGCGCGCACGTGCGAGTCCTCGATGATCCAGGACACCTGGCTGACGGAGGAGGTCTCGTACACGGGCACGGTGACCGCGCCGGCATACCAGATGGCGAAGTCGACCAGTGTCCACTCCAGGCGGGTGGAGGCCAGGAGACCGACCGTCTCCCCGGGCTGGATCCCGGCGGCGATGAGCCCCTTGGCCAGGGCCCGCACGCGTTCGCGGGCGTCCCGGGCGGAGACGTCCGTCCACTGGTCCTGCGCGTCGGGCACCGCGAAGAGGCCGTGGTCGGGACGCTCCGTGGCCTGGCGTTCCAGGAAGTCCGTGATGTTCGCCTCCGGGGACAGGCGGGGGTGGTGGTACGGCTCGCTGATCTCGTGCATGGGACTCCTCGGGCGTCGGGTCGGTCCCGCCGACCGATGGTCGGCGGAACGGAAGTATGTGTGAGTCGTGTCACGCACACTCTACAACCGGCAGCGGCAGGGTCCGGGCGCGACTCAGTGCGTCGTCATGGCGGCGACCGCGCTCCGGCCGTGGTCGATCAGCAGCGGCAGGTCGTAGTCGAGCGTGGCGACGTGGCGGCTGCGGGGCAGTCCCACCACCTCCACGGGGGCCTGGCGCAGGCCCCGCACCAGGGTCCGGTGGCTCGAGGCGGGCACGACGGCGTCGCGGGCGGACCGGTAGACCGTCACGGGAGCGGTGATCCGCGGCAGGGCGCGGCGGGCGGCCCGCTGGATGCGGCCGAGGGCGGCGACGCCGGCCACCGGCGTGCGGGGGTAGGCGCGCTCGCGCGCCGTCGGGTCCGCGATGTCGTCCGCGATCGGGGCGACCGTGGGGACGAACGGGGCCAGCAGCGGGGCGAAGGGGGCGAGCGGGCTGGCGAAGCGCAGCGCGGGGTTCACCACGAGCACCCCGGCCACGGGTCGGTGGGCGGCGGCGTCGAGCGCGAGGGCGCCGCCCATCGAGATGCCCGCCATGACCACGCGGCCGTGTCGGGCGAGCTCGAGGTCCACGACGGCCCGGACGGCGGCGCGGATCTCGTCCGCACCGGTGGCGGCGAGGTCCTCCCACCGGGTGCCGTGCCCCGGCAGCAGGGGCACGCTCACGGGGGAGCCGCCTGCCGCGAGCCCCTCGGCCCAGGCGCGGACGGAGGCCGGAGTCGAGGTGAACCCGTGCAGGAGCACGACGCAGTGGTCGCGCCGGGCGGGAGCGGCGGGCATGAGGCGCAGGGGGAGGTCTTCGGGGGCGACGGCGACGGGGCGGGGCATGGTGCCAGGGTAAGGCAGGCGGACCATACGATGGGCAGGCACCCGACCGCCCCGACCGGAAGGCCCTCGTGTCCACGTTCTACTGGTCCGCCAAGACGTTCGCCGTGGCTCCGGCCACCCGCCTGCTGTTCCGCCCCTGGGTGAAGGGCCTCGGGAACGTGCCGGCCGAGGGCCCGGCGATCCTGGCCAGCAACCACCTGTCCGTCTCGGACTCGGTGTTCATGCCGGCCATGCTCGACCGCCAGGTGCACTTCCTGGCCAAGCGTGAGTACTTCACCGGCCCGGGCGTGAAGGGCTGGGTCACCCGCCGGTTCTTCGAGGCGGCGAACCAGCTGCCCATGGACCGCTCCGGCGGAGAGGCGTCCCTGCGCTCGCTGGACGCGGGCCTCGAGGCGCTGCGGGAGGGCCGGCTGCTCGGGATCTACCCGGAGGGCACCCGCAGCCCGGACGGGCGGCTGCACCGCGGCAAGATCGGCGTGGCCAAGCTCGCGCTGGCCTCGGGCGCGCCCGTGGTGCCCATCGCGATGATCGGCACGGACCAGGTCCAGCCGATCGGCCATGTGCTGCCGCGGATCCGGCGCCTGGGCATGATCTTCGGTGAGCCGCTGGACTTCTCCGACCGTGCCGAGGCCGTCGGCGACCCCCGGGTGCTGCGGGAGGTGACGGACGAGATCATGGAGGCCATCCGGCGCCTGTCGGGCCAGGAGTACGTGGACACCTACGCGGCGGACGTGAAGGCGGGCCGTACGGCCGCTCCGCCACGCGCCCGCGACTGAGCGGGGCCCGCGCGTCGTCATCCGGGGACGCTCAGACCGGGGCGCGGCACGCGGCCCCTAGCCTGGTGCACATGACTGAAGACCCCCGCGAGAAGATCCTGGCCTTCGGCACCGCCATCTCGGAGGGCGCCGCCGACATCCCCGGCCTGGACCACTGGCGCTCGCTGCCGATCGCGCAGGCGCCGTCCTGGGCGGACGAGGCCGATCACCGCGCCGCCGTCGCCGAGCTGAGCGCCCTGCCCCCGCTCGTCTTCGCGGGCGAGGTCGACCTGCTGCGCGCCCGTCTGGCCGACGTCGCCCAGGGCCGCGCGTTCCTCCTGCAGGGCGGCGACTGCGCCGAGACGTTCGCCGGGTCCACCGCCAACCGGATCAGCGCCCGGGTGAAGACCATCCTGCAGATGGCCGCGGTGCTGACCTACGGCGCCTCCATGCCGGTCGTGAAGATGGGCCGGATCGCCGGCCAGTTCGCCAAGCCGCGGTCCTCGGACACGGAGACCCGCGACGGCGTCACGCTGCCCAGCTTCCGCGGCGAGATCGTGAACGGCTACGAGTTCACCGAGCAGGCACGCCGGCACGACGCCCGACGGATGGTGCAGGCGTACCACACCTCCGCCTCCACCCTGAACCTGGTCCGCGCCTTCACCCAGGGCGGCTTCGCCGATCTGCGCAGCGTGCACCAGTGGAACCAGGGCTTCATGGCCAACCCGGCCTACGCCCAGTACGAGGAGATGGCCGCCGAGATCGACCGCGCGGTCCGCTTCATGAACGCCGCGGGCGTGGACTTCGAGGCCATGCGCCGCACCGAGTTCTACTCGGCCCACGAGGCGCTCCTGCTCGACTACGAACGTGCCCTGACCCGCGTGGACTCACGCAGCGGCGACCCCTACGCCACGAGCGCCCACTTCCTGTGGATCGGCGAGCGCACCCGCCAGGTGGACGGCGCCCACGTCGACTTCCTCTCCCGGGTCCGCAACCCGATCGGCGTGAAGCTCGGCCCGACCACCACGGTCGCGGACGCGCTCGAGCTCGCGGAGCGGCTGGACCCGGAGCGCGAGCCGGGCCGCCTGACCTTCATCACCCGCATGGGCGCGGAGCGGATCCGGGACGTGCTCCCCGGCATCGTCGAGGGCGTCCGGGACGCGGGGCTGGAGCCGGTGTGGGTCACCGACCCCATGCACGGCAACACCGTGACCGCGGCCAACGGCTACAAGACCCGCCGGTTCGAGGACGTGATGGACGAGGTCAGCGGCTTCTTCGAGGTGCACCGCGAGCTCGGCACGCACCCGGGCGGCATGCACGTCGAGCTGACCGGCGACGACGTCGCCGAGTGCCTGGGCGGCTCCGACCCGATCAACGAGGCCGACTTCGACGCCCGCTACGAGACGCTGTGCGACCCGCGGCTGAACCACCAGCAGTCCCTGGAGATGGCGTTCAAGGTCACCGAGGCCCTCTCGCACCCCGAGCGCCGCGCGCCGCGGGCCTGACCGCGCGGCCGGGCACGCCCCGGCTCAGCCGACCCAGACGTGGACCGCGGTGCCCTCCGGCAGCGCGGTCCCGGCGGCGGGGGACTGGTGCAGGACCCGGGACTCGCCCCGGGCGGAGAGCGGCAGCGGCAGGCGATGCACGCGGGCGTCCCAGCCGTCGTCCGCCAGCGTCGTGTGCGCCGTCTCCGGATCCTGCCCGGTCATGTCCGGCACCGGGCGCACGGCGCGGCCCTCGGAGAGCACCACGCGGACCGCGGTGCCCGGCGTCGCCTGCTCGCCGGGGGCCGGGTGCTGCTCGATCACGGCCCCGGCCGGCACTGCGGGATCGGTGCGGCGCTCCGCGACCTCCACGGTGAATCGGGCGTCCCGGGCCACGCCGTGGGCCTGCCGGATCACGACGCCGGTCAGGTCGGGCACCGGCACCGGCGCGGGGCCGGCGGAGACGGTGAGCTCGACGGGGGCGCCGCGCCCTGCCGGCTCCCCGGCCGCGGGTGAGCTGTCGACGACCGTGCCCTCCGTGCGGAGTTCGTCATGCCGGGCCGTGACCGCCGCGGTGAAGCCCGCGGCGGTCAGCCGTTCCTCCGCCGCCTCCCGGGCCAGCCCGTCGAGGTCGGGGACCACCGCCACACCACCGACTCCGAGGCCGCCGGAGCCCAGCGTCCAGCCCAGCAGCAGGGCGACGCCGGTGAGCAGCAGGGTCACGGCCGCGCCGATCGCCGCGGCCCGGCCGGTGCCCTGGCCGAGGTCGAGGGCGGGGCGGCGGGCCGCCCGACGCAGCCGCCGCCGGGAGCCGCGCCCCGGATGCCGGTCCGCCGGAGCGGGGTCGACAGCGAGAGGGCCGACCGGCTCCGCCGGGCGCGCGGCGGGCCGCGGGTCGCCCCCGTGCGTCGCCGCACGGGTGTCGATGACGTCGGTCACGTCGTCGTCGAGGGCGGACTCAGCCAGGGCGGGGAGCACGCGCGTCGCGTGGTGGTCGCCGGCGTCGAGGGCCCGGGTCGGCAGGTCCCCGTCCGGGGCTGCGCCCTCGAGGCCATCGGCGGCGGGGGCGGCCGCCGCCGGGTCCGTGCCCGGGCCCTCGGCGGGGCGGCGGTCCGGTTCGTCGGGGTCCAGGCCCGCCGCCACGGCGTCGATGCGGTGCAGGAGCTCGCCGGCACCGGCGGGCCGGTCGGCCGGGTCCGGCTCGGTGCACCACAGCACGAGGTCGTCGAGGTCCTCGGGGAGCCCGGGGTGCAGCGTGGACGGCACGGGGACCCGCTCGTGGACGTGTCGGTAGGCGACCTGCAGCGCGGTCGCCGCGGTGTACGGCTGGCGGCCCGTGAGCAGCTCGAACAGGATGATGCCCACGGCGTACACGTCGGAGCGGGCGTCGGCGGGCGCCCCGGCGATGTGCTCGGGGGCGAGGTAGGCGGGCGTGCCCACGACGGCCTGCCCGGCCATGGTGTGGGCCGTGGCGGCGCGGGACAGGCCGAAGTCCGCGACCGTCACCCGGCCGTCGTCGCGGACGAGCACGTTCTCGGGCTTCACGTCCCGGTGCACCAGCCCGGCGCGGTGCGCGGCGGCCAGGCCGTCGACGAGCGGACGCAGGAACCGCAGCGCCTCCCGGGGCGAGAGCGGGGCCCGGTCCCGGATGACGGTGCGCAGCGTGCGGCCGGGCACGTGCTCCATCACGAGGTAGGCCAGCACGTCGCCGTCCTCGGCCTCGGTGTGGCCCTGGTCCAGGACCGCGACGACGTGCGGATGGGACAGCCGCGCCGTCGTCTTGGCCTCCTGCTCGAACCGGCCGACGAGGACGGGGTCCTCCGCCAGGTGCGGGTGCATGACCTTGAGCGCCACCTGGCGGTCGAGACGCTCGTCCACGGCCAGGTAGACGGTGGACATGCCGCCCCGGGCCAGCCGCTCGACGACCCGGTAGCGGCCGTCGACGATGCCCCCCACGAGGGGGTCGCGGCGTGCGCTGCTCATCGTCCCAGGGTAGGACAGGCGGCGGACCCCTCGGGGCGGTCCGCCGCCGGCGGATCAGAACATCGCCATCGCGGCGCGCACCTTGGCCACGTAGTCCCGTGCCTCCGGGTTCAGGCCGCTGTCCAGCACCCCGCCGAGGCCCTGGTAGTAGGCCCCGATGCCCTCATCGAGGGTGGGGGTGCGGTCCTGCACGTACTTGATGAACGCGACGCCGGCCACCGCGTTGTCGTGGGGGTCCAGCAGGTTCAGCTCGCGGCCCACCAGCTCCGAGGCGAACTCGCCCGTGATCGGGATGACCTGCATCGCCCCCACGGCGTTGCCGGGGGAGACCGAGGCCATGCGGAAGCGGGACTCGGTGTACGCGTGGCCCAGGGCCAGGCGAGGGTCCACGCCCATCCGCTCGGCGGTCTCGCGGACGATCTGCTGCATCTGCTCGGGGGTGGGCTGCGGGACGGAGCGCAGCAGGCGCAGGTTCTCGTTCGCCGAGGCCGTCACGTGCGGCGCGTAGGTGCGCCCGAGGAAGGTGTCGCCGACCGCCTGGACGGCGGAGACCGGCTCCACCTCGAGGGTGCCGTCGGAGATCACGAGCACGTCGCCGGGGTGCAGCGTCGAGGCCCGCGTCAGGCCGTTGAGCTCGCGCAGACGGGGGATGGAGACCTCGAACCGCTGGGAGATCCCCCAGAGGGAGTCGCCGGAGACCACGGTGTACCGGACCGTCCCGCCGGCCGCCGTCGGGGCCGTCGATGCCGGCGCGGTGGCGGGGGTCGTGGTCGGGGCGGGCGACGCGGGGGCCTTCGGTGCGGCGGCCGTGCGCTGCGTGGTCAGGACCATGCCCGGGTGGAGCATGCTCGACGCGCTCATGCCGTTGAGCCGCTGCAGCTGCGCGGCGGAGACGCCGGTGCGGCGGGCGATGACCCACCACCCGTCGTTCGGCTGCACCGTGTAGGTCCCCGCGGCCGGGGCCGGGGCCGCCGCGCCGGTCAGGCGGAGCTCGTCACCCGGGTAGAGCACGGTCTCCAGGCCCAGGCCGTTGAACCGCAGCAGGTCGGCGACGGAGACGCCGCGGGCGGCCGAGATCCGGGTGAGGGAGTCGCCCGGGCGCACGGTATGCACCGCCGCCTCCTGGGCGTGGGCCTGGGCGGGCAGACCGGTGAGCAGCAGCAGGGGCACCGCGCCGCCGGTCAGGACGGAGCGCAGGCGGCGGGAGCGGACGGGGGTGTGGGGCACGGCAGACCTCGGCATCGGATCGGATGGATGGATGGAACACGACGGGGAAGTGACGGGTGGGACCCGTGGCCCCCGCGGTCGACCGACGACGTCGGCGCCCGGCCATGGAGCCTCGGCGATGTTATCGGAATGTGATCTTCGTGACCATACTGAGATCTATGCCGTCCGGGGCGCGATGGGCCGGGCCCGTCGGCGGCCACGTAGGCTGGCGCCTGTGAGCACCACTTCCTCCGACACCCCGGTCCCCGCTGACGCGATCCCCGCCGAGCTCGACGCCCTCGTGGGCGAGTGGCTCTCCGTGCCCGACGTGGCGGAGCGCCTCGACCAGCGTGTGACCCGCGTCCACAACCTCGTGCATGATCGCCGCCTGCTGGCCGTGCGTCGCCCCGAGCCCGCGGTGCGGTCCGTGCCGGCGCTGTTCCTCACCGAGACCGGCGTGCTCGATTCCCTGCAGGGCACGCTCGTGCTGCTGGCCGACGCCGGCTTCTCCGACGAGGAGGCCCTCCGTTGGCTGTTCACCGAGGACGAGTCGTTGCCCGGCCGGCCCATCGACGCGCTCCGGGACGGTCGGAAGACCGAGATCCGGCGCCGCGCCCAGGCCCTGGCCTGGTGAGCCGACCCGCGGGCGGCCATCCGCCCGCGGGGTTCGTGCGGCTCAGTGGCGGCGCGACGTGTAGGCGTCGATCAGCCGCGTGAGCTCGGCGCTCACATCCTCGGGGACGCCGTGCGCGAGCAGGCCCGCCACGGCGCCGGCCGCCTCGTGCGAGAGCACCGCGACCCGCTCTTCGACGGCCTGGCGCGCACCGCATGCTTCGAGGACGGCCTGCCAGTGGGCCACCCGGTCCGCGCCGAGGTCTGGATCGCCGAGGTCCGCGTCGAGCGCGGCGACCTCGTCCGGGGCGAGCAGCTCGACGGCGCGGGCGATGAGCACCGTCTGTTTCCCCTCCCGCAGGTCGTCGCCCGCGGGCTTGCCCGTGGTCGCCGGATCGCCAAACACGCCGAGCAGGTCGTCCCGGTACTGGAACGCCATGCCGAACGGCAGCGACACCCGGGCGAACGCGGTCACCAGCCCGTCGTCCGCCCCCGCCAGCAGCCCGCCCAGGGCCAGCGGGTGCACCGCCGAATAGCGGGCCGACTTGTGCTCCACCACCGCCTCGGCGGCCGCCTCGGCTTCGCGGGCATCGCGCGCCGCCGGGGCCATCTCGGCCACCACGTCGAGGTACTGACCCGCCATCACGCCGAAGCGCATCCGCTCGAGCTCGGCCCGCGCCCGATCCTCCCGGGGCGTGCCGGCGAGGACGCGCGCGAAGGCCGTCTCGCTCATCCCCAGGGCGACGTCGCCGGCGAGGATCGCGGCGGAGACGCCGAAGTGCTCCGCGGCGTGGCGCCAGCCCGCCTCCCGGTGGAGGGACTCGAAGCGGCGGTGCACGCTGGGCATCCCCCGGCGGGTGTCCGAGCGGTCCAGGATGTCGTCGTGGATCAGCGCCGCGGCCTGGAACAGCTCGAACGCCGCGCCCGCCTCGGCGATGCGGGGGTCCTCCGCCTCGCCGCCGGCCGCCCGCCAGCCGAGCCAGGCCAGGACGGCGCGCAGGCGCTTGCCGCCCGCGGTCAGGTCCGCGATCGCGTCCACGAGGGGCGCCGTCAGCGGGTGGACGTCCCGGGCGCGTTCGCGGTGCTCCGCCAGCAGGCGGTCGAGGGCGTCGGCGACGGCGGCGCGGAAGCGGTCCTGGTCGGCGGGACGGGGGCGGGGGACGGCGACGTCGGCGGGCATGGCCCCACCCTAGCCGCGCCGCGCGGCGGCTCGCCGGTCCCGGATAGGCTCGGTCCATGTCCGAGACCGCGCCCGCTGCACCCCGCGATGAGGCGACGATCCTGCACGTGGACATGGACGCGTTCTTCCTGTCCGTCGAGCTGCGCGAACAGCCCGACCTCGAGGGGCGTCCCGCCGCCGTCGCCGCCCCGAGCGGCCGGTCCGTGGTGCTCTCCGCCTCGTACGCGGCGCGGGCCTACGGGGTCCGCTCGGCGATGCCCCTGGCGCACGCCCGCGCCCTGTGCCCGCCCCTCGTGGTCATCCCGCCGCGCCAGCAGCTCTACCGGGCCGTCTCCGCCGAGGTGATGGCCGTGCTCGCGGACGTGACCCCCGTGATGGAGCAGCTCAGCGTGGACGAGGCGTTCCTCGACGTCGCCGGCGCCCGCCGCCGGCTCGGCCCGCCCGAGCACATCGGCCACCTGATCCGGGAGCGCGTCCGCTCCGAGCTGGGGCTGCCGTGCACCGTGGGCGGCTCGGCCGTGAAGTTCGTGGCCAAGACGGCGTCCACCGCGGCCAAGCCAGACGGCCTGCTGATCGTGCCGCCGGAGCGCACCCTGGACTTCCTCCATCCGCTGCCCGTGGGCCGGCTGTGGGGCGTGGGCCCCAAGGCGGCCGAGCGGCTCGCCCGGCGGGGGGTGGCGACCATCGGCGACCTCGCCCGGGTGGACCCCGCGCGGCTGGAGGCGTCGTTCGGGGCCGCCGGCCGGGAGTGGGCGTCGCTCGCCCGGGGCATCGACCCGCGCCCCGTCGCCCCGCGCCCGGCGGCCCGCAGCATCGGCGCGGACCACACCTTCGACGTCGACCCCGTCGACGTCGCGGGCGTCGACCCGGAGGTCCTGCGCCTGTGTCACCGGGTCGCGGCCCGGCTGCGCGCGGAGGGGGTCACCGCCGGCGCGGTCACGGTCCGCCTCAAGGCGCCGGACGGGTCGGTCCGCAGCCGCACCGCCCGCCTCGCCCGGCCGACCGCCACGGGCCACGACCTCCTCGGCCCGGCGCGGCGGCTCGTCCGCGAGCTGCACGCCGAACGGCCGCATCCGATCCGGCTCGTGGGCGTGCGCGCCGAGCGCCTCGGGGGCGAGGCCGATCAGCCTCCGGCCCAGGAGGCGCTCTTCGGCGGTCCCGCCTGGGGGACGGAGGGCGAGGCGTCGGAGGCGGGCGACTGGGCCGGTGCCGAGGCCGCCCTGGACGCCGTCGCCCGGCGCTTCCCGACGGCGGCCGTGCGGCCGGCGTCGCTGCTGGGTCGCCGCGAGGCCCGCGCCGACGCCCGCCGGGACGCGCCGCGGCCGGGCCCCGGAGGCCCGGACCGGGAGTGAGGGGTTCCGGGGCCGGCGACGTCGCCACCTGGCTAGGGTGGGGCGGCAGGTCCTATCCTGGAGGGCAAGTCGGACGCGCGGGCGTCCCCTCCCGGTCCCGGAGGTGTCGGAGGCCGCGTTCGAAGGAGTCGCCATGCCCCTCTCAGAGCATGAGCAGCGGATGCTGGACCAGCTGGAGCAGCAGCTGCGCACCGAGGACCCCCGGCTGGCCACCCAGATGGCGGACACGGGGCGGCATCGGCTGCCCGTGGGTCGCGTCGTGGCCGGGGCCGTCCTCGCAGTGGTCGGGCTGCTCGTCGTGGTCCTCGGGGTCGCCAACCACGCGATCCTCCTGGGCGTGCTCGGCGTCGTCGTCATCGGGGCCGGCATCTTCCTGCTGACCACGCGGCCGCGCGCTGTCGCCTCCGGGGCCTCGGGCCCGGAGGCCCGCCGGTCGGGCGCACCGCGACGGCAGGGAGGCGGCGACTTCATGGGCCGCCTCGAGCGGCGCTGGGACGAGCGGCGCGCCGGAGGCGACTGAGCGCCTGGCCCGCCGGGCCCCCACTATCCTCCACTCCAGGCCCCGATCCGCTCCGGATCGGGGCCTTTCCGCTGCCCGAGGCTCCGTCGTCGCCGCGGCCCTCCACCGGGGCCCACCGGTCCTCCACGTCCCTCCACGGCGACGCCGGCCCCGGGACCCGCGGGATGGCGCGCCGGACTCGGGGGGCCTCGACACGCCCGTGGCGCCGGGACCCGCGTCCGGGGTTGATGGTGGAGGGAAGTGGGGTAATGTGGAGGGAAGGAGAGAGCATGGGTCCCGACCTTGGTCGGGAGGGACCGCTTGACGAGCCAGGGGGTCTGCCGTGTTCTTGGGCACGTACACCCCCCGGCTCGACGAGAAGTCCCGGCTGATCCTCCCCGCCAAGTTCCGCGAGGAGCTGGCGGAGGGGCTGGTCCTGACCCGGGGTCAGGAGCGCTGCATCTACGTGTTCAGCGCTCGTGAGTTCGAGCGGGTCCACGAGCAGATGAGGTCGGCTCCACTGTCCTCCCGCCAGGCCCGTGACTACATCCGCGTCTTCCTCTCGGGGGCGTCGGACGAGGTCCCGGACAAGCAGGGTCGGGTGACCGTGCCGGCGCCGCTGCGACAGTACGCGGGGCTGGACCGGGACGTGACCGTGATCGGCGCGGGGACGCGAGTGGAGATCTGGGACTCGGAGTCCTGGAACACCTACCTCGCCGAGCAGGAAGCCGCCTTCTCCGAGACCGACGAGGACGTCCTGCCCGGCGTCTTCTGACCATGACCACCCGACCTCGAGCGAGACCTCCAGCCGACGCCGCCGCACCTGACCCGTCTTCCCCTGGGCCAGGCGCGGCGGCGGACGGATGGGGATCCCGCCCGAGGTCCGCCAGGACCGCGATGTGAGCAGGAGGTCGAGAGTGGACGCAGGCCAGCCGCGCCCCGAGGACCGCCACCTGCCCGTGATGCGGGACCGCGTCGTCGACCTCCTCGCCCCCGCCGTCCAGGCCGCGCTCGAGGCCGGCCGTACGCCCGTCGCCGTCGACGGCACGCTGGGCATGGGCGGGCACACCGAGGCCCTGCTGACCCGGTTCCCCCACCTGCGCGTCATCGGCATCGACCGCGACGTCCACGCCCAGGCCATGGCCGTCGAGCGCCTCGGCCCCCTCGCCGAGCGCCTGATCCCCTTCCACGGCACCTACGACCGGGTGCCCGAGGCCATGGCCGCCGCGGGCGTCACGAAGGTCGACGCCGCGCTCTACGACCTCGGTGTGTCCTCCTACCAGCTGGACGACCGGGAGCGCGGCTTCGCCTACTCCTACGACGCTCCGCTGGACATGCGCATGGACGACACCGCCGAGCGCTCCGCCGCGACGCTCGTGGCGGAGCTGGACGAGCAGGAGCTGCGCCGCATCATCCGTCGCGACGGCGAGGAGCGCTTCGCCGGCCCCATCGCACGGGCCATCGTCCGGGCCCGCGACGAGGCCCCCATCGAGACCACCGGCCGCCTCGTCGAGGTGATCCGCTCGGCCGTCCCCGTCGCCGCGGGGGCAACCGGCGGGCACCCGGCCAAGCGCACCTTCCAGGCCCTGCGCATCGCCGTGAACGAGGAGCTCGACATCCTCGACGCCGCCGTGCCCGCCATCCTCGACGCCCTCCACGTGGGCGGGCGCCTCGTGGTGATGAGCTACCACTCCCTCGAAGACCGCATCACGAAGCGGCACCTGAGCGCGTGGGCCACGTCCACGGCGCCCCCGGGGTTCCCAGTGGTGCTGGAGGAGCACGAACCCGTGGTGCGGGTGCTCACCCGCGGCACCGAGAAGCCCACCGAAGAAGAAATCTCCGAGAACCGTCGCGCCTCCTCCGCGAGAGTGCGTGCGGTTGAGAAGATCAGGACGTCCAGGACCACGGCATGACGCTGCACGAGGAGATGAGCATGGCCGCACACGCACGGATCGCAGAGTCGCTGCGCCCCGGGTCGACCCCCGTCGCCCCTGCGCGGCCGACTCCGCAGGAGCGCACGCCGCTCTCGGTGGTGCCCGCCCCGCTGCCCCGATCCCGCTCCGGGGTGACCGTGCTGTGCGTCCTCGTGGTGCTCGCCGCGCTCGCGGCGGTGCTCGTCATGAACATCACGATGTCCAACCGGCAGTACGCCCTCCTGGACCTGCGCCAGGAGCAGCAGGCCGTCACCGAGACCAATGAGCGGCTGGCCGAACGGGTGGGCCACCTCGAGGCGCCGCAGAACCTGGCCGCGCGCGCCGACGCCCTCGGGATGGTCGCCCCCGCCGGCACCGCCTCCGTGGACGCGGGCACGGGCCAGTTCAGCGGCGAGGCCCAGGCGGCCCAGGACGGCGACATCTCCGCCACCTACGTCGCGCCGCCGGCGGACGCGGACGCGGTCCGCCAGGGGACGGCCGGCGACGGCCAGGACGAGATCGAGGGACCGCGCACCCTCGGCGGCGAGGACGCCTCCGCCGCCCCCGACCAGGACGCCGCCGACCGTTGATCGACCGTCCCGCCTCGCACCTTCCCCGCGGCGGATCGACGGTCGGGCCCGCTCCCGGGCACCCCGCCGTGCGCACCCGCATCCTTCTCCTGCTCGTCTTCGTCCTGCTCGGCGGGCTCGCACTGCGGCTCGTCTACGTGCAGGGCATCGACCCCACGGGGCAGGCCGCGGCGGCCATGGACCAGCGCCTGACACACCAGGAGACCCTGCCGCAGCGCGGGTCCATCCTGGACCGCGACGGCGACGTGCTGGCCGCCAGCGTGCGCCGCTACGACATCGTCGTGGACCAGCGCCTCGTCAAGGACTTCAACGAATGGGACCGCGAGGCCCGGGAGACCGTGCTGGTGGACGTGGACTCCCGCCTGGCCAGCCTGGCCGAGGTGCTCGGCATGTCGGAGGAGGAGGTGCGCGAGGCCACCATCGGCTCCCGCCCGTACGCCGTGGTGCGTCGCTCCGTGACCCCGGAGGTGCGGGACAAGGCCATGGCGCTCAACGTGCCGGGCCTGCTCTCCGAGGCGGTGGACCGCCGCACCTACCCGAACGGGTCGGTCGCCGGCAGCATCATCGGCTTCATGGGTGGCGACGGCACCGCCCTCGAGGGCCTCGAGCTCAGCCAGGACGACGTCATGACCGGCACCCCGGGCACCCGCACGTTCGAGGTGGGCGCAGACGGCATCCGCATCCCCAACGCCCCGCTCGAGGAGGTTCCGGCCGTGGACGGCGCCGACCTGCGCCTGACCGTGGACAAGGACGCCCAGTGGTTCGCGCAGGAGACCCTCGGCGCCCTCGCCGCCGAGTACGAGGCGGAGTGGGCGAACGCCGTCGTGATGGACGTGAAGACGGGCGACGTGATCGTCATGGCGGACTCCACCACGGTGGACCCCGCCGACCCCGACGCCACCGAGGGGAACTTCCGCACCTCCACCGTGATGAGCACGCCGTACGAGCCGGGCTCCACGGGCAAGGCGCTGCCGATCGCGGCCGCCGTCGACGCCGGGAAGGTCACCGCCACGGACGGCTTCACCGTCCCCGGCAGCCAGGACTTCGACGGGCAGACCATCCGGGACTTCTCCCCGCACCCGACGTTCGACATGACCGTGGCAGGCATCTACGCGCGCTCCTACAACACGGGCACGGTGCAGATCGCCGAGAAGATCACGGACGAGCAGCGCTACGAGTACATGCGCTCCTTCGGGGTCGGCCAGCCCATCGACCTCGGCCTGCCGCAGCAGGCGGGCAGCGTCCTCGTCCCGCCCGAACAGTGGGACGGCCGCCAGCGCCTGACCACGGCCTTCGGCCAGGGCTACACCCAGACCACCCTGCACACCGCCCAGATGTACCAGGCCCTCGCCAACGGCGGCGTGCTGATCCCGGCCCGGCTGATCGACGCCACGGTGGACGGCGACGGCGCGGAGAAGCGCTGGGAGTCGTCCGCGGAGCCCCACCGCGTGGTCTCCGAGGAGACGGCGGCGCAGATGCTCCGCATGATGGAGACCGTCGTGACGCAGGGCACCAGCAAGGCCGCCGCGATCCCCGGGTATCGCGTGGGCGGCAAGTCCTCCACCGCCGAGGCCGCGAGCGACACCGGCACGTACGACGGCTACAACCTCGGCTTCACCGCCGTCGCCCCGCTCGACGACCCCCGCTTCGTGGTGTCCGTGTCCATGCATCGGCCGCCGTCGAAGCAGGGCTCCCGAGACGTGTCCGTCGCGGCCGCCACGATCATGGAGTACATGCTCCGCCAGGCGGACGTGCCCGCCACCGGAGCCGAGCCGAACGACTACCGCGTCTTCGTGGACGATCCGCAGGACCGGCCGTGGTGACCCACGCCTCCGGCCCCGAGCACCCCAGGAGCACCCCCATGACCACTCCGAGCGACCCCCCTGCGCCGCTGACCCCGGCCCAGCAGGACGCCGCCTTCCGGCCCTCCCACACCCCCGCCGCGGCCTGGCCCGCCCTCGCACAGGCGCTGGCCGAGGCGGGGATCGCGGCCCACGTCCACGGCGCGGCCCCGGCCGACGGCGTCACGGGGGTCAGCCTCGACTCGCGTGTCGTGCGCCCGGGCGACCTCTACGTCGCCGTTCCGGGGGCGCGCGCCCACGGCGCGGCGTTCGCGGCCACGGCACTGGAGGCCGGCGCCGTCGGCGTCCTGACGGACGCGGCGGGCCGCGCGCTCCTGGCGGAGCAGGGCCTGGCCGACGTCCCGGTGCTCGAGGTCGACGCCGTGCGCACCGCCGCCGGCACCGTGGCGGCCCGCGTCTACGGCGGCGGGGGCGACACCGGCCCGCGCCTGCTCGGCGTGACCGGCACCAACGGCAAGACCACCACGAGCTTCCTCGCCGCCGCCCTGCTCGAGGCCCTGGGGCGCCGGTCGGGCATCGTGGGCACGATCCTGATCCGCGCGGGGGAGCGGGAGGTCCCCTCCACGCTCACCACGCCCGAGGCCACCCAGCTGCACGCCCTCATGGCGCTCATGCGCGAGGAGGAGGTGGACACCGCCGTCATGGAGGTCTCCTCCCACGCCGTGGCGTACCAGCGGATCGCCGGCCTGCGCTACGCGGTGGCCGGGTTCACCAACCTGACCCAGGACCACCTGGACATGCACGGCTCGATGCAGGAGTACTTCGCGGCCAAGGCCGGTCTGTTCGACCCCGCTCGCACCGACCACGCCGTCATCACGCTCGACGGCGGCGAGGGGCCCCGCTGGGGCGTCGCCATGGCCCGGGCCGCCGGCGCTCCCGTCACCACGCTCGCCCTCGGGCCGGCCGCGCCGACGCCGGGCGCCCTGGCCGAACACGACCCCGGCCTCCGGGCGGACTGGGAGGTCGCCGAGCTCGCGCCGGACGGCCTCGGCCACCGCTTCACGCTGCGCCACGCGGCCACGGGCCGGGAGCTGCGGGCCTCCGTCGGTCTGCCGGGCCGCTTCAACGTGGCCAACGCGGCCCTCGCGGTTCTGCTCGTGCTGCACGCCGTGGGGGAGGAGCACCTGGACGCGCTCGCCGCGGTCCTGGACGTGCCCGCGGGGGAGGGCCCTCTGGCTGCCGCCGTCCCGGGGCGGATGGAGGTCGTGGGCCGCGAGCCGGACGCCGTCGTCGACTTCGCGCACAACCCGGACGGCATGGTCCAGGCGCTGCGCTCCCTCGCCGACGCCCGGGCGGCGGCCGGGACGCGCGGCCGCACCCTGATCGTGTTCGGCTCCGCCGGCGACCGTGACCGTGACAAGCGGCCCGTGATGGGCGCGATCGCGGCCCGGGCGGCGGATGTGCTGATCGTCACCGACGACACCCCCCACTCGGAGGACCCGGCCCCGATCCGCGCCCACATCCTCGCCGGCGCCCGCGCCGAGGCCGACCGCATCGCGCGGGAGGAGGGCCGCACGGTCGTGATCGAGGAGGTGGCCGACCGTGCCACGGCCATCCGCCGCGCCGTGGAGCTGGCGGGGCCGCAGGACGGCATCCTCCTGGCCGGCCGCGGGCACGAGACCACGATGGACTACGACGGCGAGCTCGTCCCGCTGGACGACCGGGTGGCCCTGCGCGAGGCCCTGGCCGCCCGTGTCGCGGCGGCCTCCGCCTCGGGCTCCGGCCCCGCCCGCGAGGGTAAGGTCATCGAGTCATGATCGCTCTCACCGCAGCCCAGATCGCCGAGGCCGTGTCCGGCACGCTCTCGGCCACCCTCGACCCCGCCACCGTGCTGGTGCACGTCACCCCCGACTCGCGGGAGGTCACCGCCGAGGGCACGCTCTACGTGGCGAAGCCGGGGGAGCGCGCCGACGGCCACGACTTCATCGACGCCGCGCTGGGTGCCGGCGCCGCCGCCGTGCTCGCCGAGCGCGCCACGCACGCCCCCGACGGCGCCGCGCACCCGGCGATCATCGTCGAGGACGCCGTGCTCGCGATGGGCGCGCTCGCCCGGGAGGTCGTGCGCCGCATCCGGGGGCACTCCCCGACCACCGTCATCGGCATCACCGGCTCGGCCGGCAAGACCACCACCAAGGACCTGCTCGCCGCCCTGCTGGCCACCCAGGGCCCCACCGTCGCACCGGTCGGCTCGTACAACGGCGAGGTCGGCGTGCCGCTCACGGTGTTCCGGGCGGAGCTGGACACGCGCTTCCTCGTGGTCGAGATGGGCGCGGACCACGTCGGCAACATCGCGTACCTCTGCGACATCGTGCGCCCGGACATCGGCGTCGTGCTCATGGTGGGCACCGCCCATGCGGGCAGTTTCGGCGGCGTGGCGAACATCGCGCGCACCAAGGGCGAGCTCGTGGAGGCCCTCGGCCCCGACGGCGTCGCCGTCCTCAACCTCGACGACGAGCGTGTCGCCGGCATGGCGGCACGGACCGCCGCCCCGATCACCTGGTTCACCGCGGACGAGCGGGGCGTCGCCCGCGCGGCCGAGGACGTGGCCGCCGGCCGCGCGTCGGGACTCGTCGCCGCACGGGACGTGCGCGCCGACGACCAGGAGCGCCCCGTCTTCGACCTGCAGGTCGGGACGGATGAGGCCGCCGTGCGGCATCCGGTCGCCTCCGGACTGACCGGCCTGCACCACGTGCACAACGTGCTGGCCGCCGCCGCGGCCGCCCACGCCGCCGGCATGGACCCGGCCGAGATCGCCCGTGGTCTCGACGGGCTCGGGCCCGCCAGCCGCTTCCGGATGGAGCGCACCGACCGCGCGGACGGCGTCACGATCATCAACGACGCGTACAACGCCAACCCCGAGTCCATGCGCGCCGCGCTGCGGACGCTGGCCACCCTCGGCCGCTCCAGCGGCCGCCGCACCTGGGCCGTCCTGGGGGAGATGCTCGAGCTCGGCGATGCCCGCGTCCGTGAGCACACCCTCGTGGGCGAGTCCGTGGTGCGCCTGAACATCGCCCAGCTGCTGGTGGTGGGCGCCGGAGCCCGGCCGCTCTACATCGGCGCCCTCAACGAGGGCAGCTGGGGCGAGGAGGCGCACTTCGTCGACGACGCCGCGCAGGCCGAGGCGTTCCTCGCCGAGCACCTGCGCCCCGGCGACCTCGTCCTCGTCAAGTCCTCCAACGGCGTCGGGCTCGCGGCCCTCGGCGAGCGCCTCGCCACGGCCGACGCCGTCGCCGCCCCCTCCGCCTCCCCGAAGGAGTCCCGACCGTGATCGGACTGCTCATCGGCGGCGTGCTCGGCCTGGTCCTCTCGGCCGTCGGCACCCCGCTGTTCATCAGGTTCCTCGTCAAGCGCGGATACGGCCAGTTCGTCCGCGACGACGGCCCGACCACCCACAAGACCAAGCGCGGCACGCCCACGATGGGCGGCGCGGTCATCATCGGCTCCATGGTGCTGGCGTACCTGATCACCCACGGGCTGCTCGCGGTGTTCGGCGTCGACTTCGGCGGGCCCACGGCCTCCGGCCTGATCCTGCTGCTGCTCACGGTGGGCATGGCCTTCGTCGGTTTCGTGGACGACTTCACGAAGATCACGAAGCAGCGCTCGCTCGGCCTGACGCCGCGCGGCAAGATCATCCTCCAGGCCCTGATCGGCACCGCCTTCGCGGTCCTCGCCCTGAACTTCCCGGACGAGCGGGGCCTGACCCCCGCCTCGACGGCGATCTCCTTCGCCCGGGACATCCCGTGGCTCGATCTGGCCTTCGCCGGACCCGCGATCGGCGTCATCCTGTTCGTGATCTGGTCGACCCTCATCCCCACCGCCACCACGAACGCCGTGAACCTCACGGATGGCCTCGACGGGCTAGCCACGGGCGCCACCGCCATGATCACGGGCGCCTACGTCCTGATATCGCTCTTCCAGTCGAGCCAGTCCTGCGCGCTCGAGGGCACCCGCGGCTGCTACGAGGTCCGCGACCCCATGGACCTCGCCCTGCTCGCGGCGATCCTCACGGGCAGCCTGCTGGGCTTCCTCTGGTGGAACACCTCCCCGGCCAAGATCTTCATGGGGGACACCGGCTCCCTGGGCCTGGGCGGCGCCCTGGCCGGCTTCGCGATCTTCACGCGCACCGAGATCCTGGTGGCCGTGCTGGCCGGCCTCATGGTCGCGATCACCCTCTCCGTCATCATCCAGGTGGGCTGGTTCAAGGTCTCCGGCGGCAAGCGCGTGTTCCTCATGGCGCCGCTGCAGCACCACTTCGAGCTCAAGGGCTGGGCCGAGGTGACCGTCGTGGTCCGCTTCTGGCTGCTGTCCCTGATGTGCGTCACCGTGGGGCTCGCGATCTTCTACGGCGACTGGCTCATCCGCCAGGGCGGCCTCGCGGGGGTGACCCCGTGACCGGCCCCGCGTCCGACGCCGCGCCCGCACCGGTGCGCCGGCCCCGCGCCGACACCGCCCGCACCGCCGACCTCACGTCCTGGGACGCTCCGGGGTGGGCCGGCCTGCGTGTCGTCGTCACGGGCCTGGGCCTCACCGGCTTCTCCGTGGCCGACACCCTGGCCGAGCTGGGCGCCGCCGTCGTGGTGGTGGACGGCGATGACGGCCCCGAGAACCGGGCGCGTGCGGAGACCCTGCGGATCGTGGGGGTCCGCGAGGTCCTGCTCGACCGGGCGGCCACGCAGGTGCTGCCCGAAGTCGACGGCGCCGCCGCGGACCTCGTCGTGACCTCCCCGGGCTGGCGGCCGGACCAGCCGCTGCTGATGGCCGCCCATGCGGCGGGCCTGCCGATCTGGTCCGACGTCGAACTGGCCTGGCGGCTGCGCGAGCGCGCCGGCCGGAAGACCGCCGACTGGGTGTGCCTGACAGGCACGAACGGCAAGACGACGACCGTGACGATGGTCGAGGCCATCCTGCGGGCGGACGGCCGTCGGGCGGTGGCCTGCGGCAACGTCGGCACCCCCGTGCTCGACGCGATCCGCGACCCGGAGGGCTTCGACGTGCTCGCCCTCGAGCTCTCCAGCTTCCAGCTGCACTGGACGCACGGCCTGGCCCCGGCGTCATCGGCGGTGCTGAACCTGGCCGAGGACCACGTGGACTGGCACGGCTCGATGGAGGAGTACGCCGCCGCCAAGGGCAAGGTGTACGCGAACACGCGGGTGGCCTGCGTGTTCAACGAGCAGGACCCGCTGACCCGCACCCTCGTGGAGCGCGCGGACGTCCAGGAGGGCTGCCGCGCGATCGGCTTCACCACGGACACCCCGGGCCTGTCCGACATCGGCGTCGTGGACGGGATCCTCGTGGACCGTGCGTTCCTGGACAACCGGCGCCACGAGGCGATCGCCCTGGCCGAGCGCGCCGACCTGGGCCCGGTGGCGCCGCGCCACACCATGGCCAACGCGGCCGCCGCGGCGGCGCTGACCCGGGCCGTCGGGGTGAGCCCCGCGGCCGTGGCCGAGGGCCTGCGCTCCTACGACCGCGGGGAGCACCGCATCCAGCTCGTGGCCACCTCCCGCGACATCATGTGGGTCAACGACTCCAAGGCGACGAACCCGCACGCCGCAGACGCGTCGCTGGCGGCGTTCAGCTCCGTGGTGTGGCTGGCCGGCGGCCTGCCCAAGGGCGTGACCTATCACGAGCTGGTGGCCGCGCACGCCCACCGGCTCCGGGCGGTGGTGCTCCTGGGCAGGGACACCTCGGCCCTGCGCGCGGCCCTGGCCGCGCACGCCCCGGACGTCCCCGTCCACGCCCCCCTCGCCGCGGCCGACGGCACCGGCCCCGCCGACGGCGCGGCCGTGATGACCGAGGCGGTGCGCGTGGCCGACGGCCTGGCCCGCCCCGGCGACACCGTGCTCATGGCGCCCGCCGCGGCGTCGATGGACCAGTTCCGCTCCTACGCGGCCCGCGGCGACGCATTCATCGAGGCCGTCGCCGGGCTGATGCGCGAGCACGGCTGGGACGTGCACGACGACGCCGCCCCCGACACCGACTGACCCGCCGCCCACCCGACCGTCTCGCTTCCCCCGTGAGGAGGGCCATGTCCCCGATCGAGCTCCGCCCGGTCCGCCCCCGCGCGGACGACGACGCCCCCGAGCACCGGGAGCGGCTCCTGCCCCGGATGTGGCGGGTCCTGGAGGGTCGCCGCGCCCTCGACCTGTCGGTCCTGCTCATCAGCGGCTGCACCGCCCTGCTCACCGTGCTGGGGCTCGTGATGGTGCTCTCCTCGTCCTCCGTCGAGGCGATCGGCACCGGCGGCGGCTCGTACGCCCTGTTCCTGCGCCAGAGCGCCTGGGCGGTGGCGGGCGTGGCGGCCCTGCTCGTGTTCTCGCGCCTGCCGGTGCGCGTCTTCAAGGCGCTCGCCTGGCCGGCGTTCGGCGTGGCCGTGATCCTGCTCGCGCTGGTCGCGTTCTCCCCGCTCGGCGTCACCGTGGGCGGCAATCGCAACTGGCTGGGCATCGGCGGGTTCCGGATGCAGCCCTCCGAGGCCGCCAAGCTCGCCCTGGCCCTGTGGGCGGCGGCGGTCCTGGAGCGCAAGCACCGCCTCGTCACCCAGGTGCGGCACGCGCTGATCCCGGTGCTGCCCGGCGGCCTGCTGCTGCTGATCCTGGTGATGGCGGGCAGCGACCTCGGGACCGCGATCATCCTCGCGATCGTGCTGGCCACGGTGCTGTACGTGGCCGGCACCCACTGGGGGGTCTTCCTCACCTTCCTGGCGCTGAGCATGCTGGGCATCCTGGCCCTGACCCTCCTCGCCCCGCACCGCATGGTCCGGGTGCAGGCCTGGATGGGGGACTGCTCCGACGCCACCGACCCCTGCTTCCAGCCGGCGCACGGGATGTACGCCCTGGCCTCGGGCGGCTGGTGGGGCGCGGGCCTCGGCCAGTCCCGCCAGAAGTGGAGCTACATCCCGGAGGCCGAGAACGACTTCATCTTCACCATCCTCGGCGAAGAGCTCGGGCTCGTGGGCACGCTGGTGGTGCTGCTGGCCTACCTCGGCCTGGCGATCGGCATCTACCGCGTCGCCGCCGGGACCACGTCCACGTTCATCCGCCTGTCCACGTGGGGGATCCTGGCCTGGCTGGTGGGTCAGGCGGCCGTCAACATCGCGATGGTCTCCGGGGTCATCCCCGTGGTGGGCGTCCCCCTGCCCTTCATCTCCTATGGTGGTTCCGCGCTCACCCTGTCCTTGAGCGCGGTCGGCATCGTGCTGGCCTTCGCCCGTCACGAGCGCCGCCGTGCCGCGCAGCCGGACGCCCGCCCGCAGGCGGACGAGCCGGACACCGACCCCCTCCCCGTGATCCCCACCCCCGCCCTCCAGGAGCCCCGATGACGCAGACCTCTCATCCCTCCGGACCCCTGCGGGTGGTGCTGGCCGGCGGCGGCACCGCCGGCCACATCTCCCCGATGCTCGCGATCGCCCGCGCCCTGGAGGATGACGGCGGCGGCCCCGTCGAGTGCACCATGGTCGGCACCGCCTCCGGCATGGAGACGCGTCTCGTCCCCGAGGCGGGCTACGAGCTCGACCTGATCGACCGGGTCCCGATGCCGCGCCGCCCGTCGATGGACGTCGTCCGCTTCCCGGCCCGCATGCGCGCCGCGGTCGCCACGGCGGCCCGGATCCTGCGGGACCGGCGCGCCGACGTCGTCGTGGGCGTGGGCGGCTACGTCGCCACCCCCGTGTACCTCGCCGCGTTCCGGGCCGGTGTGCCCGTGGTGGTCCACGAGGCCAACGCCCGCCCCGGCCTGGCCAACCGCATCGGCGCCCTGCGGGCCACGCACGTCGGCACCGCCCTGCCGGACACCCGCCTCCGCGGCGCCCGCTGGGTGGGCATGCCGATGCGCCCCGAGATCTCCGGCCTGGACCGGGCGGCCGCCGGCCGTGCCGCCCGTGAGGCCCTCGGCCTCGACCCGGACCGGACCACCGTCGTGGTGACCGGCGGCAGCTCGGGTGCGCTGGCCGTGAACCGCACCGTGCGCGCCGCGCTGGGCGACCTCCTCGACGCCGGTCTGCAGGTCTTCCACCTGACCGGGCGGGACAAGGCCCTCACCGAGGACGACGGCAGCCTCCTGGTCCGGGACGGCTACGTCCAGCGGGAGTACCTGGCGGGCATGGAGCAGGCCTACGCCGCCGCCGACCTGATCGTCGCCCGCTCGGGCGCCGGCACGGTCTGCGAGGTGTCCGCGGTCGGCCTGCCCGCCGTCTACGTCCCCCTGCCCATCGGCAACGGCGAGCAGGCGCTCAACGCCCGCCCCGTGGTGGAGGCGGAGGGTGCGCTGCTCGTCCGCGACGACGCCTTCGGGCGCGCGTGGGTGCAGCGTCAGCTGATCCCGCTGGCGACCGACCCCGAGCGTCTGGCGCGCATGGGGGAGGCGGCCGCCCGCTTCGGCGTCCGGGACGCGGACGTCACCATGGCCGGCCTCGTGCGCTCGGCCGCCCAGGAAGGAGCCCGGCGATGAGCCGCGACGAGAGCACCCGTCCCGCGGCCGAGGGCCGCTTCGCCGACCTGGGCCGCGTGCACCTGCTGGGGATCGGCGGCGTGGGCGTGTCGGGGGTCGCCCGCATCCTCCAGGAGCAGGGCGTCGCGGTGTCCGGCTCCGACGCGAAGGACCTGCCCGTAATGCGCGAGCTCGCCGCGGGCGGCGCCCGGATCACGGTCGGCTACGACGCCGCGCACCTCGGCCGGGACGTCACCACGGTGATCGCCTCCTCGATCGCCGGGCCGGGCAACCCGGAGCACGACGCCGCCGTGGCACGCGGACTGCGCGTGCTGCACCGTTCCGAGGGCCTCGCCCTGGCCATGCGCGGCCACCGGGTGCTGGCCGTCGCCGGCACGCACGGGAAGACCACCACGTCCTCCATGGCCGCCATGGCCTTCTCCGACGCCGGCTGGGACCCCACGTTCGCCGTCGGCGCCGCCGTCGCCGGGCTCGGCACCAACGCCCGGGCGGGCCGGGGCGAGTGGTTCATCGCGGAGGCCGACGAGTCCGACGGCACCCTGGTGAACTACCCGAGCACGATCGGGATCGTCACGACCGTGGAGGCCGACCACCTGGACCACTACGGGACCGAGGAGGCGGTGCACCAGGTCTTCCGGGACTTCGCGGGCGGGCTGCCAGCCGCCGCCCAGGGCGGGGTCCTCGTGGCCTGCCTCGACGACGCCGGCGCGGCGGAGCTCGCCGCGTGGGCCCGTGACAACGCGGCCGCCGACGTCGTGACCTACGGCACGGCGCCCCGCGACGGCGTGGTGCCGGACCTGCTGGTCACCGACCTCGCGGTGGAGCCGGGCGAGACCGGAGTGGGCCAGCGCGCCACGTTCCGGATGGCGGACGGGCCGGAGCGCACCCTGCACCTGCAGGTGCCCGGCCGGCACAACGCGCTGAACGCCGCCGCCGTGGTCCTGGCCGCCGTCCGGGCGGGCATGGCCTTCGAGGCCGCCGTGCGGGGCGTCGAGGCCTTCCGGGGCACGGCCCGCCGATTCGAGTTCCGTGGCGCCGCGCGCGGCGTGCGGGTCTTCGACGACTACGCGCACCATCCCACGGAGGTGGCCGCCGCGGTCTCCGCCGGCCGTGCCGTGGCCGGTGACGCCCGCGTGCACGTCCTGTTCCAGCCCCACCTGTTCTCCCGCACCCGGGACTTCGCCGCCGAGTTCGCCGCCGCCCTCTCCGGGGCGGACGTGGTGCGCGTGCTGCCCGTGTACGCGGCCCGGGAGGAGCCGATGCCCGGCGTCGACTCGTCCCTCATCGCCTCCCGCCTCACCACGGGTGCCGCCGAGGACCGTGTCGTCGCCGAGGACCGCGCCGAGGCGGTGCGCTCGCTCGCGGCGGGCGCCACGGCCGGCGACGTCGTCCTGACGATGGGCGCGGGGGACGTCACCGCCCTGGGTCCGGACCTGCTGGCCGAGCTCGGCCGGGACGCGGCGCCCGGCGTCGCCCACCCGTGAGGCGCGGCCGCGGGACGCCGCCGCCGGCCGGAACCGACGCCTCCACCGTCGTCCAGTTCCCGGGCCGCACCGCGCGCCGGCGCCGCGCCACCCGCTGGGGTGTGGCGGCCGCGGTGCTCGCGGTGCTGGGCGCCCTGGGCTGGGTCGTGTTCTTCTCGCCCGTGCTCGCGGTGGACCGCGTCGAGGTCACCGGCACCCGCCATGTCTCCGCCGCCGAGGTCCAGGAGCGCCTGGAGCCCGTGTACGGCGTGCCGCTGTCCCGCGTCGGGGCCGGCCGTGTGGGCGAGCTGGTCGGCGGTCTGCCCGGGGTGGCCGAGGTCCATACCGTGCCCCGCCTGCCCACCGGCCTGGAGGTCGTGGTCCGGGAGCACGAGGCGCGGGCCCGGCGGGACGGTGACGACGGCGCGCAGCTGCTGCTCGCGGACGGCACCGTCCTGACGAGAGTGCCGGAGGAGCGGCTCGAGGGCGAGGACCTCCCCGCGTTCTCGGAGGAGCTGGCGCAGCGGGCACAGGAGGAGCGCGCCGAGGTGGCCGAGGTGCTGGCCGCCCTGCCGGAGCCTGTGGCCGATCGTGTCGAGACCGCCGACTCCCGGGGCCCGGGCCAGGTCCGTCTGGCGCTCGAGGGCGGGGTGACCCTGGTCTGGGGCGACGCGCAGGACGCCGGCCTCAAGGGGTCCGTGGCCGAGGCGTTCCTGGCGGACGAGCGGCACGGGTCCGCGGCGGGCGGCGTCGCCGAGATCGACGTCTCCGTTCCCACGCGGCCGATCACGCGCTGAACCGGGGCCACAGGAGTCTCCAGTAGAACGTGAAGGTGAAGGTCGGGGCGCCTGGTCTCGTGCGAGTCGGGGTGTCCTCACCGCGGAGGCTCGTCCTTCGAGTCTCACGTGAAAGTTGATGTTGAGGGCGTCTTTTCCGCGTGGACACGCCGTTTTCTTTTGCGCGTGACGCGGGCCTCCCAGTACGGTGGATCCGAACGCGCGCGAGGCTCGCTTCACGCTGTGCTTGAAGGTGTCCACCCCGGGTGGCCGCCGATCACCGGGGCGATGTGCCTCGCGCTGACCTCTCGAGATCTCGAACAAAGGGAACCAACACCGTGGCTGCACCCCAGAACTACCTGGCCGTCATCAAGGTCGTCGGCATCGGCGGCGGCGGCGTGAACGCCGTGAACCGCATGATCGAGGTGGGGCTTCGCGGCGTGGAGTTCATCGCCATCAACACGGACGCCCAGGCGCTGCTGATGTCGGACGCGGACGTGAAGCTGGACGTGGGCCGCGAGCTCACCCGTGGACTCGGCGCGGGCGCGAACCCCGAGGTCGGCCGCCAGGCCGCCGAGGACCACGCGGAGGAGATCGAGGAGGTCCTGCGGGGCGCGGACATGGTGTTCGTGACCGCGGGCGAGGGCGGCGGCACCGGCACCGGCGGAGCGCCCGTCGTGGCCCGCATCGCGCGCTCGCTCGGCGCCCTGACCATCGGCGTCGTGACCCGTCCGTTCACGTTCGAGGGCCGCCGTCGCGCCGGCTCCGCCGAGGCGGGCATCGACGCCCTGCGGGACGAGGTCGACACCCTCATCGTGATCCCGAACGACCGCCTGCTGTCCATCTCGGACCGCAACGTCTCGGTCATGGACGCCTTCCGTCAGGCGGACCAGGTGCTCCTCTCCGGCGTCCAGGGCATCACCGACCTGATCACCACCCCGGGCCTGATCAACCTCGACTTCGCGGACGTGAAGTCCGTGATGCAGGGCGCGGGCTCCGCGCTCATGGGCATCGGCCACGCGCAGGGCGAGGACCGCGCCGTCAAGGCGGCCGAGCTGGCGATCGCCTCGCCGCTGCTCGAGGCCTCCATCGACGGCGCGTACGGCGTGCTGCTCTCCATCCAGGGCGGCTCCGACCTCGGCCTCTTCGAGATCAACGAGGCCGCGCGACTGGTCCAGGAGGTCGCCCACCCGGAGGCCAACATCATCTTCGGCGCGGTCATCGACGACGCCCTCGGCGACGAGGTGCGCGTGACCGTGATCGCCGCGGGCTTCGACAAGGTGGACGTCACCTCCGCCCCGGCCGCCCCGCAGGCCGCGCAGCAGCAGCAGGCGGCCCCGCAGCGGGCCGCGGCCCCCGCGCAGCCGCAGCCCGTCCCCGCCCAGCCGCAGCCGGCCGCCCCGGCCCCGCCGCAGCAGGCCGAGCGCCCCGCCGTGCGCGGCACCGTGCCGCTGGCCCCGCAGGAGCAGCAGCCGCGCCGCCAGCAGGACCTGCCCACCGTGGTGGAGCCGGACCTCGGCGCCGGGTCCTCGGACCTGGACGTCCCGGACTTCCTCAAGTGACGGCCGCGGAGGGGCCGGCCGGGACCACACGGGTCCCCGCCGGCCCCTTCGTGCACCGCGAGACCGTCCGCACCGCGACGGGCGCCGTGCACGTCGCCTGGACCTCCGTGGCCGCCGGCAACCTCGCGCTGCACGTGGTCCCGCCGGACGAGGCCGAGGGGCTCGCTCGCGTCAGCGCCGCCCGTCGCGCCCTGGAGCGCGTGATGGGGGTCCCCGAGGGCGCCACGCTCTATCTGGACCAGGTGCACTCGGCCGACGTCGTGTGGGCGGACGGGCCCGGGCGCGGCGGTGCCCCGGCCCCCGTGGCCGACGCCGCCGTGAGCCGCGACGGGTCCCGGCCGCTGGCCGTCATGGTGGCCGACTGCCTCCCCGTGGTCCTCGTCGACGAGACGACCGGCGCGACCGCCGTGGCCCACGCCGGGCGACGCGGGCTGCTGGAGGGCGTCCTGGAGGCGACCGTCGATCGGCTGCTCTCCCTGCGTCCGGAGGCCGACCGAGCCGGTCCCGGCCTGCGCGCCTGGATCGGCCCCGGCGTGTGCGGCCGCTGCTACGAGGTGCCCGCGGCCATGCGCGACGACGCCGCCGCCCGCCTCCCGGCGACCGCCGCCACCACGTCCTGGGGCACCCCCGCCCTCGACCTGCCCGCCGGCGCCGCGGAGGTCCTCCGTGCCCGCGGGGTGGCCGCCGCGACGATCGACGTGTGCACGCGGGAGGACGAGCGCCTGTTCTCGCACCGTCGGGCGCCCGGTGAGGGCCGGTTCGCCGGCCTCGTCTGGCGCGCCGACCCCGACGCCACCACCCCGAGAGGAGACGCATGACCGCCCCCGCCACCGCCGGGCCGACCCCGACGGACCCCCGCGCCCGGGAGATCGCCGACGCGCTCGCCGCGGTGCACTCCCGCATCGCCGACGCCGCGCGGGACGCCGGGCGCGAGGCGGAGCCCGCGCTCGTCGTCGTGACCAAGACCCACCCCGCCGAGGACGTCGTGCGCCTCGCCGCGCTCGGCGTGACCGACGTGGGGGAGAACCGCGACCAGGAGGCCCGGCCCAAGGCCGAGGCCGTCGCCGCGGCCCTGGGGGCGGACGCCCCGCGCTGGCACTTCGTGGGCCAGCTGCAGACCAACAAGGCCAAGTACGTGGTGCGCTACGCGTCCGTGGTGGAGTCGGTGGACCGACCCGAACTGGCCGAGGCGCTCTCGCGGGCGCTCGTGCTGCGGCGCGAGCGCGAGCCCGAGGCCGCGATCCCCGACCTGGAGTGCCTCGTGCAGGTGGACGTCGACGACCGCGCCGACGAGGACCGTCCCGAGGGGATCGGTCCGCGCGGCGGCGCCCGCCCCGAGGACGTCGCCGCCCTCGCGGCCGTCGTCGCCGGCCTGCCGGGTCTGCGGCTGGGCGGGCTGATGTGCGTGGCACCGCGCGGCCTGGACCCGGAGGACGCGTTCCGCCGGCTCGCCGCTCTCGGCGCGCGCGTGCGGCAGACGCATCCGGAGGCCACCGCGCTGTCGATGGGGATGAGCGCGGACCTCGAGGCGGCCGTGCGCGCCGGGGCGACACAGGTGCGCATCGGCTCCGACGTTCTGGGGGCCCGGGACGCGGTGGGCTAACGTTGACCCCGCGCGTCCCGGCGGGACGCGACAGGACCGTGCGGACGCACGCGCACCGACGACGAACGACGGCGGCCCCCGGGGCCGGAGGACGTGGTGAAGGAAGACTCATGGCTGGTGCCCTGAAGAAGACGATGATCTACCTCGGCCTGGCCGACGGCGACGAGTACGACGAGCAGCCCCGTGCCACCGAGCGGGAGACCGCGCCCCGACACGAGGTCGTCGAGGCGCGCCGCCCCGCGGAGCCGGACACCGACCCCCACATGGAGGCCGTCCGCCCGACTGCGGTCCGCGATCCCGAGCCGGCCGAGCGGCCGGAGCCCGTGACCCCGTCCGGCTCCACCGCGGCCGATCCCGTCGAACCCCGGCGTCCGGCGCGTCCCGAGCCGGCCGACCCGGGCTACCGGGCCCCGGTGACCCCCATCAAGCGAGCCGCAGCGTCGTCTGCCGAAGGAGCCTCCGTGCACACCCTGTCCACCGTCCACCCCCGCTCCTACAACGACGCGAAGGCGATCGGCGAGGCCTTCCGCTCCGGCGTCCCCGTGATCATGAACGTGACCGACCTCGGTGAGAACGAGGCCAAGCGCCTCGTGGACTTCGCGGCCGGCCTCGTCTTCGGCCTGCACGGCTCGATCTCCCGCATCACCAGCAAGGTGTTCCTGCTGACCCCGGCCACCGTGGACGTCGTCGGCGCCGAGCAGGGCGAGTCCGGCGCGGCCGACTCCCCGTTCGACGGCGACTGAGGCGCCCATGCAGCTGCTCCTCGCCCTCGCCTACCTCGCCCTGACGGTGGTGCTCGCGGCGCTGACCGTGCGGATCGTCCTGGACGTCACGCAGTCGTTCGCCCGCCACTGGCGCCCCACCGGGGCGGCCCTCGTGCTGGCCAGCGGCGTGTACGGGGCCACCGACCCGTTGCTGCGCCCCGTGCGTCGTGCCGTGCCGCCGGTGAACCTGGGCGGCATCGGCCTGGACGTGGCCTTCCTCATCGTGTTCCTCGGCGTCGTCCTGCTGCGGGTCCTGGTGCTGAGCCTGGCCGGCGTGGCCTGACCCGCGGCCCGGGGCGGCTGTCGGCCCCGGTGGTAGTCTTCGCGGCAGGATCGGCGCCGCCCCTCACCGGCGCGCCGACCGCCGACGCGCCGGGCCGCCCGGCCGTCCCCGAGCACCGAGCAGAGAGCGAGACGGTTCCATGGCGCTGTCCTGGGAAGACGTGGTCAACAAGCAGTTCCAGCCCACGAAGTTCCGCGAGGGCTACGACCAGACCGAGGTGGATGACTTCCTCGACGAGATCGTGGCGGAGTTCAAGCGCCTGATCGCCCTCAACGAGCAGCTCGAGTCCGAGAACGCGGAGCTGCGCGCCGGCGGCGCCGCCCCGGCCGTCGGCCCCGCTGCGGACACCCCGGAGGCCGCCGCGACCCCGGCCTCCGCCGAGGAGTCGGCCCCGGCCGCCGCCCCCGAGTCCGCCGACGCGGCCGCGACCTCCGCCGCCGGCGTCCTGGCCATGGCCCAGCGGCTGCACGACGAGCACGTCGCCGCGGGCGAGCAGCGCAGCACCGAGCTCGTCGCCGAGGCCGAGGCCACCGCGGCCCGGCTCGTCAGCGACGCCGAGGAGCAGAAGGCCCGCACCCTCG
The DNA here is from genome assembly GCF_001595485.1 of Micrococcus sp. CH7. NCBI lineage: Bacteria > Bacillati > Actinomycetota > Actinomycetes > Micrococcales > Micrococcaceae > Micrococcus > Micrococcus sp. CH7. The sequence goes on from NZ_LOSQ01000005.1 coordinate 42,415, forward strand.
AAGCCCTGGCCGAGGAGAAGGCCGGCCTGGAGGGCGAGGTCGAACAGCTGCGCAGCTTCGAGACCGACTACCGCAGCCGCCTCACCTCCTACATCGAGGGCCAGCTGCGCGAGATCCGCGCCCAGAAGCGCGTCGAGCCCCCCACGCCCACGGCGTGAGCCGAGCCGTCGACGCCGCGCCGGCCCCGCGATCCCCTCGCGCGGGCCGGCGAGCCGTGCTCACCGCCCTCATCGTGGCGGTGCTGGCCTACGCCCTCGACCAGCTGACCAAGTACGCGGTCGAGAGCACGATGCAGCTGGGGGACTCCGTCGCGGTGATCCCCGGGGTGCTGCGCTGGCACTACATCCTGAACCCGGGCGCGGCCTTCTCCATCGGCGAGGACCACACCTGGGTGTTCACCATCATCCAAGCCGTGGTGGCGGTCGCCGCCCTCGTCGGGATCGCCCGCGTGCGCTCGACGCCGTGGGCCCTGGCGCTGGGCGGGCTCGCCGGCGGCGTGCTCGGCAACCTCACGGACCGGCTGTTCCGGCCCCCGGCGTTCGGGCGCGGCCACGTGGTCGACATGATCTCCGTGCCGCACTTCGCGATCTTCAACGTGGCGGACTCGTTCATCGTCTGCTCCGTCATCGGCGTCGCCCTGCTCGTGATGACCGGCCGCCGCCTGGACGGCACACGGGAGGCGTGAGGACATGGGCATGAGACCGGGACTGACCGAGCGGCTCGAGGTCACCGAGGCCGAGGCGGGCCGGAGGGTCGACGCGGTGCTCGCCGACGCGTTCGGCGTCTCCCGCTCGCTGCTGGCGGACTGGTTCTCCCGGGGCCTGGTGCGGGCCGAGTCGCGCTCCGGCCGCCGGGACCGTGTCCTGGCCAAGTCCGCGAAGGCCGTGGCGGGGGAGACCCTCGCCGTCGACGTCCCCGACGACCCCGACCCCCTGGAAGTGAGGGCAGAGCGCGTGGACGCGCTGAGCATCCTGTACGAGGACGAGGACCTGGTGGCCGTGGACAAGCCCACCGGCGTGGCCGCGCACCCCTCGCCGGGCTGGGTCGGGCCCACCGTGGTGGGCGCCCTGGCCGCCCTCGGCTACGACATCACCACCTCGGGCGCCCCTGAGCGCCAGGGGATCGTGCACCGGCTCGACGTCGGCACCACCGGGGTCATGGTCGTGGCCAAGACCGAGCGCGCCTACACGGCCATGAAGGACCAGTTCCGCGAGCGCGTGCCGGAGAAGGTCTACCACGCCGTGGTCCAGGGCATCCCGGACCCGCTGAGCGGCACCGTGGACGCGCCCATCGGGCGGCATCCCGGCCACCACTGGAAGTTCGCGGTGCTCGAGGACGGCCGGCCGTCCGTGACCCACTACGAGACGCTCGAGGTGTTCGGCCGGGCCACCCTGCTCGAGGTCCACCTGGAGACCGGGCGCACCCACCAGATCCGCGTGCACACCTCGGCGCTGCGCCACCCGTGCGTCGGCGACCTCACGTACGGGGCGGATCCGCGCCTGGCGGCCGAGCTCGGGCTGACCCGCCAGTGGCTGCACGCCCACCGCCTGGCGTTCCCGCACCCGGTCACGGGGGAGCCGGTGACGATCACCTCCCCGTATCCGGACGACCTCGCCCACGCCCTGGCGGCGCTGCGCGGCGACGAGGACTGAGCCTGCACCGTCGATGTGACCCCCGTCCCGGTCCGGCCCCGCCGCCCGGGCACCACGAGTAGGCTGGTGCGGCCCTGCCGTCCTCCCCGTCGAAAGGCCCACCCCGCATGACCGTGTCCGCCGACGCCCGCCCCGACGCCGTGAAGGACGGCGGCTTCGTCCACCTGCACACGCACACCGAGTACTCCATGCTCGACGGCGCCGCGAAGCTGGACGACCTGTTCGCCGAGGCCCAGCGGCTGGGCATGGACTCGCTGGCCATCACGGACCACGGCTACCTCTTCGGCGCCTACGACTTCTGGTCCAAGGCGAAGGCGGCGGGCGTCAAGCCGATCATCGGGCTCGAGGCCTACGTGGCCCCCGGGCAGCAGCACCGCACGGACAAGGAGAAGACCCGCTGGGGCGAGCCCCACCAGCGGGGGGACGACGTGTCCGGCGGCGGTGCGTACACGCACATGACGCTGCTGAGCGAGACCACCGAGGGGATGCACAACCTGTTCCGGATGGGCTCGATCGCCTCGCTGGACTCGGTGTACGCCAAGTGGCCGCGGCTGGACCGGGAGCTGCTGAGCCAGTACTCGAAGGGCCTGATCGCCACCACGGGCTGCCCCTCCGGCGAGGTGCAGACGCGCCTGCGCCTGGGCCAGTACCGGGAGGCGATGCAGGCGGCCTCGGACTTCCGGGACATCTTCGGCAAGGACAACTACTACTGCGAGATCATGCACCACGGCCTCGACATCGAGCGCCGGGTGATGACCGACCTGCGCCGGCTCGCCAAGGACCTGGGCCTGCCGTTCGTGGCCACGAACGACCTGCACTACACCCACGAGCACGACGCCAAGGCGCACGAGGCGCTGCTGGCCCTGCAGTCGGGCTCGAAGCTCAACGAGCCCAGCTACGACCAGGGCGGCTCCCGCTTCGCGTTCTCCGGCACCGAGTACTACCTGAAGTCCCCGCGGCAGATGCGCGAGCTCTTCGCGGAGCTGCCCGAGGCCTGCGACAACACGCTGCTCATCGCCGAGCGGTGCGAGGTCGAGTTCGACACGAAGGCCAACTACATGCCGGTCTTCCCCACGCCGGAGGGCGAGGACGAGACCAGCTGGCTCATCAAGGAGGTCGCCTCCGGTCTGGCCTACCGCTACCCGGACGGCGTGCCGGACCACGTGCGCAAGCAGGCGGACTACGAGCTGGACGTCATCATCTCGATGGGCTTCCCCGGGTACTTCCTCGTCGTGGCCGACTTCATCAACTGGGCCAAGGAGAACGGCATCCGGGTGGGCCCGGGCCGCGGCTCGGGCGCCGGATCGATGGTGGCGTACGCGCTGCGCATCACGGACCTGGACCCGCTCAAGCACGGGCTGATCTTCGAGCGGTTCCTCAACCCGGACCGCGTGTCCATGCCCGACTTCGACGTCGACTTCGACGACCGCCGTCGCTCCGAGGTGATCGACTACGTCACCCGCAAGTACGGCGACGAGCGCGTCACCATGATCGTCACGTACGGCACCATCAAGACCAAGCAGGCCCTGAAGGACTCGGCCCGCGTGATGGACCAGCCCTTCTCGATGGGCGAGTCCCTCACCAAGGCGCTGCCGCCGGCGGTGATGGCCAAGGACATCCCGCTCAAGGACATCGAGGACCCCGCGGCCCCGCGCTACGGGGAGGCCGCGCCCTTCCGCGAGCTGATCGCCACGGACCCGGTGGCGAAGGAGGTCTTCGAGACCGCCAAGGGCCTCGAGGGCCTGAAGCGGCAGTGGGGCGTGCACGCGGCCGGCGTGATCATGTCCTCGGTGCCGGTGATCGACGTCATCCCGATCATGCGCCGCCTGCAGGACGGCCAGGTCATCACGCAGTTCGACTACCCGATGGCGGAGTCCCTGGGCCTGATCAAGATGGACTTCCTGGGGCTGCGCAACCTCACGATCATCTCGGACGCGCTCGAGAACGTGAAGGCGAACCAGGGCGTGGACCTGGACCTGGAGACCCTCGACGTGGACGACCCGGCGGCCTACGAGCTGCTGGCCCGCGGTGACACCCTCGGCGTGTTCCAGCTCGACGGCGGGCCCATGCGCTCGCTGCTGAAGATGATGCGCCCGGACAACTTCGAGGACATCTCGGCGACCATCGCCCTGTACCGCCCCGGCCCCATGGGCGCGAACTCGCACACCAACTACGCGCTGCGCAAGAACGGGCAGCAGGAGATCACCCCGATCCACCCGGAGCTGGAGGAGCCGCTGCGGGAGATCCTGGACACCACCTACGGCCTGATCGTGTATCAGGAGCAGGTCATGGCGATCGCCCAGAAGGTGGCGGGCTACTCGCTCGGCCAGGCCGACATCCTGCGCCGCGCGATGGGCAAGAAGAAGAAGTCGGAGCTGGACAAGCAGTACGAGGCGTTCCACCAGGGCATGCTGGACCGCGGCTACTCGGAGGCCGCGGTGAAGGCCCTGTGGGACATCCTGCTGCCCTTCTCGGACTACGCGTTCAACAAGGCGCACTCGGCCGCCTACGGCCTGGTCTCCTACTGGACGGCCTACCTCAAGGCGCACTACCCGGCGGAGTACATGGCGGCGCTGCTCACCTCGGTGGGCGACGACAAGGACAAGCTGGCCATGTACCTCAACGAGTGCCGCCACATGGGCATCACGGTGCTGCCCCCGGACGTGAACGAGTCCCACCTGACCTTCACCCCCGTCGGCCGGGACATCCGCTTCGGCATGGGCGCCGTCCGCAACGTGGGCGCCAACGTGGTCAAGGGCATGGTCCAGGCGCGCGAGGACAGGGGCTCGTACACGGGCTTCGGCGACTTCCTGGCGAAGGTGCCGCTCGTGGTGTGCAACAAGCGCACCATCGAGTCCATGATCAAGGCCGGCGCCTTCGACTCCCTCGGCTACGCCCGCCGCGCCCTGCTGGCCGTGCACGAGGAGGCCGTGGACGCCACCGTGGCGCAGAAGCGCAAGGAGGATCACGGCGAGTTCACCTTCGACCTGTTCGCGCTCGGCGGCGGCGACGAGGACGACTCCGACGCCGCGGACGGCGTCGCCGTCCCGGACCTGCCGGAGTGGGCGAAGAAGGAGAAGCTCGCGTTCGAGCGCGAGATGCTGGGCCTGTACGTGTCCGACCATCCGCTGCAGGGCCTCGACGGCGTCCTGGCCCAGCACGCCGACGTCCAGATCACCCGCGTGCTCGACGACGACGGGCCCGCCGACGGCGCGATCGTCACCATCGCGGGCCTGATCACCACGCTCGAGCGCCGCATCGCCAAGTCCTCGGGCAACGCGTACGCGCGCTGCGAGATCGAGGACCTCGGCGGCTCGATGGACGTCATGTTCTTCGGCCAGGTGTATGCGCCCATCGCGATGATGCTGGCCGAGGACCTCGTCGTCGCCGTCAAGGGCAGGGTGCAGCGCCGGGACGACGGGTCGGTGTCCCTGTCGGCGATGGAGCTGACCATCCCGGAGCTCTCGGACGGCCCCGGCGGCCCCGTGCGGATCACGCTGCCCGCGTTCAAGGCCACGGAGCAGGTCATGGGCCAGCTGGCGGACGTGCTGCGCACCCACGAGGGCTCCTCGGAGGTGCGGCTGTCCCTGGTGGGCCAGCGTGCCACGCAGGAGTTCCAGCTGGGCCCGCAGTTCCGGGTGAGCCCGAACCCGGCGCTGTTCGGGGACCTCAAGATCCTGCTGGGTCCGGCCTGCCTCGGCTGAGCGGACGTAGCATGGGAGTGCCCCGCCCAGGAGGAGAGAGCTGATGCACTGCCCGTTCTGCCGTCATGAGGACTCGCGCGTGGTGGATTCACGCTCCCTCGACGACGGCTCCGCCATCCGTCGGCGTCGGCAGTGTCAGGCCTGCGGCAAGCGGTTCACCACCATGGAGACCACCGCCCTGACCGTCGTCAAGCGCTCCGGGGTGGCGGAGCCGTTCGACCGCTCCAAGGTGATCAACGGCGTCCGGAAGGCGTGCCAGGGGCGGCCGGTGACGAGCGACGACCTGGCCATGCTCGCCCAGGAGGTCGAGGAGACGGTCCGTGCCACGGGCAACGCCGAGGTGGACGCCCACGACGTCGGCCTGGCCATCCTCGATCCGCTGCGCCGTCTCGACCAGGTGGCCTTCCTGCGCTTCGCCTCCGTCTACCGGGACTTCGAGTCCCTCGACGACTTCGAGGAGGCCATCGCGGAGCTCCGGGCCGGTGACGGGGACGACCGCGGCCGTCCCGCCGTGCAGCCGCGGCTGTTCACCCGCTGACCTGGGCCGATGCGACGGCGCGGCCGGGATCGACGCTGCAGTGGTGCGCACGGCCTCCAGGCGCTACAGTGATCCCCGGGTCGACCTCGGTCGGCCCGGCAAGACTGCCGAGGGCGGTTCCGGAGGGGAAGCCGGAACCGCCCTCGGTGTCTGCGCCCTCAGTTGCCGTCGGCGAGCGACCCGTGCGCGGCCAGGGCGGCGCCCACGATGCCCGCGTTGTTCTGCAGCTGGGCCGGGACGATCGGGGTGCGCAGGCGCAGCAGCGGCAGGTAGTCGTCCGGCCGCTTGGAGATGCCGCCGCCGACGATGAACAGGTCCGGCGAGAAGATCCGCTCCACGTGGGAGAAGAAGCGCTGCAGTCGCTCGGCGTACTCGGCCCAGCTGAGCTGATCGCGCTCCCGGGCCTTCGCGGAGGCCCGCGACTCGGCCATCACGCCGTCGAGCTCCAGGGAGCCGACCTCGAAGTTCGGGACGAGCACGCCGTCGTGGATCATCGCGCCGCCGATGCCGGTGCCGAGGGTGATCACGTGCACCAGGCCGCGCACGCCCCGCCCGGCCCCGTAGCGGGCCTCCGCGAGGCCGGCCGCGTCGGCGTCGTTGACCACGGTCACGGGGCGGCGCAGGTGCTCCTCGAACCTGCCGCGCAGGTCCGTGCCGATCCACGAGTGGTCGATGTTGTTCGCGGACAGGCACACCCCGTCCTTGACGATCGAGGGGAAGCACACACCCAGCGGGGCGGAGGGCTTCGGCGCCTTCTCGCGCCCGTCGAGCTCAGCGGTGATGGCCGCCAGGGTCGCCGCCACGGGCTCGGGCATGGCCGGCTGCGGCGTGGGGATGCGGAAGCGGTCCCCGCGCAGGGTGCCCGCCTTCGGCCCCGACCCGAGGCGGACCAGGCCGCCCTTCATGCCGGTCCCCCCGACGTCGATGCCGATCGTCGTGGGGTATTTGGAGGAGCGCTGGGCGGTGCTGGTGTGCGTCGTCACGGCCCCCAGCTTAGTGCCGGGTCACGGCAGCGTGAGAATCTCCGCGCCGTCGTCCGTGACCACGATCGTGTGCTCGAACTGCGCGGTGCGACGGCGGTCGCGGGTCACCACGGTCCAGCCGTCGTCCCACTGGTCCCACTCGATCGTGCCGAGGGTGAGCATCGGCTCGATGGTGAACACCATGCCGGGCACGAGCAGGCGGTCGTGGGCCGGGGCCGCGTCGTAGTGGGGGATCACGAGGCCGGAGTGGAAGTCCACGCCCACGCCGTGGCCGATGAAGTCGCGCACCACGCCGTAGCCGAAGCGCTTGGCGTAGGACTCGATGGCGCGGCCGATCACGTTGACCTGACGGCCGGGCTTCACGGCGCGGATGCCGCGGCGCAGGGCCTCCTCGGTGCGCTCGACGAGCAGCCGGGACTCCTCGTCCACGTCGCCGACCAGGTAGGTGCGGTTGTGGTCCCCGTGGACGCCGTCCAGGTACGCGGTGATGTCCAGGTTGACGATGTCCCCGTCCTCCAGGACGGTGCCGTCCGGGATGCCGTGGCAGATGACCTCGTTGATCGAGGTGCAGATGGACCGCGGGAAGCCGCGGTAGCCCAGGCAGGACGGGTAGGCGCCGCGCTCCACGAGGAAGGCGTGCGCGATCCGGTCCAGCTCGTCCGTGGTGACGCCCGGGCGGATGTGGGCGGCGGTGTGCTCCATGGCCTGCGCGGCCAGGCGGCCGGCGGCGCGGATCCGCTCGATGCCGGCGGCGTCGTAGACGTCCGAGGCGTTGCCCTCGTCCGGGGTGGCCTTGCCGACGTACTCGGGGCGCGGGATCGCGGCCGGCACGGGCGGGGCGGGGGACGGGGCCCCGGGCGTCAGAGTGCCGACGGGGGCGAGCGACCCGGGCTCCGGTGCGGTGGGGCCCGCGGGGCGGGGACCGTTGTGGCTGGACGGGACGGCGGGGTTCTGACGCTGGGACATGTCCTCCAGCCTATCGGCCCGGCTATTGTGGCCCCCATGACCGAGACGAGCGAGTTCTGGTACAACGTCAACACGCATCAGGTGGAGGTGGGCGCCCAGTCGGACTGGTCCCAGCTGCTGGGCCCGTTCGGCACCCGTGAGGAGGCCCAGGCCGCGATGGACCGCGTGCGGGCGAACAACGAGGCCGCCGACGCGGAGGACGCGCGCGACGACGACTGGGACAGCCGTCCCGTCGATGACGCCTCCTGACCGCGGCACCGGACGACACCGGGCCCCCGTCCTGAGGGACGGGGGCCCGGTCGTCGCACGGGGCGGGTTCAGCCCTCGAAGCCGTGCTCCGGGGCCGGGAACGCGCCGTCGAGCACGTCCGCGCGATAGGCCCGGACCGCCTCACCCACGACCTCGTGCAGGCGGGCGTACTGACGGACGAACCGGGGCACCCGTCCCTCGCGTAGACCGAGCATGTCCTGCCACACGAGCACCTGGCCCGTGGTGCCCGGGCCCGCGCCGATGCCCACGGTGGGCACCCGCAGTGCGGCGTCGACGGCGGCGGCGACGTCCGAGGGGACCATCTCCATCAGGACGGCGAACGCCCCCGCGGCCTCGAGGGCCCGGGCCGACACGGTCATCCGCTCGGCCGCCCCCGCGCCGCGGCCCTGCACCCGGTAGCCGCCGAGCACGTGCTCGGACTGCGGGGTGAAGCCGATGTGGGCCATGACCGCGACGCCGGCGGCCGTCATCGCGGCCACGTGCTCGGCGAAGCGCTCGTCGCCCTCCACCTTGACGGCGTGCGCGCCGGACTCCTTCACGAGGCGGACGGCCGACTCGACGGCCTGCCGCGGGGAGGCCTCGTACGAGCCGAAGGGCAGGTCCGCGACCACGAGGGCACGCTCGGCACCGCGCACCACGGCCTGGGTGAACAGGATCATCTGGTCCAGGGTGACCGGCAGGGTGGTGGGGTGGCCCAGCACGGTGTTGCCCACCGAGTCGCCCACGAGCAGCACCTCGACGCCGGCCTCGTCGAACAGGGCCGCCGTCATCGCGTCGTAGGTGGTGAGCATCGCGAAGCGCCGGCCCTCGTCCTTGGCCCGCTGCAGGTGGACCGTCCGGTACCGGGACGGGGCGGGCGGACCGTAGGGGGCGGTGTCGTCAGGCTGCCGGGGGGACTGGGGAGCAGACATGGGCCGGAGTCTACGCGGCGCGTCTAGAGTGGCGGCATGGATCGACAGCAGGACTACGTGCTCCGCACCATCGAGGACCGGGACGTCAGGTTTGTCCGGCTCTGGTTCACGGACGTGATCGGCACGCTGAAGTCGGTGGCCCTGTCTCCGGCCGAGGTGGAGAACGCCTTCACGGAGGGCCTGGGCTTCGACGGCTCCTCGATCGACGGATACACCCGCATCTCCGAGTCAGACATGCTGCTGCAGCCCGACCCCTCGACCTTCCAGATCCTGCCGTGGCGCGGCGACCAGGGACAGAGCTCCCGGATGTTCTGCGACGTGCTCACCCCGGACGGCCGACCCGCCCCCGCCGACCCGCGGCACGTGCTGCGCCGCGTGCTGGACCGGGCCGCAGACCGGGGCTTCACGTGCTTCACCCACCCGGAGATCGAGTTCTACCTCCTCCAGTCGGACCAGCCCGGCCCGGACGGGGAGCCGGTGCCCGTGGACCGCGCGGGCTACTTCGACAACGTGCCCGGCTCCGACGCGGCCGACTTCCGCCGCGACGCCGTCAGCCTCCTCGAGGGGATGGGCATCTCCGTCGAGTTCAGCCACCACGAGAACGGCCCCGGCCAGAACGAGATCGACCTGCGCGCGGCGGACGCGCTCACGACGGCGGACAACGTGATGACGTTCCGGACCGTCGTCAAGGAGGTCGCCGCCGCCCAGGGCACGTACGCCACGTTCATGCCCAAGCCGTTCTCCCACCACCCGGGCTCCGGCATGCACACTCACTTCTCCCTCTTCGAGGGCGACGCGAACGCGTTCTACGACCCTGCGGACGAGTTCCGGCTCTCCGTCACGGGCCGCCGGTTCATCGCGGGCCTGCTGCGCCACTCCGTGGAGATCACCGCGGTGACCCACCAGTTCGTCAACTCCTACAAGCGCCTCTGGGGCGGGGGAGAGGCCCCGTCGTACACCTCGTGGGGGCACAACAACCGCTCCGCCCTCGTACGCGTTCCCCTGTACAAGCCGGACAAGGCCGGCTCGGCCCGCATCGAGTACCGCGGTATCGACGCCTCGGCCAACCCGTACCTTGCCTACGCCCTGCTGATCGCGGCCGGGCTCAAGGGCATCGAGGAGGGCTACGAGGTGCCCGAGGCCGCCGCCGAGGACATCAGCGCGTTGACCACCCACGAGCGGCGCGTGCTCGGCCACGTGCCCCTGCCCGGCACCCTGCACGACGCCCTGCGCACCGCTGAGGAGTCCGAGTTCGTGGCGTCCGTGCTGGGCGAGCACGTCTTCGACGCACTCCTGCGCAACAAGCGGCAGGAATGGGACGACTACCGCGTGGAGGTCACCCCGTACGAGCTCCGCCGCTACCTCTCCGGCCTCTGAGACGGGCGCCCGTGTCCTCCCTGCCCGCCACCGGTGCGCTGCCCGCCGTCCCGGACCGCCGCACCCTCGCGCACGCCGGCGTCGCCGACGCCGGTCGCGTGCAGACGCTGCTCACCTCGCCCGAGTTCGAGGGCGTGGACGTGCGTCCCCTCGTCGAGCTCCTCGGCCACGCCGCCGATCCCGACCGGGCCCTGCTGCTGTGGGTGCGCCTGGCCGAGCGCGAGCCCCGCGTCCACCACGCCCTCCGGGACCCCGGGACGACGGCCCGCCTGCTGCGGCTGCTCGGCGCCTCCGAGGCCCTCGGCGAGTTCCTCATCCGCCGTCCCGAGCACCTGGACCTCGTCCTCGACCCGGACGCGGCCGCCGCCACCGCGCCCGCCCTCGCCCAGCCCGACCCGACCGCCGGCGAGCCCTGGGGTGATGCGTCCGCCGCCCTGCGCCGCCTGCTCCTGGACTCGGTGGGCGCCGACCCGGACGCCGACCGCCCCCTCGCGGCCGTCACCGGCAAGGACGCCGCCGTCGCCTTGCGCCGCGCCTACCGCCGCCAGCTGGCCGCGATCGCCCTGCGCGACCTCGACTCCGCCGAGCCCACGGCGGCCATGCCCTCGGTGGGCCGCTGGCTCGCGGACCTGGCCGGCGCCACCGTGGACGCGGCGCTCGCCGTCTCACGGGCCGTCCTCACCGAGCGGGAGGGCCCCGTGGTGGACCGCGTGGACCTCGCCGTGATCGGCATGGGCAAGTGCGGCGCCGGCGAACTCAACTACGTCTCAGACGTGGACGTCGTGTTCGCCCACGCCGTCCGCGAGGCCGCGGACGGCGCGGACCCCGACGCCCAGGTCCCGGACGGGCCGCGCGCCGCCGCGCTCGCGGCCGAGCTGGCCGCGGGCATCGGCCGCGTGATCCAGGGTGCGGCCCCCGAGCCGGGACTGTGGGAAGTCGACGCCAACCTGCGTCCCGAGGGCAAGGACGGCGCCCTGAGCCGCACCGTGGAGTCCCACGCCGAGTACTACCGCCGCTGGGCCCACGGCTGGGAGTTCCAGGCCCTGCTCAAGGCCCGCCCGATCGCGGGCTCGCCACAGCTCGGCGAGCGCTACATCGCGGAGATCTGGCCCCGGGTGTGGGAGTCCTCCGCGCGCGACGGGTTCGTCGAGTCCGTCCGGGCCATGCGCGCCCGGGTCCTGGACACCCTCGCCCCCGCGGAGCGCGAGCGGGAGATCAAGCTCGGGCCCGGCGGTCTGCGCGACGTCGAGTTCACGGCCCAGCTGCTCCAGCTCGTGCACGGCCGTGCGGACGAGTCGCTGCGGGTGCGCGGCACGCTCGACGCGGTGCGGGCGCTGCACGCCGCCTCCTACGTCACCACGCGAGACGCGCGGGCGTTCGACGAGCACTACCGGTGGCTGCGCACCCTCGAGCACCGCATCCAGCTCGTGCACCTGCGGCGCACCCACCTGATGCCGGTCAAGGAGGAGGCCCGCCGCGTCGTCGCCCGGTCGATGCGCGGCGCCGCCGACCGGGGCCCCGCCACCGGCGAGGACCTCCAGGCCGAGTTCACGCGCGTGCGCCGCGCCGTGCGCGGTCTCCACGAGACCGTGTTCTACCGGCCGCTGCTGTCGACGACGGCCGCCCTGTCCGCCGAGGACGTGCGGCTGTCCGCGGAGGCCGTCCGCGACCGCCTGGCGGCGCTGGGCTACCGCGACCCGCAGGGCGCCCTGCGGCACATCGAGGCCCTCACGCAGGGCGTCTCGCGCCGGGCCGCGGTCCAGCGGCAGCTGCTGCCGGCCATGCTCGGGTGGTTCGCGCGGGGCGCCGACCCCGACGGCGGCCTGCTCGCCTTCCGCCGGCTCTCCGAGTCGCTCGGCGGCACGGCCTGGTATCTGCGGATGCTCCGCGACTCCTCGGACGCCGCCCGGCGGCTGTGCCTGGTCCTGTCCGGCTCCCGGTTCGTGGGGGACCTGCTCGAGCACTCGCCCGAGGCCGTGGCCTGGGTGGGGGACGACCGGGAGCTCGACCCCCGGGGCGCCATCCAGCTCTGGCGCCAGGTCGACGCGCGGCTCGACCGCCGCGTGGCCGCGCAGGAGGCCCCGGCCGCCGTCCGCCACGTGCGGCAGGTGCGCCGCAGCGAGACCCTGCGCGTGGCCCTGGCGGACATCTCGGGGCTGCTGGACCTCGAGGCCGTCACCGGGGCCCTGTCGGACATCGACCAGATCACCGTCGTCGGCGCCCTGCGCGTGGCCTCGCGCGCCGTCGTCGGGGACGCCGACCCGCTCACCGACGTGCTCGTGGTGGCCATGGGCCGCCAGGGCGGCCGGGAGATCACCTACGGCTCGGACCTCGACGCCCTGTTCGTGCACCGGCCACGCCCCGGCGTCGACGAGGGGCGGGCGCGCGAGCAGGCCGAGGAGGTCGTGCGGACGCTGATGTCCCTGCTGCACCGCCCCGCGACCCCGCCGCTGCCCGGCGAGCGGCCGCTCGAGGTGGACGCCGACCTGCGCCCCGAGGGGCGCCAGGGGCCGCTCGTGCGCACCCTGGACTCGTACCGGGAGTACTACGGGCGCTGGGCGGAGATGTGGGAGCGTCAGGCGCTGCTGCGCGCCCGGCCCCTGGCCGGCGACGACGACCTCGCCACCGACTTCCGGCGGTGGGCCGACGGGGTCCGCTACGCCGGGGACCTGACCACCGCGGACGCGCGGGAGATCCGGCGCATCAAGGCCCGTGTGGAGGCCGAGCGCCTGCCCCGCGGCGCGGACCCCTCCCGGCACGTCAAGCTCGGCCGCGGCGGGCTCTCGGACGTGGAGTGGCTGGTGCAGTCCCTGCAGCTGCGCCACGCGGGAGAGGTCGAGGACCTGCGGGTCACCGGCACGCTGCCGGCCCTGCGGGCGATCGCCCGGCACGGGCTGCTGCCCGAGGCCGAGGTCGCCGTGCTGGAGGAGGCGTGGCTGCTGGCCACCCGGATCCGCGCCGCCCTGCTGCTGTGGACGGGCAAGGTCTCGGACGTGCTGCCCACGAACATGCGCGACCTCGAGGCCGTGGCCCGCCTCAGCGGGGTGGGCACGGCCGGCGGGGAGCTCGAGGAGCGCTACCTGCGGGTGACCCGCCTGGCCCGTCAGGTGTTCGAGACCCGGTTCTACGGGCTCTGAACGACGCCGGCCCGCCACCTCGACGGGGTGGCGGGCCGGCCGTGCTCCGGTGTCGCGAGCGCCGGCTCAGGCGCGCACGACGTGCTCCCCGAGCAGCTCCAGGGTGCGTCGCCGCACGCCGGCGTCCTGGGCCGCCGTCGTGATGATCAGCTCGTCCGCCTGGACCCGCGCCGCGAAGTCGTGCAGCCACGCCGCCGTCGTCGGGCCGGTGCCCACGGCCGTGCACTCGAGCATCCCGAGCACCTGCTGACCGGCGGGGGAGTGCAGCAGCATCTCGACCTCGTCGTCGGTGAGGGTGCGGCCCCGGCCGAGCATCATCCGGATGCGCGCCCGCTGCGCGGCCTGCCACTCCCGCTCGGCCACCTCCTCGGTGTCCGCGGCGATCACGTTGGCCGCCGCGATGAAGTGCGGCTCCGCGAGGGCCTCGGAGGGCTCGAAGTGCTCCCGGTACAGGCGCGCCGCATGCTCGAGCATCTGCGGTGCGAAGTGGCTCGCGAACGCGTAGCCCAGGCCGAGCTGCGCGGCCAGCTGGGCGCCGAACGCCGAGGAGCCGAGGATGTACAGCGGCACGTCGGTGCCCTTGCCGGGGTAGGCGTCGATGCCGGGGATCCGGCTCTGGCCGGTGAGGTAGCCCTGCAGCTCGAGCACGTCCTGCGGGAAGCGCTCGGCCGCCGACGGCTCCCGGCGCAGCGCCTGCAGCGTCCGCTGGTCGGTGCCGGGGGCGCGGCCCAGGCCCAGGTCGATGCGGCCGGGGTGCAGCTCGGCCAGGGTGCCGAACTGCTCCGCGATCACCAGCGGCGAGTGGTTGGGCAGCATGACGCCGCCGGAGCCGAGGCGGATCGAGTCGGTGTGCGCGGCCACGTGCGCGATGAGTACGGCCGTGGCGGAGGAGGCGATGGAGGGCATGTTGTGGTGCTCCGCGTACCAGACGCGCCGGAAGCCGGCGGCCTCGGCGACGCGGGCCTGCTCCACGGATTCGGCGAAGGCCTCACCCATCGGGGCGCCGTCGCGGACGAGGGCGAGGTCCAGCAGGGACAGCGGCAGGGGGGTGGGGGCGGTGTGCTCGGTCATGGTGCTCCTGGTCTGCGGGCCGCCCGGCCGGGCGGAGGTCTCCACAGATCCAGCGCCCACCGGCCCCGGACTATTCCGCGGCCGGGCACGACGACGGCCGCCCGCCTCCGGCGTGGGAGACGAACGGCCGTCGTCGGGGCCGCGGCGGGCGGATCAGACCGAGTAGTACAGCTCGAACTCGTAGGGGTTCGGGCGCAGGGCCAGCGGGGCGATCTCCATCTCGCGCTTGTACGCGATCCAGGTCTCGATCAGCTCCTCGGTGAACACGTCGCCGGCCAGGAGGAACTCGTGGTCCTCCTCGAGGGCGTTCAGGGCCTCGTCCAGGGTGGCGGGTGCCTTCTGGATGTCGGCGGCCTCCTCGGCCGGCAGCTCGTAGAGGTCCTTGTCGATCGGCTCGGCCGGCTCGATGCGGTTGCGGATGCCGTCCAGGCCGGCCATCAGCTGCGCGGCGAACGCGAGGTACGGGTTGCCCGAGGCGTCCGGGGCGCGGAACTCGATGCGCTTGGCCTTCGGGTTGGAGCCGGTGATCGGGATGCGGATGCCCGCCGAGCGGTTGCCCTGCGAGTAAACCATGTTCACGGGGGCCTCGAAGCCCGGCACCAGGCGGCGGTAGGAGTTCACCGTGGGGTTGGTGAAGGCCAGGACCGCGGAGGCGTGCTTCAGCAGGCCGCCGATGTACCAGCGGGCGGTGTCCGAGAGGTTCGCGTAGCCCTTCTCGTCGAAGAACAGCGGCTCGCCGCCGTTCCAAAGGGACTGGTGGCAGTGCATGCCGGAGCCGTTGTCGCCGAAGACGGGCTTGGGCATGAAGGTCGCGGACTTGCCGAACATGTTGGCGACGTTCTTGACGACGTACTTGAACTTCTGCAGGTCGTCCGCCGAGTGGGTCAGCGTGTTGAAGCGGTAGTTGATCTCCGCCTGGCCCGCGGCGCCCACCTCGTGGTGGGAGCGCTCTACCTCGAGGCCGACCTCGGCCAGGACCGAGCAGATCTCGTCGCGCAGGTCGGCCTGCTTGTCCGTGGGGGAGACGGGGAAGTAGCCGCCCTTGAGGCCGGTCTTGTGGCTCAGGTTGCCGCCCTCGTCCTCGCGGGAGGCGTTCCACCAGGCCTCGTCCGAGTCCACGGCGTAGAACGAGCCGCGGGGGGAGGACTCGTAGCGGACGTCCTCGAAGATGAAGAACTCGGCCTCGGGGGCGAAGAACGCCGTGTCGGCGATGCCGGAGGAGCTCAGGTAGGCCTCCGCGCGCTGGGCCACGCCGCGCGGGTCGCGCAGGTAGGGCTCGCCGGTGCGGGGGTTCACGATGGAGAAGTTCATCGTGAGGGTCTTGCGGACCCGGAAGGGGTCCACGAAGGCCGTCGCGACGTCCGGGATGAGCTGCATGTCGGACTCGGCGATGCCGGCGAAGCCCCGGATCGAGGAGCCGTCGAAGAGCTGGCCCGTGACGAAGAAGTCCTCGTCGACGCTCGAGGCGGGCACGTTGAAGTGGTGCTGCATGCCGGGGAGGTCGGTGAAGCGGACGTCGACGAACTCGATCCCCTCATCCTTGATGTACGCGAGGACGTCCGCGGGGGAGGTGAACATGGTGCGCTCCTGTGGTCGTGACGATGGTGGCATGTCCGGCACGGCGGCGCTGGCGTGGCGGGTGTCATCACCCTACTTGCCCGGCGGCCTCCGTGGGCGTCGGTGACGCCCCACGGCGAGCCTCGCGGTTCCGCGCCGGTAGGCTGGGCCGGTGGCACGCAGAGCACCCGACCCCGCGCACGAGCCCGAACCGACCCGCCGCGACGAGCCGCTGATCACCCGGCGCGACCTCGCCGGCTGGGTGGACGGTCCGGGCGGCGGCCTGGCCGGCGGCCGCTGGCCGGGGGACCTGCTGGGCCTGCCCGAGCACGGCCCGACCTCGATGGCCACTGCGGCCCGCCGCGCCGTCGCCCTCGTGATCGACTGGTTCCTGGCCCTGGGCGTGTCCTGGCTGCTCTTCGACTCCGACGCGATCGCCACCCTGATGGTCTTCGCCACCATGCACATCCTGGGCATCACCCTGCTGGCCACCACCGTGGGCAAGGCCGTGTGCCGCACCCAGGTGGTGCGCCTCGGCGGCCGGACCGCCCCCGTGCACCGCGTGGTGGTGCGCACGGCGCTGCTGTGCCTCGTGCTGCCGGCCGTCGTCGTCGGCCCGGACGGCCGCGGCATGCACGACAAGGTCGCCGGCACCGTCGAGATCCGCATGTGAGCGCACCGGCCCGCGCCGGACGACGCCGGATCCGACTCGACGCGAGGCCGGACACGACGAAAGGGGGGCGCCCCGCCGAATCCTCGGCGGGGCGCCCCCCTTTCGCGCGGGTGCGTCGGCGCTCAGCGGCCGCGCATGGCGCGCCGGCTCGGGCGCACCTTGTTCGGGTCGACGCCCTTGGGGATGGGCAGCCGGTTGGTGTTGAGCGCGGTCAGACGCTTGTCCACGGCCTGGACCTCCTGCGCCGTGAGGGCCTTCTTCATGCCCTTGAGCGTGCCGGGCAGCTCGTGCAGCGGGACCTGGCCCTGGCCGTTGCCGGACTCCACCACGGTGACGGGCACGCCGGGCAGGAAGCGGCGCATGGCCTTCTCCTCCTTGACCACCAGCGCGGCGACGCGGGGGGAGGGGCCCTCCGTCACCAGCACGACGCCCGGCCGGCCCACGGCGCGGTAGACGAGGTCCTGGGTCTTCGGGTTCACGGCGGCCGGCTGCTCGGACACGATCCAGCCGCGGCCCAGCGTGGAGAGCGCGGCGCCGGCGGCGCCGGGGCGGCCCTCGAGCTGGGCGAACCCGGCGCGGCGCGCCTTCCGGTTCAGGATGACGACGGCGGCGAGCACACCGAACGGGATCGCGATGAGCAGCCACGTGATCCAGTTGTCCAGCAGGAGGCCGATGACGAGGCCGACGACCAGGGCGCCCAGGAAGGCCAGCAGCATCCACAGTCCGACCTTGGGGTCGTGCGCCTTGGTCATGGCGTAGGCCTGCTTGAGCTGGGAGATCACGCCCGGGCCCTTCGTGGCGCGCTTGTCCCGGCGCTGGGCCTTCGCCTGCTCCTTCTCGCGGAGGCGACGCTCGCGCTGCATGGCCTTGACCTCCTTGAGCGTGGCGGAGGTGGAGCCGGAGGAGGACGCGGGGGGCTGGCTGTTCTTCGTCATGACGGGGTCCAGTCTAGTCGGGCGGCTCAGGACATCTGGGCGACGACGGCGGAGGCCTCCTGGCGGGCGGTCTTCTCCCCGGCCAGGTGCGCCAGGTTCTCCGGCAGGGTCCGGCCGAGGCGCTGCATGGCCTGCGCATAGAGCTTGCCCGCGCGGTACGACGAGCGCACCAGCGGGCCCGCCATGACGCCCTGGAAACCGATCTCCTCGGCGCGCTGGGACCACTGGACGAACTCCTGCGGCTTCACCCAGCGGTCGATGGGGTGGTGCAGCTTCGAGGGCCGCACGTACTGCGTGATGGTGATGATGTCGCAGCCGGCCTCGTGCAGGTCCACCAGGGCCTGGTCGATCTCGTGGTCCTCCTCGCCCATGCCGAGGATGAGGTTGGACTTGGTCACGAGCCCGTCGGCCTTGGCCATCGTGAGCACCCGGAGGGACTTCTCGTACGTGAAGGCCGGGCGGATGCGCTTGAAGATGCGCGGCACCGTCTCCAGGTTGTGCGCGAACACCTCGGGCCGCGCGTCGAACACCTGCTGGACGAGCTCCGGCACCGCGCCGAAGTCCGGCGGCAGGATCTCGACGCCGGTCCCCGGGTTGAGCGCGTGGATGCGGCGGATGGTCTCCGCGTAGAGCCACGCCGCGCCGTCCTTCTGGTCGTCACGGGCCACGCCCGTGACGGTGGCGTACCGCAGGTCCATCTCGCGGATGTTCTCGGCGACCTTCTGCGGCTCCTCCATGTCCAGGGGGCGCGGCTTGCCGGAGGTGATGTCGCAGAAGTCACACCGGCGGGTGCAGATGTCCCCGCCGATGAGGAACGTGG
>NZ_LOSQ01000005.1:61316-103025 GCF_001595485.1 Micrococcus sp. CH7
CAGCCGGCCTCCTCGCACACGGTGTGCAGGCCGGCGGACTTGACCTTGTTCTTCAGGCCGATGTACTCGGGGCCCATGTGGACCTTGGCCTTGATCCACTCGGGCTTGCGCTCGACGGGCACCTCGGCGTTGCGCGCCTCCACGCGCAGCAGGCGGCGTCCTTCGGGGGCGAGGCTCATGCGGGGATTCCTTCCGTGGGGGTGACGGCGATGTACGCAGGCCCGAGCTCGTCCAGATGACGGGTGAGCACCGGCACGACGTCGGCCGGGGTGATGGTCCGGCCCGTCTCGACCGACAGGGTGGTGGTGGCGGCGTCCGTGATGCCGCACGCGATGATGCCCTCGTAGGGGGCCAGGGAGTTGGAGCAGTTCAGTGCGAAGCCGTGCATCGAGACGCCGTCGTGGATGGACAGGCCGATGGCGCCGACCTTGCGGTCCGGGCGGGCCGTGCCGTCGTCGTCCCGGTCCGCGAGGACCCAGATGCCTGCCCGCCCGTCCACGCGGACGGCCGTGACGCCGAACTCGGCGGCGGTGCGGATCAGCAGCTCCTCGAGGAACCAGACGTAGTCCTTGACGTGGGCACGGTCGCGCAGCCGGACCACGGGGTAGCCGACCAGCTGGCCCGGCCCGTGCCATGTGATCTTGCCGCCGCGGTCCACGTCCACGACGGGGGCGCCGTCCGTGGGGCGCTCGGCGTCCTCGGTGCGGCGACCGGCCGTGTAGACGGCTTCGTGCTCCAGGAGGAGGAATTCGCCGTCGGAGCGGCCGGCGACGACGTCCGCGTGCAGGGCGCGTTGGGCGTCCCAGGCGGCGTGGTAGTCCACCAGGTCGGGCGCCAGGCCGAGCACGCGCAGGGGCGGCAGGGGTGTCTCGGGCATGACGTCCACTGTAGTCCTCGGGCCCGGACCTGTGGACAACCGCCGTGACGCTCGGGGACATGCGGCACCCTGGGCTGGAACGGACGGCGCGGCGGAGAGGGGAGACCGATGCGGGACTGGGACGAGGCGGACGGCGGCGCGGCCGGACGCGTCGGCGGCGGGCCGGAGACCGAACCGGAGAGGTCGTCGGAGCCGGGCACGGCTGCGCCGCGCGCCCCGGGCTGGGAACCCGTCCGGCTGCTCGGCGCGGGCGCCCAGGCGGAGGTCTGGCTCGTCGAGGACGGTCGGGGCGTCCGGGCCGCCCTGAAGGTGCCCCGTGCCGGCGCGGCGCCGGATGCGCTGGCGGCGGAGGCGCAGGCCGGACGGGTCGCGCATCCCCATCTGCTGCGCGTGCTCGGCGTGGTGGAGACGGACCGGGGCCTCGGGGTCCTCACCGAGCACCGCGCGGCCGGCACGCTGCAGGACATGGTGCAGCGGGTCGGACCCCTGAGCCCGGGGCAGGCCGTCACCGTGCTCGTCCCGATCGCCCAGGCTCTCGCGTGCCTGCACCGCGAGGGGGTGGTGCACGGCGACGTGTCCCCGGCGAACGTCCTGTTCGGCGTCGACGGCAGCCCGGCCCTCGCCGACCTCGGCGTCGCCCGGGTGGTCGGCGGGGCGTCGGGGGCCGGGGCGACGCCGGGCTTCGCGGCCCCCGAGGCGCTCGCCGCGGTGGAGGGGGCCGGGGCGGAACCGGGGGCGTCTCCGGCGGTGGGGGCGCCGAGTGACGTCCATGCGTGGGCCGCCCTGGGCTGGTACGCGCTCACCGGTCGGGCGCCGGGCGCCGCCGGGCATCGGGCGCCGCTGCCCGTCCTGGTCCCCGAAGCGTCCCCCGAGCTCGCGCTGCTGCTCGATGCGGCGCTCTCCCCGGACCCGGCGGCGCGGCCGAGCGCGGAGGAGGCCGCCGCAGCCGTATACGCGACGGCCCGGCCCGAGCCGGTCCCGCTGGGAGAGGCCGCCCCCGCCGAGGTGGCGCACCTGCTGCCCACGGTGCTGCCGGGCTCCGGGCCCACGCGGCGACGCCGGGGACGACGCGCGGCTCCGAGACGGCGCGCGCTCGCGCGCCGACGGGGGGCGGCGCCACGCCGGGGCGTCCTCCTGGCCGCAGGGCTGGCCACCGCGCTGGCCGTGGGCGGTGGCACCGCCGGGCTGTGGTGGCCGGCGGCTCCGGGCTCGGCAGCGGAGGGGGCGCCGGAGCCGGCGGGCGCGGTGCCGGCCGGCACCGCGGTGGACGCGGCGGGCCCGGCGGACGGGACGCGGGAGAGCGGGGCGCCGGCGAGGGTGCCGGACACGGGTGCCCCCGGGGAGGACGCCGCCGGGGAGGACGCCGTCGACGTGGGCGAAACGCTGGCCGCGGTCGGCCACGCACGGACGGCCGCGCTCACCGACCCGGAGCCCGCGCGACTGGACGCCTACGCCGTGCCTGGGGGACCGGCGTGGGAGAACGACCGGGATCTGCTGCGCCGGCTGACGGACGAGGGGTTCGCCTTCTCCGGCCTCGAGGTGACGGTGGAGCAGGCCGGTCCCGCCCGGCGGGCCGGGGACGACGCGCTGCGTGTCGACGCCGTGCTCCGGACGTCGGCCCACACCGTGCTGGACCGCGCGGGACGCGTGGCGGCGCATCGGGAGGCGACGGCCGAGGAGGTCGTGCTGGTCCTGCGCAGCGGCCACGGAGAGGGCCCCGAGGGGCGGGACGGCGGCGCGGCGGGTCGGACGTGGCGGGTCGAGACCGTCGATCCGCGCTGACCCCGGGCCCGGATCCAGCGCCGGAGGCCGGCGGTCCCGACGGGGGGACGCCGCGGGCCCCGGGGAGAAGCTCCCCGGGGCCCGCGGCGTGGTGCGGCGTCAGCCGCCTGGGCTGATCACTGCCAGAGGACGGCGACCAGGATGTTCACCAGGCCCAGACCGCCCACCGCGTGGGCCAGGCCCGTGGGCACGACCTCCCCGCGGTTGGACTTGCGGCGGCCGATCAGGGCGGCCACGAAGACGATGACGCCGATCAGGAACTTGACGCCCAGCTTCATGTGGTTCGGCTCCCCGCTCATGGCGAGGCCGAAAAGCACCACGCCGGAGACGATCATGCCCACGGAGCCCCACCACTGCGAGGTGGTGACGGTCGGGTTGCGGAAGTGCGCGAACCAACCGCCCACGATCGCTGCGGCGGACACGATGTGCACGGCCACCAGGATGCTGTGCAGGATATCCACAGTCCTTCTCCCTTTCCGTCAGAGACCCAGCTCGTTGGCGAACTCGCCGCCCTCGAGACGCTGACGCAGCGTCGTCAGGAAGCGGCCCGCGTCGGCCCCGTCCACCAGGCGGTGGTCGTAGGTCAGGGACAGGTACATCATGTGGCGGATGGCGATCGAGTCGTTGCCGTCCGCGTCGGTCACCACCATGGGGCGCTTCACGATCGCACCGGTGCCCAGGATCGCGACCTGCGGCTGGTTGATGATCGGCGTGTCGAACAGCGCGCCCACGGAGCCGATGTTCGTGATCGAGAACGTGCCGCCCGAGAGCTCGTCCGGCGAGATCTTGTTCGTGCGGGTGCGCTCGGCCACGTCGGCGATCTTCTGGGCGAGGCCCGTCAGGTTCAGGGAGCCGGCGTCCTTGATGACGGGCACCAGCAGCCCCTTCTCCGTGTCCACGGCGATCGCGATGTCCTCGGACGCGTGGTATGTGATCTCCTTGTTGTCCTCGGAGAACGACGCGTTCAGCTTGGGGTGCTGCTTGAGGGCCTCGGCGACCGCCTTGGTGATGAACGGCAGGTACGTCAGGTTCACGCCGGCCTGCTGCTGGAAGGAGGCCTTGGCCTTCTTGCGCAGCTGCACGATGCGGGTGACGTCCACCTCGTGCACCTGGGTCAGCTGGGCGGACAGGTCGAGGGACTCGCGCATGCGCTGGGCGATGACCTGGCGGATGCGCGGCGCCTTCTCCACCTCGCCGCGGACCGAGGGGTCCACGGAGGAGCTCGCGGCCGGGGCGGACGCAGCGGCCGGGGCGGACGACGGGGCGGCAGCCTCGGAGGCCTGCTCGGCCGGAGCCTCGGACCCGCCCGCGGCGGCCTGCGAGGCCAGCGCGGCGGCGAGCACGTCCTGCTTGCGGATGCGGCCGCCGACGCCCGTGCCGCGAACCGTGGACAGGTCCACGTTGTTCTGGTGGGCCAGGCGGCGCACCAGCGGGGTCACGTAGCCCTGGCCGGGCTCGGTGGCGGAGGGCGCCTCGGCGGACTCGGCCTGCGCGGAGTCGCGCTCGGCGGACTCGCGCCGGGAGGCCTCCTCGGACGGAGACGCCTCCGGCGTCTTCTCCGACTTCTCGGCGCCGGCGGCCTCGGCGGCCTCCTCGGTCTCCTCGGGGGCCTCGGCCTCGGTCGCCTTGTCCTCGATCTCCTCGGCGGACGCCTCGTCCTGACCGGAGGAGCCCTCCGACGGGGCGGAGCCGCCGCCGGCGGAGCCGGAGCCGACGAGTGCGAGGACGGCGCCCACCTCGACGGTGTCGTCCTCCTCCGCACGGATCTCCAGGAGGGTGCCCGCCACGGGGGAGGGGATCTCGGTGTCGACCTTGTCGGTGGAGACCTCGAGCAGCGGCTCGTCGACCTCGACCTCGTCGCCGACGGACTTCAGCCAGCGGGTCACGGTGCCCTCGGTCACGGACTCGCCCAGCGCGGGCAGGGTGACCTCGGAGGCCTCGCCGCCGGCCGACGGGGCCCCGTCCGAGCCCTGGTCGGTGGAGGCGCGCTCCTCCGGAGCCGGCTCGCCTGCGGGCTCCTGCTGGGCGTCGTCCTGCTGCGCCTCCTCGACGGCGGGCTCCTCGGCCGCGGCGTCGTCCTCCGACGCGTCGGCGGAGCCGCCGCCGGAGCCGTCGCCGATCGTGGCCAGCGGGGCGCCGACCTCGACCGTGTCGTCCTCCTCGACCAGGATCTCCTCGAGCACGCCGGCCACGGGGGACGGGATCTCGGTGTCGACCTTGTCGGTGGAGACCTCCACCAGGGGCTCGTCGACGGCGACCTCGTCGCCGACGGCCTTGAGCCAGCGGGTCACGGTGCCCTCGGTGACGGATTCGCCCAGGGCGGGCAGGTTCACGGTTTCAGACATGGTTCCGATGCTCCTCATGAGGGGTGGGCGCCGGGGGCGCCCACCCGGGGTTGCGAGGTGGGCCCGACGCACGGACCCGGGATGGTCAGTGCGGTGGGTCAGCTGTGCAGCGGGTGGCCGAACAGGGCCATGGCGGCCTCGCCCAGGGCCTCGTTCTGCGTGGGGTGCGCGTGCACGAACTGGGCGACGTCCTCGGGGTAGGCCTCCCAGTTCACGATGAGCTGCGCCTCGCCGATCTGCTCGCCGATGCGCTTGCCGATGCCGTGCACGCCCACGATCGGGCCGTTCTTCTGGCGGATCATCTTGATGATGCCGCCGGTGCCGAGGATCGAGGACTTGCCGTTGCCGGCCAGGTTGTACTCGGCGACCTCGACGTTGTCCTTGCCGAACTTCTCCTCCGCCTTGGGCTGGGTGTAGCCCACGGACATGATCTCCGGCTCGGTGAAGGTGACCTTCGGGATGTTGATGTCCTCGACGACCATCGGCTTGTTGCCGGCGATCTCCTCGGCCACGAAGATGCCCTGCTGGAAGCCGCGGTGCGCCAGCTGCAGACCGGGAACGATGTCGCCCACGGCGTAGATGTTGCCGACGCCGGTGTGCAGACGCTCGTCGGTGAGGACGAAGCCGCGGTCCATCTTGACGCCCTGCTCCTCGTAGCCGAGGCCCTCGGTGTTCGGGCCGCGGCCGACGGCGACGAGGCAGACCTCGGCCTCGAACTCCTTGCCGTCCGCGAGGGTCACCTTGACGCCCGAGTCGGTCTCCTCGACCTTGTCGAAGAACGTGCCCAGGTTGGTCTTGATGCCCTTCTTCTTGAACTCGCGCTCGAGGACCTTGATGATCGCCGGGTCCTCGTTGGGGACCAGGGTCTTCAGGCCCTCGATGATGGTGACGTCGACGCCGAAGGAGTTCCACAGGGACGCGAACTCGGAGCCGATGACACCGCCGCCGAGCACGATGGCCGACTTCGGGGTGTAGTCCAGCTCGAGGGCCTCCGTGGAGGTCATGATCTTCTTGGAGATGGGCAGGCCCATGGTCTTGGCCACGGAGCCGGAGGCCAGCACGATGTTCTCCGCCGTGTAACGGGTGCCGTCGACCTCGACCTCGTTCTTCGAGACGAGCTTGCCCTCGCCCTCGATGACCTGGACCTTGCGCATCTTCAGCAGGCCGGCCAGGCCCTTGTGCTTGCCGGCGACGATGCCGTCCTTGTAGTCGCGCACCTTCGCCATGTCCACGGACTCGAGGGTCGCGTTGACGCCGAACTTGGCGGCGTTGCGGGTCTCATCGGCCACCTCGGCGGCGTGCAGGTAGGCCTTCGTGGGGATGCAGCCCCAGTGCAGGCAGGTGCCGCCGACCTTGGACTTCTCCACGAGGGCGACGGACTTGCCGTACTGCACGGAACGCAGGGCTGCGGCGTACCCGGCGGAGCCACCGCCGAGGACGAGGACGTCGAATTCCTGAGCGGTTGCCTTGTCGGCCACGATGTTGCTCCTTGGTGCTGGGGTCGGTGGATCGTGGTGGTGGTGCGTCACCGCCACCCCCGGCCGTCGGCGGCGGGCCGCGCGGCCGGGGACGCGGTGGACATCGGGACCAACCTTACCGGGCACGCCCCTCGATGAGACCCAACAGGGTCCGCACCATCACGCCGGTGGCGTCCTGCGGGGTGTAGCCGTACGCGGCCGACTCGTTGAAGGAGGGGCCGGCGATGTCGAGGTGGGCCCAGGGGGTCCGTGCGGCGGCGTCGCCCTCCGACCGTCCGGCGTCGACGAATTCGCGCAGGAAGGTGGCGGCGGTCATCATGCCGCCGAAGCGGTCGCCCATGTTGGAGATGTCCGCGACGCGCGAAGTGAGCGAGGCGCGCAGCTGCTCCGGCAGGGGCATGCCCCACGCGAGCTCCCCGGCCGCGTCGGCCGCGGCGACGACCTCGTCGCGCAGCGCGTCGTCACCCATGACGCCCGTGTGGCGCACGCCGAGGGCGACCAGCTGGGCACCGGTGAGGGTGGCCACGTCGAGCACCGCGTCGGGTCGCTCGTCGGTGGCCGCCACGAGGGCGTCGGCCATGACGACGCGGCCCTCGGCGTCCGTGTTCATGACCTCCACGGTCTTGCCGCCGTACATCGTGATGACGTCGGACGGGCGGATGGCGGTGCCCGAGGGCATGTTCTCGGCCAGCGCCAGCCAGCCGGTCACCTTCACAGGGACGTCCAGGGCCGCGGCGGCGCGCACGACGGCGAAGACGGTGGCGGCGCCGGCCATGTCCGACTTCATCGTCATCATCGAGGCGGCGGGCTTCAGCGAGATGCCGCCCGTGTCGAAGGTGATGCCCTTGCCCACCAGCGCGATGTGCGCGGCGGCGTCGGCCGGCGCGTGCTCGATGCGCACGAGCCGCGGCGGGCGGGAGGAGCCCTGGCCGATCGCGAGGATGCCGCCGAAGCCCTCGGCGCGTAGGCGGTCCTCGTCCCACACGTCCACGCTCACGGACGAGTCCGCGAGGTCCTCCGCGACGGCGTCCGCGAACGTGGCCGGGTAGAGGTGCGAGGGGGCCGTGTTCACCAGGTCGCGCACGGCGCAGACCGCGTCGCCCACGACGGCGGCCCGGCGCAGCACGGGGTCGGCGTCCGCGGCGGCGAGCGGGGTGACGACCTCGACCTCGCGGACGGGACGGGACGTGTCCGTCTCGGCGCGGGCGCGCTCGGACTTCTGGGCGGTGAAGGCGTACGCGCCCAGGACGGCGCCCTCGGCGACGGCGGCCAGTCGGGCCGGGGTGTCGGCCGGCAGGGCCAGGGCCACGGCGTCGGTGCCGGCCAGGGAGCGCATGGCAGCCCCGGCGGCGCGGCGCAGGGACTCGTCCGCGGCCTCGCCGTCGTCGTCCAGACCGCCGACGCCGGCCAGGACCAGCAGCGGCACCGGCACGCCGTCCAGGCCCGGGAGGCGGTGGATCTCGTCCTCGGCGCCCCGCACGCCCAGCAGCTCGAACGAGGCCTCGAGGGCGGTGGCCGCCTCGGCCGGCAGCGCGTCCGTCAGGAGCACGGGGCCGTCCGGGCCGGTGCCCACCCCCACCACGAGGGCGGAGGCGGTCAGGTCCTCCAGGGCACAGGCGGTCAGGGTCGGGCGGTCCAGGGTGATCACGGACGGGCCTCTCTTCCGGGGGTGGGGGGATGCGCCCGGCGGGGTGGGCCGGGCCGTCCCGCGTCATCCTAGCCAGAGGGCTCGCGCGCCCGTCCAGGGCGCGCGGGCGCGGAATAGGAGTGTGCCGTGCCGTGGTTGACTGACGCCAGAGGATAGGGAGGGATCCGCGTCCGTCGCCATCCGGGCGGCGGGGACGGCTCTCCCGCAGACAGACCACCGGAAGGGGAACGAGACGTGCAGGACGCCGCGCCGCTGTACACCCGTCATGAGGGGGCGCCCGTGCCCCCCGGCCTGGGCATGCTCGTGGCCCTGACCGGGCACATGGACGCGGGCCGGGTCGCTCGGCAGGTGCGGGCCGCCCTGCATGAGCACCTGACCCATCGGACCGTCGTCTCCTTCGACGTCGACTCGATGTTCGACTACCGCGCCCGGCGTCCCCGGCTCCGGTTCGACCGGGACCGCTACCGCGATCTGCGCCTGCCCGCGCTCGAGGTGCAGCTGGTCGAGGACCTGCTCGGCCACCCCTTCCTGCTGCTGTCCGGCCCCGAGCCGGACTTCCGGTGGCAGGCGGTGACGGAGGCCGTGCTCGGCCTCGCGCAGGAGTGGGAGGTGGACTCGCTCACGTTCCTCGACGCGGCCCCGCTGCCCGTGCCGCACACGCGGCGGCTCGGGGTCACGACCCACGGGTCCCGCGCCGAGGCCGTCGAGGGGCTGTCCACCTGGAGCCCGCAGGCGGACATCGTCGCGGGGCTGCTGCAGATGCTGGAGCTGCGCGCCGAGGAGGCGGACCTGCCGACGGCGGGCTACACCGTCCATGTGCCGCACTACGTGGCCGAGGCGTCCTTCCCCCAGGCGGCCGTGGCCGCGCTCGAGTACGCGGGGGCCGCCATGGGGCTCATGCTGCCCTCGGACGACCTGCGAGACGCCTCGCGGGACATCGAGGCCGAGCTGGAGCGCCAGGTCTCCGGGTCCGGGGAGATCCAGCAGATGATCGCCGGCCTGGAGCGCAACTACGACCAGAACGCCGAGGACCAGGAGCGGTCGTTGCTCGAGACCGAGCAGGGCCTGCCCGACGGCGACGAACTCGCCTCCGCCGTCGAGGCGTACCTCGCCGCGCGGGACGCCGGCGGCGGGTCCGCTCCTGCACAGGAGGACGGACCCGGCCGTCCGTCCACCGACGACGGGGACTGATTCCACCGCGGGGGCCCGGTCGGCGAGGGTGGCGGCATGGAAGCCCCCACCTCGCTCGACGCCCCCGTCCTGCCGGCCCGCGGCCCGGAGGACCTGCTCGCCTACGTCGGCCACGCCCTCGGGCGGTTGCCCGAGGACAGCCTCGTCCTCCTCACCCTGCACGACGGGCGCCTGCGCGCTGTGGTGCGGGTCGATCTGCCTCCCGAGGAGGTCGACGTCGACGCTTGGGCCTGCGCCGTGGCCGAGGTGTGCCGGCGGGACGCGGCAGCGGACGCGACGCTCTGCCTCGCGTTGCCGGACGGCGCCCGAGCCACGCTGACCCGTCCCGGCTGGGCCGCGGCGCTCGACGACGCCCTGGCGTCCGCGGGTCGCCCCCTGGCCGCGGCCTGGACGTGCGCGCACGGACGGGCGCGCCCCTGGTGGGGGAGCAGCATCGCCGAGGAGGGCACCCTCGACCCCCGAGCCGCGCCGCTGTCCCTGCACCTGATGACCCGCGGTTCGGTCTGGGACCGCGCGGCGGTGTCCGACCCGGTCCCGCGTCGTGGTCCCGCCGCGGCCCGGCCCGACGACGCGCGGTGGCGGCCGCCCGAGCAGGACGCGCCCCCGGCACGCCGCGCGTGGCTGGCGCAGTGGGAGCCGGTGCTGACCGGCACGGCGCGTGGCCGCGGTGCGCCCGCCCCCGCCGTGCTGGGCTCGCCGCTGACGCGTCCGGCCTGGCGCGACGGCCTGCTGCTCCATGCCGCCGCGCCGTCCGGCGCGGCCACGGGGGATCCGGGGGACGAGGAACGGATCCTCACCGCGGCCTCGCGCCGGGCGCCGGCCTGGGACCGGCTGGACGCCCTGCGGGCGGGGCTGCGCGCGCTCGTGCCCGTCGCGACGCCGGCCGTGGCGGCTCAGGCCCTGGCACTGGCCGGGTGGGTCGGCTGGGCCCGCGGCCACGGCTCCGACGCGGACGCCCACCTGACCGCGGCGGCGGCGCTGAGTCCCGGCGACCCGTTCGTCTCCGTCCTGCGACGCATCGTGGCCGCGGGGTGCGTCGCAGGCTGGGCGACCGACCCGGCCACCGCGTGGCGGCCCGACGGTGGCCGCCCATGAGAGAATGATGCGGCTTCACGACGGCACGGCCGACCGCAGCCCGTTTCCCGGGTTCGGAATAGATCGGTCTCAGCCGTCGTTGGCACTCACGGACCCTGCAGTCGGCGGGCCCGGACGACGTCGGTCGTCCGAGGCCGCGACTTGACAGGGTCACGTGTCTATGGACTGCAAGGATCCGCGGGTGGCCGCGGACGAGACGGAAAGGCCTCGAGTGACCACTTCGACGACCAGCGGTGTGCAGGACGGCAAGGAGACCACTGCCTCCGAGGCCACGACCACGCGCACCCGCTCCACGGCAGCCAAGAAGTCGGCAGCCAAGAAGTCGGCAGCCACGAAGAGCGCCACGACGCGGACGACCGCGACGAAGTCGGCGGCGACCAAGACCGCTGCCACGCCGACGGCCAAGAAGAAGGCGACCCGGAAGCCCACCGCGGCCAAGACCACCGCCACGGCCAAGACCACCGCCGCGAAGAAGACCGCCACGACCGGGGGCAAGAAGGCCACCGCGTCCGCCGCCTCCGCCGAGCAGGCCGAGGACGACGAGGAGCTCGTCCAGGCGCGCGAGCGCACCGAGGCCGCCGACGCCGTCGAGGAGGACGTGGTGGAGGACGAGACCGCCACCGAGGACTCGGACGACGCGGACGCGGACGGCTCGGACGCTCCGGAGCGCCCGGCGATGGACGCGGAGGCCGTGACTGGCACGAAGGCCGCCACGGGCCAGAAGGTGGCCCAGTCCAAGGGCGCGTTCGTCATGGACGACTCCGAGGACGACGCCCCGGTGCAGCAGGTGGTCGTGGCGGGTGCCACGGCGGACCCGGTGAAGGACTACCTGAAGCAGATCGGCAAGGTCGCCCTGCTCAACGCCGAGCAGGAGGTGGACCTGGCCATGCGCATCGAGGCCGGCCTCTACGCCGAGCACGTCGTGCAGCACGAGGCCTCCGACGACTACCGCGAGCGCCGGGACATCCAGCTGATCATCGCGGACGGGCGCAAGGCCAAGAACCACCTGCTCGAGGCCAACCTGCGTCTGGTGGTCTCCCTGGCCAAGCGCTACACCGGCCGCGGCATGCTGTTCCTGGACCTCATCCAGGAGGGCAACCTCGGCCTGATCCGCGCCGTCGAGAAGTTCGACTACACCAAGGGCTTCAAGTTCTCCACGTATGCCACGTGGTGGATCCGTCAGGCCATCACCCGCGCCATGGCGGACCAGGCCCGCACCATCCGCATCCCGGTGCACATGGTGGAGGTCATCAACAAGCTGGCCCGCGTGCAGCGGCAGATGCTCCAGGACCTCGGCCGCGAGCCCACCCCGGAGGAGCTGGCCAAGGAGCTGGACATGACCCCGGAGAAGGTCGTGGAGGTGCAGAAGTACGGCCGCGAGCCCATCTCCCTGCACACCCCGCTCGGCGAGGACGGCGACTCCGAGTTCGGCGACCTGATCGAGGACTCCGAGGCCGTCGTGCCCGCGGACGCCGTCTCCTTCACGCTGCTCCAGGAGCAGCTGCACTCGGTGCTCGACACGCTCTCCGAGCGCGAGGCCGGTGTCGTCGCCATGCGCTTCGGCCTGACCGACGGACAGCCCAAGACGCTGGATGAGATCGGCAAGGTCTATGGAGTGACGCGCGAGCGGATCCGCCAGATCGAGTCGAAGACCATGTCCAAGCTGCGTCACCCCTCCCGCTCGCAGGTGCTCCGGGACTACCTGGACTGAGTCGGAGCGGCATGACGAAGGGCCGGACCCCCGCGGGGGTCCGGCCCTTCGTCATGCCGGGCGCCTCAGGCGCCGGCGGTGAGGCGGTCCGTCTCGTCCTGCCACAGCGCGGCCTGGGGACGCAGCGCGTCCTCGACGGCGCGGGCGTGGTGGGCGCAGAACTGGAGGGCACCGCCGGAGTGCAGCACGGCGCGGACGTAGGCCTGCGCGCCGCAGCGGTCGCAGCGGTCGGAACGGGTGAGGGCGGCCGGCTCGGCCACGGCGGTGATGGACATGGTGTCCTCCTCGGGTCTCTCGGGGCTGGAGGGCGACGACGCCGGTGGGGCGGGCCGGTCCTCCTCTTGTCCCATGGAACAGCAAGGATGGCAGGGAACTTCCCCGCGCGCCCGCCCCGCACCCGCGTTTCGCCACCCGCGTACGCAAGCGCCCGGGCCGGGCGGCCCGGGAGGTCCGGCTCGGATCCTGGCGTGTCCGGCCCGCGGAGTAGGCTGGACCGGCCGCCGTCGTCCACCGAAAGGCCCGCCCCGTGCCCGCGAACACCGAGTACAACGCCCGCCACCTCTCCGTGCTGGAGGGGCTCGAGGCCGTCCGCAAGCGGCCGGGCATGTACATCGGCTCCACCGATTCCCGCGGCCTCATGCACTGCCTCTGGGAGATCATCGACAACTCGGTGGACGAGGCTCTGGCCGGCTTCGGGCAGTCGATCGAGATCACCCTGCATCCGGACGGCTCCGTCGAGGTCGAGGACAACGGGCGCGGCATCCCCGTGGACGTGGAGCCGCGCACCGGTCTGTCCGGCGTCGAGGTGGTGTTCACCAAGCTCCACGCCGGCGGCAAGTTCGGCGGCGGTTCCTACGCCGCCTCGGGCGGCCTGCACGGCGTGGGCGCGTCGGTGGTCAACGCCCTGTCCTCGCGCCTGGACGTGCAGGTGCTGCGCGGGGGCAAGGTCCATCAGATGTCGTTCCGGCGCGGCGAGCCGGGCCGCTTCCAGGACGGGTCGCGCCCGTCGCCGGACGCCCCGTTCGAGCCGTCCACGGACGCCTCGCCGCTGGACGTCGTCGGGAAGGCCAAACGTGGGCAGACCGGCACGCGCGTGCGCTACTGGGCGGACGAGCAGATCTTCGTGAAGGACGCGACGTTCTCCGCCGAGGAGCTCCAGGCGCGGGCGCGCCAGACCGCCTACCTGATCCCGGGCCTGCGGATCACGGTCAAGGACCTGCGCCGCCGACCCGGCACGCCCGGCGCCGACGGCCCGGTCGAGGAGGTCTTCCAGTACGACGGCGGCATCTCCGAGTTCGTGGAGCACCTCACGCCCGCCACCCCGGTGACGGACGTGTGGCGGATCCAGGGCTCCGGCACCTTCAAGGAGCGGGTCCCGGTGCTCGGCGAGGACGGGCGCACCTCCATGCAGGATGTGCAGCGCACGTGCGAGGTGGACGTCGCCCTGCGCTGGGACGTCGGCTACGACACCGTGTTCCGGTCCTTCGTGAACATCATCGCCACGCCCAAGGGCGGCACCCACCAGTCCGGGTTCGAGGCGGCACTGCTGAAGGCGTTCCGCGCCCAGGTGGAGGCCAACGCGCGCCGGCTCAAGGCCGGGTCGGACAAGGTGGAGAAGGACGACGTGCTGGCCGGCATGACCGCCGTCCTGACGGTGCGGCTCGCCGAGCCGCAGTTCGAGGGGCAGACCAAGGAGATCCTCGGCACCTCCGCGGTGCGGCGGATCGTCTCCCAAGTGGTGGAGAAGCAGCTGACCGCCCGCCTCACCTCCACGGCCCGCGCCCAGAAGCAGCAGGTGCACACGCTGCTGGAGAAGGTCGTCGCCGAGATGAAGTCGCGCATCTCCGCGCGCACCCACAAGGAGAACCAGCGGCGCAAGAACGCCCTGGAGACCTCGACGATGCCGGCCAAGCTGGCGGACTGCCGCAGCAACGACGTCGCCTCCTCCGAGCTGTTCATCGTCGAGGGCGACTCGGCGCTCGGCACCGCCAAGCTGGCCCGGTCCTCCGACTTCCAGGCCCTGCTGCCGATCCGGGGCAAGATCCTGAACGTGCAGAAGGCCTCCGTCTCGGACATCCTGGCCAATGCCGAGTGCGCGGCGCTGATCCAGGTCGTCGGGGGTGGTGCGGGGCGCAGCTTCGACCTGGATGCGGCCCGCTACGGCAAGGTCGTGCTGATGACGGACGCGGACGTGGACGGTGCCCACATCCGCACCCTCCTGCTGACGCTCTTCTTCCGCTACATGCGGCCCATGGTCGAGGCCGGGCGCGTGTACGCGGCCGTCCCGCCGCTGCACCGGATCGAGGCGGTGACCCGGGGCGTCAAGGAACGCGAGGTCATCTACACGTACTCCGAGCAGGAGCTGCACGCGACGCTCGCCCGCCTGGAGCGGGAGGGCCGCTCGTATCGCGAGCCGATCCAGCGCTACAAGGGTCTGGGCGAGATGGACGCGGACCAGCTGGCCGAGACCACCATGGACCCGCGCCACCGCATGCTCCGCCGCGTGAACATCGCCGAGGTGGAGGCCGCCGAGCGCGTCTTCGACCTGCTCATGGGTTCCGCGGTGGCCCCGCGCAAGGACTTCATCGTCTCCCACGCCGACGAGCTGGACCGCGAGCGCATCGACGCCTGACCCTCCGCTTTCGTTCGGGAAACGGCGGCGCGGCCGCCGCCGTTTCCCGAACGAAAGCGGCGTGACCCGCGCCGTTTTCCGAACGAAAGCTCGGGACGGGCGCTCGTTCCGGCCGCGGCGGGCGTCAGCGGTCGCGGTAGTACGCCGCGACGCGGTGCAGGCCCTCGTCGATGCTCACGGTCGGCGTCCACGCGAGGACCTCACGGGTGCGACGCTGGTCGAACCAGTGGGCGGTCGAGAGCTGCTCGGCGAGGAACTCGGTCAGCGGCGGCTCGCCGTCGTCGGAGCCCACGCCCCGGGACCGCAGCCCGAACAGATCCCGCTCCCACGCCCGCTCGATCAGGGCACCGGCGCGCCGGGCCAGGCCCGCCGGGACGCGGCGTTCGGGCTCCGCGGCGCCGCCCGCCAGCGCGATCTGGCGGATCAGCTCGCCGACCGGTCGCGGCTCGCCGTTGGTGACCACGAGGGCCTCGCCGTGGTGCACGTCGGCCGCGGACACAGCCGCCACCACGGCCTCGACGGCGTTGGCCGTGTACAGCGTGTCGACCAGGGGAGCGCCCGTGCCGAGCACGGGCATTCGCCCGGCCCGCGCGCGCTGCACGATCCGGTCGGTGAGCTGCAGGTCCCCGGGCCCCCACATCAGGTGGGGGCGCAGCACCAGGACGCGGAAGTCGTCGCGGTCGGCGGCCAGGGCCAGTCGCTCGCCGGCCGCCTTCGTGCGCGCGTAGGGTCCGCGCGCGTGCTCGGGGCTGGCGGCTCCGGCGCCCTCGCCGACGATGGAGTCGCCGGCGTGCGCCACGGAGGGGGAGGAGACGTGGACGAAGCGTCGCACGCCGTGGCGCTGTGCGGCGTGCAACAGGATGCGCGTGCCCTCCACGTTCACGGCCTCGTACTCGTGCTCGGGGCCGGACACGGACACCTTCGCGGCCACGTGCACCACGGTGTCCGCGCCGGTCAGGGCCTCCTCGACGGCGGCCGGGTCGGTCACGGACCCGCGCACGTCCCGCGCACCGGGCACGCCCGACGGACGCCGCTGCAGGGTGGTCACGTCGTTGCCGGCATCGGCGAGCACCCGGGCGACGCCCGCACCCAGCAGCCCCGAGGCGCCGGTCACCAGGACGCGGCGCGACGCGAGGCGCTCGACGAGGTCGGGCATCCCGGCGGCGTCGAGGTCGACGTCGTAGCCGAAGCCGCTCACAGCGCACCCACCTTCCCGCCGGCGAGCACGGCCTCCGCCCAGTCGGCCACCCGGGCGCGGTCGATCTTGGAGTTGTGCCGGATGTCCGTGGGGATCTCATCGGCCACGAGCACCGCGGCCACCGGCAGCGGCTCGAGGGCCGCGCGCACGGCGGAGGCCAGCGCGGTCGGGGCGAGGCCCTGCTTGGGCCGGCCGTCCCGGTGGTGACCCGGGCGCCGCGCCGGGCGCGTGGCCGGCACGGCCGCCTCCACGACGACGACCACGGCCTGCGTGCCCCGGGGCCCGACGCCGACGACGGCGCTGCGTCGCACCGGCCCGAGCGCGTCGACGGTCTTCTCGGGCCCACCCGGACCGACCGGGCCCTCGGGCGTGGTGATCACGTGCTGGAGCCGACCCTCGAGCCAGACGCGGCCCTCGGCGTCGAAGTGGCCGACGTCGGCGGTGCGGTGCCATACCCGGCCGTCCCGCCGCCACAGCCCGTCGCGCTTGCTCTGCTGGTCGGTGTGCCAGAGCGCGTCGTAGCGGTCCTTCAGGTGGGGGGCGCTGACCACGATCTCGCCGAGGACGCCGTGGCCCCGCGCGGGGTCGAGGATGACGTCCTCGGCGCTGCCGTCCTCGAGCAGCGGCGCGATGGCCAGGGACACCGTGGGCAGCGCGGAGCCCACGCAGACGCCCTCGTCGTCGGCGGCGCGCAGGCGCTGCACCTCGGCGCCGTCGATGTCCGTGAGCAGCAGCCCCTCGGTCATGCCCCACGGCGTGTGGACCCGGGCGTTCGGCATCAGGTCCGAGACCTGACGCATCAGCTGCGGGTGCACGGGGGCGCCGGCCGAGAGCACGAGACGCACGGCGTCGAGCGCCTCGCGCCGGGGCGCGTCGAGGCCGTCGGCGGTCGCGACCACGTTCGCCAGGGCGGCGGGGGAGGCGAACAGCACGCTCGACTGCCCGGCGATCGCGGCGTCGGCCAGCTTCTGCGCGGTGAGGGTGGCTGGCTGGGTGACATCCATGTCCGGGGAGACGGACGCGGCGCCGAGGGCGGGTCCGAGCAGCGCGAACGGGGCGAAGCCGGCCAGCAGGGAGCCGCCCGGGCGGATGCCCAGGGTGCGGGAGATCAGCGCCACGAGGCGGCCCAGCCGCTCGTGCGTGTACACGACGCCCTTGGCCGGGCCCGTGGAGCCGGACGTGAACAGCACCGCGGCGTCCGCGTCCAGGGCGGGCTCGGGCAGCACGGTGCCGTACTCGTCGACGGCGTCGCCCGTGGCCGGGTCGCGGTGGCGGTCCACCATCGCGTAGAGCGAGTCGGAGACGTCGAGCAGGCGGCGCTGGGCGGCGCCCGGCTCGGTCACGGAGATCCGGGTGCCCGGCCAGGACTGGGCGCGGGCCAGCGTCAGACCGGGGGTGCGGCCGATGATCCAGCGGGGGCGGGCCGACTTCATCGCCCGGGTCATGCCCTTGACCCCGAGGCCCTGGTCCGCCACCACGGCGACGGCGCCCACGCGCAGCACGGCGTACAGGGCCGCCGACAGGTCGCGACCCGGCGGCACGA
The DNA here is from genome assembly GCF_001595485.1 of Micrococcus sp. CH7. NCBI lineage: Bacteria > Bacillati > Actinomycetota > Actinomycetes > Micrococcales > Micrococcaceae > Micrococcus > Micrococcus sp. CH7. Next base: position 78,817 of record NZ_LOSQ01000005.1, read on the forward strand.
GCATGGCGACCCGGTCGCCCGGTCGCATGCCCGCGGCCCACAGCCCGGTCGCGATGGCCGAGACCATCTCCTGCAGCTCACCCCAGGTGACGGCCACGGGGCGGCGGGCGGTGCCCACGAGCGAGCGGCCGGCCTGGGCGCCGGCCATGTCCACCAGCGCGGTGTACTCGCGGTGGTCCGAGCCGGGGGCGCCCCAGTCGCGCAGGTGGTCCCAGAGCCGGACCACGCCGGGCTCGCGGGCTCCGGGCTCCTCCCCGAGGTCCACCTCCAGGCCCGGGTCGGCGGCCGCGTCGGCGGTGGCGTGCGGGACGGGGCCCGGCAGCCCCGAGGCGGGGTCGGAGAGCTGGCCGCCGCGCAGCAGCTGGGCCCACTGCAGCAGGGGCGCGGTGATGTCGCGGTCGTCCACGAGCAGGTGCCCCGCCCGCTCGTAACGCTGCACGCGCGCGTGGGGCAGGCGGTCGCGGAGGTCGTCGAGGTAGCGGTCCAGGAAGACCGGGTCGTCGGCGCCCCACAGGATGAGGGCGGGCACGTCGGTACGGCCCAGGGCGGCGAGGTCCTCGCCCACCCGCTGCAGTTCGGGATGGCTGCCGTGGCCGGGGTCGGCCGGGATGTCCGCGACGAAGCCGCCGACGCCGCCGCGTCGGGCCGCCGTGTCGTAGGGCAGGTGGTAGGCGGCCCGCGTCTCGCGGTCGAGGGCCGGGGTGGCGAGGGAGGTCGTCACGGAGAGGAAGGCGTCCGTGGTGACGGTGGAGGCCGGCAGGACGGGCCCGGCGAGGGCGGCCTGCAGCGGGGCGGGGATCGGCGCCCCCTCGGGCTGGTGGACCGCGGTGTTCAGGGTCGCGACGCCGGCCACCAGCTCCGGATGACGCGCCGCCCAGCCGAGGGACACGACACCGCCCCAGTCGTGGCCGAGCGTGATCAGCGGGTGGCCGGTGGCTGCCAGGTCGCGCAGCCCGAGAGCCGCCAGCAGGGCGTCCAGGTCGGCGATGCGGCCGCCCAGCGTGCGGTAGGTGTCGCCGGCACGGCCCATCGACGCGGCGGACGGGGAGCCCGCGTGCGCGAGGCGCTCGGAGAAGCCCATGTCCAGCTGGTCCGGCGCCACGACGCGCCACGCGGCCATGCCCCGGCGTGCCCGGCGCACGGTCTCCGCGAGCAGGGACCGCCACAGCCAGGACCACGTCGGGTTGCCGTGCACCGCCACGATCGTGCCGACGATCTCCGCCCCGGCCGCGGCGAGCACGGGACCGGTGTCCGCCACGTGCAGCGTCCGCACGGTCCCCTCCGGGTCCGCGGCGGAGCGGATCTCCACGAGGCGGGACCACGCCGGGTCCCAGCCGGGCAGTCGGTCGGCCGGCGGCAGGGCGGCGGGGGCGGCGGGGATCTGGGGCATGGCTCTGGCTCCTTCAGCTCACCATTCGATCTCGAGCATCGCGGTGTTCAGGCCCGAGCCCACGCCCAGGCAGACCACCGTGTCCCCGTCCTCCAGGGCGTCCATCTCCCGCACGAGGGTGATGGGCAGCGACGCCGGGCCGACGTTGCCCAGCGTGGGGAACGTCGTCGGGATGCGCGCCGGGTCCAGGTGGGCGGACTCCGCGATCGCGTCGGTGTGCATCTGCGAGACCTGGTGGGTGATGAACCGGTCGGCCTCCGGCCACGCCCACTCCGCCGGGACGTCGTGCCACGCGTCCATCACGAGCTCGAGACCGTCCTTGAGCAGGGCGGTGGAGTCGGTGTACATGCCGTGGTGGTCGCCCACGCACAGGCCGTGGTGGTCGGTGCCGGCGCGGGTGATCCCGCGGACGATCCGATGGGCGTCCGGGTGGTCCTCGATGCGGCCGACGACGGCGGCGGCGGCCCCGGAGCCCAGCGTCAGGGACGCGAACTGCTCCATGAAGTTGCCGCGGTGCGTGGTCTCGGCGTGCAGGTTGGCCACGGTGGCGGCCTGCACCTTCGAGGCGTCCTCGGCGGCGACCACGACCGCGTAGTCGATCTGGCCGGCGTCCACGAGGGTGGAGGCGAGCATGAGGCCGTTGACGAACCCGAGGCACGCGTTCGTGATGTCGAAGTTGGTCGCCGAGGTCGGCAGCCCCATGAGGTGATGGATCCGCACGGCCACGGAGGGCTCGAGCGTGGCCCGGGTGACCGACGTGTTCACGAGCAGGCCCACCCGCTCCCGGGGGACGCCGGCCTGCTCCAGGGCCGCGACGCCGGCGCGGGCGGCGGCCTCCTGGAAGTCCTCGGTCTCGTCCCAGTTCCGTCGGCTGCGCACACCGGCCACCCGCTCCAGGAGGGAGCCGGGCAGGCGCAGGCGGGTGAGCACCTCCGCCAGCTGGTCGTCGAGGTCCCGCGAGGTGACTTCGACGGGGGCCTCCACCTCGGTGACCGCCAGGAGGGCGGCGCGGGAGTACTCGTAGCTGGCGTTGCCGGACACGTTCGTCACCAGGACCAATCTGCGGGGGGTCGGGGGAGGGGGGCGCTCACCTGCGGTGAGACGACAGCCCACTGTATCGGAGGGGTCGGGCGGGGCGCCCATCCGGGGCGTCGATCGGCCCGAGGCGAACAGGCTCGCCCCGGACCGGGGTCAGTCCGCGGACACGGCCACGGCGTCGTCCTCGGCGGGCGGGACCGAGACGAGTTCGGGGGAGGCGCCGGCGCCGACGGCCTCGATGCGCTGGTCCACGGGCACGCCCGAGCCGTCCCGGCGCCCGTACTCGATCGGCAGCGCGCGGGCCACGCCGGCCCGGGAGGCCGCGAGCGCGGGCGCGGCGCCGATCCAGCCGAGCTCGAGGCCGCTCTCGCCCTTGAGCAGCCGGTGGGCGCGCACGCCGCCGGTGCCGCGGCCCTTGGCCGGATACTCCCCGAGCGGCGTGACCTTGACGGAGCCCGGGGCGGAGCCGAGCACGTCCGCCTCGCCGTCCGTCACGGTCACCACGACGGCGGGCCGTGGGTGGGCGGCGGCGTCCGCACCGGTCTCGGTGAGGGAGGCGGCGGGGGCCACCCCGAACGCGAGCACCGTGTCCCCGGCGGCCAGCCGGATGCCCGCGACACCGCCGCCGGCCGGGCCCTGGGGGCGCACGGCGGAGGCGGCGTAGCGCAGCAGCTGGCCGGTGCGGGTGAGGAAGACGAGCTGGTCGGCCTCGTCCGGGGCGGGGGCGGCGCCGACCACCGCATCGCCGTCCTTCAGGGCGACGGCGTCGACGACCTGGCGGTTCAGGGGCCATTCCGGCCGGACGCGCTTGACGACCCCGTGGGCGGTGCCCAGCGCCAGGACGGCGTCCAGGGGGACCAGGGCCACGAGCGTCTCGCCCTTGGCCAGGGGCACCAGCTCCGCGGCGGGGACGGCCGCGGTCATCGCGGGGGCCGCGGACGGCTCGCCGGCCGCCGGCAGGTCGACCGCCTGGAGGCGGTGCAGCGCGCCGGCGGAGGTGAGGGCCCCGATCTCGCCGCGGGCCGTCGTCGGGACCACGGAGGCGAAGGCGTCGTGCTTGCGGCGCCGGCCCTGCGGGGCGATCGGCGTGCGGTCCGCGGTGCGCAGCAGGCGTCCGGAGGTGGAGAGCAGGGCCCAGCACGCCGTGTCCGGGACCATCAGGTCCGCCCCGGCCTCCGCGGCGCCGGCGGGGGTGGGCCCGGACGGTGCGGGCCCGGCGGCGGGGGCCGCGGCGGTCTCGGCCTCGAGCAGGACCGTGCGCCGGTCGTCGCCGTGCTCGTCGGCGACGGCCTGCAGCTCGGCCGAGACCACCTCACGCAGCCGCGCGTCGGAGGCGAGGATCGCCTCGAGCTCGGCGATCGCGGCCTGCAGCTCGTCGCGCTCGGCCTCCAGCTCGATGCGGGAGAATCTCGTCAGCTGGCGCAGCCGCAGCTCCAGGATGTGGTCGGCCTGCACCTGGGTGAGGTCGAAGACGCCCATGAGGCGGGTGCGCGCGGCCGTGGTGTCGTCCGAGGAACGGATGATCTCGATGACCTCGTCGATGTCCACGAGCGCCAGCAGCAGGCCCTCGACGAGGTGGAGGCGGTCGCGGTGCTTGCCGAGGCGGTGCCCGGTGCGGCGCCGCACCACGTCCAGACGGTGGTCCACGTAGACCCGCAGCAGGGGCAGCAGGCCCAGGGTCTGCGGCTGGCCGTCGACGAGCGCGACGTTGTTGATCCCGAACGTCTCCTCGAGCGGGGTGTGCCGGTACAGGGCGGCCAGCACGGCCTGGGGGTTGAACCCGGACTTGAGCTCGATCTGCAGGCGCAGCCCGTTCTTGCGGTCCGTCAGGTCCACGACGTCGGCGATGCCGCTGAGCTTCTTCGCGTCGACGCCGGCCTTGATCCGCTCGATGACCTTCTCGGGGCCCACGCCGTACGGCAGCTCGGTGACGACCAGGCCGGTGCGCCGCGCGGAGACCTGCTCCACGGCGACGGCGGCCCGCATGCGGAACGTGCCGCGGCCGGTCGCGTAGGCGTCGCGGACGCCGTCGAGCCCCACGATCCGGCCGCCCGAGGGGAGGTCGGGGCCGGGGATGTGGGCCATGATCGCCTCGAGGTCCGCCTCGGGGTCCGCGAGCAGGTGGCGCGCGCCCGCCACGACCTCGCGCAGGTTGTGCGGGGCCATGTTCGTGGCCATGCCGACGGCGATGCCGGTGGTGCCGTTGACGAGCAGGTTGGGGTAGGCGGCGGGCAGCACGGCCGGCTGCTGGAGCTGGTTGTCGTAGTTGGGGACGAAGTCCACGGTGCCCTCGTCGAGGTCCGCGGTGAGCGCCAGGGCGGCCGGGGCCATGCGGGCCTCCGTGTAGCGCGGGGCCGCGGGGCCGTCGTCGAGCGAGCCGAAGTTGCCGTGCCCGTCCACCACGGGCAGGCGCAGGGAGAACGGCTGGGCGAGGCGGACCATCGCGTCGTAGATCGCGGCGTCGCCGTGGGGGTGCAGCTTGCCCATCACCTCGCCCACCACACGGGCGGACTTCACGTGGCCGCGGTCCGGGCGCAGGCCCATGCGGGACATCATGTAGAGGATGCGCCGCTGCACCGGCTTGAGGCCGTCGCGCGCGTCCGGCAGGGCGCGCGAGTAGATCACCGAGTAGGCGTACTCGAGGAAGGACGCCTCCATCTCCTCGGAGACGTCGACGTCGACGATGTTCTCCTGCTCCAGCGGCAGCGGGCGCGGGGCGTCCTGCTCGGCGGGGCGGGAACGGGATGAACGGGCCATCATGGTGGTCGGGGAGTCCTCACGGCGTCGGGGATTGTCTACAGTGATCCTATGGGTGAGACCGAAGCCGTCCGCGGATATCCCTCCCACTGGGAGGCCGATGTGGTGCTCCGTGACGGTGCGACGGCCCACCTGCGGCCCATCTCGCCCGAGGACGCCGCCGAGCTGCAGCGCATGCACGCCGGGCAGTCCGAGAACTCCATCTACCTGCGCTACTTCACGTACAAGTCCGAGCTGAGCGCCAAGGACCTGGACCGGTTCACCCACGTGGACCACCGGGACCGGGTGGCGTTCGTGATCACCCGCGGCGGCCGACTGCTCGGCGTGGGCCGCTACGACCGCTACGGGGACTCCGACGCCGCGGAGGTCGCCTTCAACATCTCCGACGCCGCGCAGGGCCGCGGACTGGGCTCCATCCTCATGGAGCACCTCGCCGTGGCCGCCCGCGAGAACGGCATCCGCCGCTTCACCGCCGAGGTCCTGCCCGAGAACCGCAAGATGCTCTCGGTGTTCCAGGAGTCCGGCTTCGAGGTGACTCGCCGCTTCGAGGACGGCGTCGTGGCCGTCGAGTTCCCCATCGACCCCACCGCCCGGTGGCGCGCCGTCGTCGAGTCCCGCGAGCACCGCGCCGAGTCCCGCAGCGTCGCCGAGCTGGTCGAGCCCGCGTCCGTGGCCGTCGTCGGCGCCTCCCGCGATCCGCAGGCCGTCGGCTCGCTCGTGCTGCGCCACGTCCTCGAGGCGGGCTTCACGGGAGCCGTCCACGCCGTGAACCGCGCCGCCGAGGACGTCCAGGGCCTCACCGCCCACCGCTCCCTGGCCGACATCGGCGAGCCGGTCGACCTCGTCGTCGTCGCTGTGCCCGCCGACGAGGTCGAGGCCCTCATCCCCGAGGCCGCCGCGGCCGGGGCCCAGGGCCTCGTGGTCCTCACCTCGGGCTACGCCGACGCCGGCGCCGAGGGGCTCGAGGCCCAGCGCCGCCTGGTCTCCCTCGCCCGCGCCCACGGCATGCGCGTGATCGGCCCGGCCTCGGCCGGCCTGGTCCGCACCGACCCCGCGATCCGCCTCAACGCCTCCCCGTCCCCGGGCCTGGCCCAGCGCGGCCCCGTCGGGCTGTTCAGCCAGTCCGGCGCCGCCGGCGCCATGGTCTCCGCCGGCGTCAAGCGCCGCGGGGTGGGGATCTCCACCTCGATCAGCGCCGGCAACCGTGCGGACGTCTCGGGCAACGACGCCATGCAGTTCTTCGAGGCGGACCCCCACACCGCCGCCGTCGGTGTGTACCTCGAGTCGTTCGGCAACCCACGCAAGTTCTCCCGCATCGCCCGGCGGCTCTCCCGCACCAAGCCCGTCGTGGTGGTCCGCTCCGACGTCACCGGGCGCTTCCTGCCCCCGGGCCACGAGACCCGCACCACCCAGGCCCCCGAGGGCACCGTGGACTCGATGCTCGACCAGACCGGCGTGCTCGAGGCCCACACGCACGAGGCCATGCTCGACATCCTCATGGCCGTGGCCAGCCAGCCGCTGCCCACGGGCCACCGCGTCGTCCTCGTGGCCGACTCCCTCGCCCTGGACCGGCTGGGCCGCGACGCCGCGGCCGAGGCCGGGCTGGAGGTCACGGCCACCGTCGGCCTCGTCGGCAGCGAGCAGGGCATCGCCCCGCCCGCCGAGACGCTGGTCTCCGCCGTCCGGGACGCCGTCCGCCACGAGCAGGCCGACGCCGTCGTGGTGCTGGCCCGCCTCGGCCTGCACCAGGCGGACGACGAGCCGGAGCGACTGGCCCACGCCCTCGCCGACGCGACCCGGGACGCCCGCATCCCCGTGCTCGGCTGCCTGACCGACGTCGTCTCCCCGCGCTACCGCGGGGCCACGCTCGGCGCCGCCGGTCCCGTCGACGACGACGCCGAGCCCGGCTCCCTGCAGCCCGGTCTGCCCTTCTACCCGTCGCCGCAGCAGGCCATGACCGTGCTCGGCGCGCTCGCGGACTACGTCCACTGGCGCCGCCAGGAGGTCGGCGAGCCGCTCGAGCCGACCGGCCTGCACCCGCACGAGGCCGAGGAGCTCGTGGAGGCGGCCGCCGCGCGTGCCGAGGGCACCGAACTCGTCCGGCTCTCCGACGAGGAGACCGAGACGCTGCTGGGCCACTACGGGATCACCGTGCTGCCCTCGGCCCGGTTCGAGACCGCCGACGAGGCCGTGGCGGCCGCCGAGCGGCTCGGCTTCCCCGTGGCGCTCAAGGCCGTGGACCCCCACCTGCGGCACCGACTCGACCTGGGCGGCGTCCGCCTGAACGTGGTGGACGCCGACTCCCTGCGCCGCAACGTCGAGCACATGCGCCGTCTGCTCGCGCCGTTCGGCGTGCGCGAGCTCGAGGTCCAGGCCATGGCCCCCGCCGGCCAGGCCTGCATGCTCACGGCGCTCGAGGACCCGCTGCTGGGCCCCGTGGTCTCCTTCGGCATCGCCGGCGACGCCACGGACCTGCTGGGGGACTGGGTGCACCGCGTGCCCCCGCTCACGGACCGGGACGTGGCCCGCATGGTCCGCGCCCCCCGCGCCGCCGTGAAGCTGCGCGGCACCGGCGGGGTGCCCTCCGTCAACCTCGCCGCGCTGGAGGACCTCGTGGGCCGCGTCAGCGTCCTCAAGGACGACCTGCCGCAGGTCGCCCGCCTGCGCTTCGCGCCCGTGCTGGCCGCCCCCGAGGGCGTGACGGTGCTGCAGGCCGAGGTGCACGTCGCCAACGCGGCCCGCCGCACCGACTCGGCCCGGCGCGCGCTGCGCGGCCGCTGACCGGGCCGTCCACAGCGGGCCCGGACGGCCCGGCACCGGACCCGTAGCATGGGGGACATGAGCCCGTTCCGCAGGAGTCACGAGCCCGGCCGTCCCGACCACCGCCCCGACGCCCCCGAGGCCGAGGGCCGGCAGCGCGAGGCCCGCACCCTGGACGGCAGCGGCGGCCTCGACGCCTCGCTCGTCCGCGCCGGCTTCTACCCGGACCTCGTGGCGCACGCCATCGCCGTCGAGCTCGAAGGCCGCACCCCGGACGCGCACCTCGTCCACGTGGACACGCACTTCGACTACGAGGAGATCCACCGGCACATCACGGCCCTCGTGCTCGCCGGGGACACCCTGCTGGCCGTCCACCTCGACGACCACGCCGCCGACCCGGCCGGCCAGGCGGTCCTCGCCCAGGTCTCCACCGAGATGGTCCCGGTCCGCGCCCTCGGCTCCGTGGTCCTGACCACCGGCCACGCCGACCCCGCCCGCTTCCGGCCGTCCGACCCCGTGGCCGAGATGACCCTCGGGCTGATGTGGGCCGGAGGCCAGCGACTGGACCTGCAGCCCGCCGGCTGCGCCGACCCCCAGTGCGACCTCGACCACGGCTACACCGGCACCGCCACCCGCGAGGACCTCGTGATCCGCGTCGCCGCCGACGCCGACGGGCAGGGGGCCGTCGACGGCGCCCTGGCCTTCGCCCGGGCCCTGCGCCGCGCCCACCTGGCGGCCACCACGTGACGGGGCCCGCCCTCCCCGCGGGCGTGGTCCCCGCCGACCGTGCCCTGCGCTCCGTCCTGACCTCCGCCGCGGCCGCCCTCGGTGTCCCGGGCTGTGAGAACGCGCTCGCGGTCCCGGCGGGCCGCCGCGTGGTCGTCGCCCTGGTGGACGGCCTCGGACGGTCCCTGCTGAAGCGCTTCGGCGGCCACGCCCCCACGCTGCGCTCGGCGATGGCCGACGGCGGCCGCGTCCTCGAGGTGGCCGTGCCCACCACGACGGCCGCCTCCCTCACGAGCCTGGGCACCGGGCTGGACGTCGGGGAGCACGGCGTGGCCGGCTACGACGTGCTCGACCCGGACCGGGACGTGGTGATCAATCAGCTGGGCGGCTGGGACGAGGCCACCGACCCGGTGGGGTGGCAGCCGAAGCCCACCGTGTTCGAGCGCGCCGCCGCGGCCGGCGTGGACGCCGTCACGGTCTCGCTGCCCGCCTTCGAGCGTTCGGCCCTGACACGGGCGGGGCTGCGTGGCGGCCGGTTCGTGGCCGGTCGCACCCTGATCGCCCGCGCCCAGGCCGCCGAACGCGTGATGAAGGACGCGCGCATGCCCACGCTCGTCTACTTCTACGTCAACGAGCTGGACAAGGCCGGCCACCGGGACGGCGTGGGCTCGGAACGGTGGCTGCACGCCCTCGAGGAGATCGACGCGGCGGTGCGGCGCCTGGTGGACCGCGTGCCCGCCGGGACGGTGGTGCTCGCCACCGGCGACCACGGCATGGTCGACGTGCCGCCGTCGCGCCGCGTGGACTACGCCGCCCTGGACGAGGCCGGGGAGCTCGCCGACCCCGCGCTGCTCGAGGGGATCGCGCACACCGCGGGGGAGCCCCGCCTCGTGCAGCTGCACTTCCGGTCCGACGCGGGTCCGGACGTGCGCGCGAGGGTGCGGCGCACCTGGGCCGAGCGCTACGGGGCGCACGCGTGGGTGCTCACGCGGGACGAGGCCGTCGACGCCGGCTGGTTCGGCGCCGTCGTCGAGGACCGGGTCCGTGCCCGCATCGGGGATCTGCTCGTCGCCGTGCACGGGGATCTGGCCCTCTACGACGGCCGGCGGGTGCCCCCGCACGCCTTCGAGATGGTGGGCCAGCACGGCGCGCCCACGCGCGCCGAGCGGGAGGTCCCGCTGCTCACCTGGCACCGCTGAGCCCGCCCCGGGGCCGGGCCGGGGTCAGTCGCCCTTGCGGCCGAAGACGATCTCGTCCCAGCTGGGCACGGACGCGCGGCGAGCGGCCGAGCGGGCCCGGGGGCGCGGCGTGACGGTCGGCATGGCAGGGCGCGCGGCACGCTCGCGGGGCGCGGGCTCCGCCCCCTCGTCCTCGACACCCGCGTCCGCGACCTCCGCGACCGCGACCTCTGCGGCAGTGTCCTCGGCGCGGTCGGTCTCGGCGGCCGGCTCCGGCTCGTCGACGACCGGGGCGTCGTCGGCGGTCGTCAGGGCCCCCTCGGCGTCGACCGGGGCGAGCCGCTCGGGCGCCTGGGCGGCCTCGCGCCGACTCCGGTCCTGGTGCTCGCGGGCGATCAGGTGCGCGAGCGCGTCGTCCGACTCCAGGTCCGCGCCCACACGCTGACCCCGGCGCACCCGCAGGATCTCCAGCAGATCGGCGTCGCGGTCGGCGGCCGGGGAGTGCGCACCCGCGGGGGTCACGGCGTCCTCGGCGTCCACGTCGTCCGTCACCGGTTCGGCCGCGGGGGCGCGGGGGACCAGGTCCCAGGCCTCCGCCTCGGACAGGGCGCGGGCCCAGGCGTTCTCGGGTTCGAGGTGGCGTCCGGCCGGGCGGAACGTCCAGAGCGCCGGCGGCTCCTCGCGGGTGGGCAGACTCCTCGCACCGGCCACGGCGAACCGGGCGGCCACGGTCCAGCCGGCCTGGTCCTCGCGCCACGCGTCCCACTCGAGGCTCGCCTCGTCCACGCCCAGCTCGGCGAGCCGGTGCGCGGCGAGCTCGCCGAGCGTCGTGGGGCCGCCGTCCTGGACGAGGTCGGAGTAGAGGTCGGGCCCGCCGACCCAGACCTCGACGGCGCGGGCCTGCCGGGCGATCCAGTCGCGCTCGGCCAGGACGGGGTGACCGTAGGTGCGGATGCGCGAGAAGGCGTTCCCACTCTCCCGGGCCACCTGCTCCACGGAGGCGCCCGCACGGATGCGCTGCTGGATCTCCCGGGGGGTGAGGGGCACGGCCTCCTGGGTCGCGGCGGCCTTGACGGACTCCTGGTCGGTCAGCGGCGCCGGGGTCGGGCCGTCCGCGGTCTCGTCGTCGGCCACGGGCCGCGGGTCGATGCGCGGGGTGAGCGCGAGGTCCTCGTCCGGCCGGGCCGGGCCGGAGGGCGCCTCGGGAGCCCGCTCGCCCTCCTCCGCGGCATCGTCGGCCTGCGTCGTCGCGTCCACCGGTCCCTCGGCGTCCTCGTCGCCCGTCCCGGGGACGTCCATCTCCGTCATGTCGTGCCAGGCCGCGGGGCCGTCCTCGGCCGGTCGCCCGTCCTCGGCCGCAGCGCCCTCGATGACCAGCCGGCGCAGATAGGGGGAGAGGGCGAGCGTGTGCTCCTCACCTTCCGGCCCCGACAGGCGCAGCGCGTCGCCGTCCTCGGTGGGTCCGGTCAGTCGCAGCTCTGCCATGGCGGTGGTCCCTCCCACGTCGTGTTCTGGTCACCGGGCATGTGGACGCCCGGCCGGGCATGCCCCGATCCTAGCCGCCGGGCCGCAGACCACAGCCCGGGCGAGGGGCGCGCGCGCGCGAATCCGCCCTGGGCGAGCATGCCGGTCAACATTTGGCACGGGTTCGGCCATGGTGCACAATCTACGCGCAACGGCGCAGGCCGGTGATGCGTGGCCCGCCCACGACGCCGCCTGCGCAGTGCCGGCACCGGTCCCGGTGCCGTCCCCCACCAGCGGAGCGTGAAACCCCATGGCCACTGACTACGACGCCCCTCGCAAGAACGAGGAAGAGCTGAGCCAGAACTCCATCGAGGAGCTGAAGGCGCGGCGCACGGACACCCAGTCCGCCGTCGTGGACGAGGACGAGGCGGAGGCCGCCGAGGGGTTCGAGCTGCCCGGCGCCGACCTCTCGGGTGAGGAGCTGATGGTGCGGGTGCTGCCCGCCCAGTCGGATGAGTTCACCTGCGCCTCCTGCTTCCTGGTCCGCCATCGCTCGCAGGCCGCGCGTGAGAAGAACGGCCTGATCTACTGCACCGACTGCGAGGGCTGAGCCCCCGCCGCCGGGACGGTCAGCGGTCCTCGGCCGCCCCCTCCTGCCGGGCCATGGTCCCGCCGAGGGCCGCGACCAGCTCCTCCGGACGCCGGGTGCTGGTCAGCCAGTAGGGTGTGCGGTCGCGCTCGTCGGTCAGCTGGATCCGCACGACGGGCGTGATCCAGCCGCGCACGTTCACGAAGGCCAGCCCGTGCAGCAGCGGGCCGCGCTGGGCCCGGGCGTCCTCGCCGCGATACCCCGTGACCTGACCGACGTGGTGCCGTTCGATGCTGGCGCGGCCCACCTGGAGGGTGCGTTCGCGCACCACGATGCGCGGGGTGGTGGCCACCAGGATCAGGACCTCGACGGCGAAGAACGCGACGGCGGCGGCGATGCCCAGCCCGAGGTCGATCGGCGCGAACACGAGGATCGTCAGCGCCGCCAGCATGAGCGCCACGGCCCAGACCCCCGGGGAGGGCGTCAACCGCTCCTCGAACAGGACCGGATCGGGTCCCGCCGCGGCGCCCTCGGGGGCGCGGCGGGAGGCATCGGCGACGGGGTGTTGCTGGGGATCACGCATGGGTCCCAGCTTCCCACATCCGGACTCCGGTCCCGCCGCGTGGCACCGGTGAGGGCGCCCGCCCGGCCGCCTCGACGCGGCCCCGGGCCGGCGGGTGCTCGTGTAGGGTCGGGCCTCGTGACCGACTCCGCCGAGCTGCCCGTGCCCCTGCACGCCCTCGATCCGGGCCTGGCCCCGCCCGCCTACGCGCAGCCGGGCGACGCGGGCGCGGACCTGCGCACCGCCGTCGACGTGACCCTGGCCCCGGGCGAGCGCGCCCTCGTGCCGACCGGCGTGGCGCTGGCCATCCCGGAGGGCCACGCGGGGTTCGTGCACCCCCGCTCGGGCCTCGCGGTCCGTCACGGTCTGAGCGTCGTCAACGCCCCCGGCACCATCGACGCCGGCTACCGCGGCGAGATCAAGGTGCCCCTGATCAACCTGGACCCGACCGAGCCGATCGTGCTGCACCGCGGCGACCGGATCGCCCAGCTCGTGCTGCAGCCGGTCGTGCGGGCCCGCTTCGAGCCCGTGGACGCGCTGCCCGACTCCGAGCGCGGGGCCGGCGGCTTCGGCTCGACCGGCGGCTTCACCGCCGACACCACCCCTGGGAGGACGTCGTGATCTTCGGACGCAACCGCACCGTGCGCCACGAGCAGGTCAGCCTGCCGGCCGAGCTGCTGGAGGAGCGCGACCTCGAGATCGCCGCCGCGCCGGAGGCAGCCGACGTCGGTCCGCACGACGTCGCCACCCGCCCGGATCCCGCCGGCATGATCGACCTGGGGTCGCTGCGCCTGAGGGCCGTCCAGGGCATGAAGCTGCGCCTCGACGTCGAGGACGCGACGAAGCGGATCGTCGCCGCCACCGTCAGCCTCGGCCGCTCGGCCCTGCAGGTCCAGGCGTTCAGCGCCCCGCGCCGCACGGGCCTGTGGGACGACCTGCGCGCCGAGCTGCACGACTCCCTGTCGACCACCGCCCACGCGACCGTGCAGGAGCAGACCGGCCGCTTCGGCATCGAGATCCTCACGCGCGTGCCGGCGGCGCTGCCGGACGGCTCGCCGGGGTGGAACGTCGCCCGGTTCGTGGGCGTGGACGGTCCGCGCTGGTTCGTCCGCGGCGTGTTCCACGGCGAGGCCGCCTTCCAGCCGGAGGCCGCCGAGCCGCTGGAACAGGTGTTCTCCGACCTGGTCGTGGTGCGGGGCGACGAGCCGCTCCCGCCGCGCGAGCTGCTGCCCCTGCGTCCGCCTCCCAACGCGCGCCCGCTGCAGCGTCGCCGCCCGGCCCCGGACGAGGGCCGGGACGTGCTCGCGGACACCGCCGCCGGCCCGGGGGACGGCGCGGCACCGGAGGCCACCGCGCTGCCCGAGCGCGGTCCGGAGATCACGGAGATCCGGTGAGCCCCGCCGTCGCGGCCCACCCGGCCGGCGCCGCAGGCCGCATCGAGCGCCGCGGGGTCATCGCCTCCGTCACGCTGCCCGGCGCGGACGAGGCGACCGTCTTCCGCGCGTCCCTGGCCGACCGCCTGCCCGCACCCGGGAGCATGGCGCCCGCCGAGACGCTGCAGCTGGTCTGGCACGGGCGGCGCCGCGTGCCCGGCGTCATGCCGGGGGAGTGGCTGACGGTCCGCGGCCGCGTCACCCAGATGGATGGCGTGCCCACCCTGCACAACCCCGAGTTCGACCTGGTCGACGCGCCCGAGGCCACGCTCTGAGCACGGCCCCGAGAGGAGAGCCCATGACCGAGCCGCGTGGCCCCGTCACCGCCGCCCCGGACGGGGCCGGCCCCCTGCCGTCTCGAGCCCGCCTGGACGAGCGCGGCCGCCTCGACGCGCTGGGCAGCGTCGGTGGCTGGCGCGGCATCGTCGAGGCCTCCCTGCCCACCCTCGTCTACATGGTCGGCTACGTCGCCACCCAGCAGGTGTGGCCCTCCGGCGTGGCGGCCGTCGCGGTCGCACTCGTGCTGGGCGTCGCGCGCCTCGTCCAGCGCCAGTCGCCGGTCCAGGTGCTGGCCGGCCTCGCCGTCGTCGTCCTGTCCGTCGTGGTCTCCCTGACCACCGGCCAGGCCCGCGACTACTACCTGTGGGGCTTCGTCACCAACGCCGCCTACGGCCTCGCGTTCGCGGTGTCCGTCCTCGTGGGCTGGCCCGCGGCGGGCCTGGTGCTCGGCCTCGTGCGCGCCGAGGGCACCCGCTGGCGGGCCCACCGGCGTCGGCGCCGCGCCTACGCCGCGGCCACCTGGATCCTCGTGGCCGTGTTCGCGCTGCGCCTGGCGGTGCAGGTGCCCCTCTACCTCGGGGACGCCGTCACCGCGCTCGGGGTGGCCCGCCTGGTGATGGGCCTGCCGCTCTATGCCCTGGGGCTCTGGCTCGCCTGGTCCGTCAGCTCGCCCGGTCAGGACGACGGCGTGCCGGCGGACTCCGCCGCCTCCGAGCGTCCCTGAGCGCGGCCCTCGCCGACGAGGAGGCGACGCAGGGCCGGCTCGGCGGAGCCGGCGGCCAGGAAGAAGAGCTCGTCGCCCACCTCCAGGACCTCGTCCGCCGACGCCTGCCGGGGGGCGCCGTCGCGCACGACCGCCACGAGCGGAGCCTCCTGCGGCCAGGACACGGTGCCGATGCGCCGGCCCTCGAGCCAGTGCTCCGCCGGGACCCGGAACTCGGACAGCGCCGCGCCGCCGGCCTCCAGTCTGAGCAGGCGCACGAGGTCCCCGGTCTCCACGGCCTCCTCCACGAGCGCCGTCATGATCGAGGGGGTGGACACGGCCACGTCCACGCCCCACGACTCGTCGAAGAGCCAGTCGTTGAGCGGGTTGTTGACGCGAGCCACGGTGCGGCCGACGCCGAACTCCGAGCGGCTCAGCAGGGAGCACACGAGGTTGACCCGGTCGTCGCCGGTCGCCGCGACGAGCACGTCCGCCTCCAGGGCGCCGCACTGCTCGAGCACGGTCAGGTCGCACGCATCCCCGAGGACGAGGCGTGCGCCGCCGACGTCGGCCTTGCGGGCCGCGTCCGTGCGCGCCTCGACGACGACCACCTCGTGGCCGTGCGCGTGCAGCTCCCGCGCGATGGAGGCGCCCACGGCGCCGGCTCCGGCGATGACGGCCCTCATGCCCGTCCCTCCTCGTCCTCGTCCGTGCCGTCCGGCACGCGTGCCTCGCCCTGCAGGGCGGCCTCCACCTGGTCCCGGCGGTCCACCGGGTAGACGGCGTGCAGCACGTCGCCCTCCTGCAGGCGGTCGCCCGGCCGGGGCAGCTGGCCGTCGCCGAGCCGGGTGAGGTAGGCGATGCGCATCCCCACCGTGGACTCGACGTCGGTCAGCCGACGGCCCCACCACGAAGAGTGGGGGACCAGCTCGGTCACGAGCAGCCGGCCGGAGGCGTCGCGGTGCTCCGCGTCGGCGGTGCCGGCCGGCAGCAGCCGGTGCAGCACCTGGTCGGCCGTCCACTGGATCGAGGCGACCGTGGGGATGCCGAGGCGCTGGTACAGCCGGGCCCGGTCGGCGTCGTAGATGCGCGCCACCACGTGGTCCACGTGGAAGGTCTCGCGGGCCACGCGGGCGGCGATGATGTTCGTGTTGTCGTCCGCGGTCACGGCCGCCAGGCCCTGCGCGCGGTCGATGCCGGCGGCGAGCAGCGCGGAGCGGTCGAAGCCCACGCCGGCCACGAGCTCGCCGGAGAAGCCGGGGGCCAGCCCCTCCACGGTCCGCGGGTCGCGGTCCACGAGGGCGACGCCGTGACCGGCCGCGTCCAGCGCGGCCGCCAACCGGGTGCCCACCCGTCCGCCGCCGACGATCACGTAGTGGGCCATGCCCGTCCCTGCCTCTCGTGCGGTGCTCCGTGCGCCGGGGAGCCGACGCGCGCTCCATCCTCGCATCCGGCGGGCACGTCCGGGAGCATCCGCGTCGCCGCGGCGTCCGGGCCCGGCGGGGGTACCGTGGTGCGGTGGCCACGCTGTCCTCCCTCCTGCGCCGCGGCCTCCTCGGTCGCCCCGTGACGTCGCACGCCGCCGACGAGCCCCGCATGAACCGGTGGCGGGCGCTGCCCGTGACGTCGTCGAACGCCCTGTCCTCCCTCGCCTACGCCCCGGACGAGGTCATCCTCACCCTGGTCGCGGCCGGCACGTCCGCGCTCGCGCTCGGACCCGCCGTCGGCTGGGCCGTCGTCGCGGTGATGCTGCTCATCGTCGTGTCCTTCCGCGCCGCGGTCGCCGCCGTTCCGCACGGCGGCATCTATCACATGGCCGGCATGAAGCTGGGCCCGAGGGCCGGCGTCGTCGCCTCGGCCGCGCTCCTGCTGGACTTCGTGTTCACCGCCGCGGTCTCCGTGGCCGCCTTCGCCCACTTCGTGGCGGCGCTGGCCCCCGGACTCACCGTCGGCAGCCGCGTGCTGGTGGCCTCGGCCGCGCTCGTGGGCGTACTGCTGGCCGCGCTCCGCGGGGTGCGGCTGTCCCGGTGGGTGCTGCCCGTGCTCGTGAGCGTGTTCGTCGCCCTGACCGCGCTGCTCGTCCTGGCGGGCCTGTGGCAGGAGGGCCGTGGGCTGCTCGGCGCGGCGCCGACGGCCGGCTGGACGCAGGAGGGCGCCGGGGTCGGCGGGACCGTCGGCACCGTGGCGACGGCGCTGCTCGCCCTGCGCGCGTTCAGCGCGGGATCGGTGCTGCTCACCGGCGTCGAGGTGCCGGTCTCGAGCACCCGCCTGATGGCCCGGCCGGCCGTGCCCACGGTGCGGTGGGTGCTCACCGTGATGGCCCTCACCCTCGGCGCGCTGACCGTGGGCGTCATGCACCTGGCCCAGCGCACCGGCGTCGTCGTCGGGCTGGAGCTGGAGAACCTCCGGGACGCCGCGGGTGCCGAGGTCACGCCCGACCGCGCCCCCGCCCCCGTGCTCGCCCAGCTCGCGGACACCGTGTACGGCCCGGGCAGCATCCTGTCCGTCGCCACCATCGCGGCCACCGCCCTGCTCCTGCTGTTCGCGGCCAAGTCGGCGTTCCGCTCGTTCCCCGCCCTGGCCGCGCGCGTGGCCGAGGACGGCTACCTGCCCCGGCAGCTGAGGGTCCGCAGCGACCGGCTGGTGCACACGTGGAGCGTCCTCGGGATGGGGGCCGTGGCCCTCTCGCTCGTGCTGTTCTTCGAGGCCCGGACCGCCCTGCTCGTGCAGCTCTACGTCATCGGCGTGCTGCTGGCCTTCACGCTCGCGCAGGCCGGCATGCTGCGGCTGTGGCGCCGCCGGCTCGTGCACACGCCGGGCGCCCGGGCCCGCGCGGCCGTCCGGCTGCGCCTGATCATCACGGCGGTGGCCTGGGTGGTCACGGCGCTGGCGGGCGTCGTCGTCCTGGTCACCCGCTTCACGCAGGGCGCGTGGGTGGCGCTGCTGGCGATCGTGCTCGGCTCGCTGGTGATGGGGCGGATCCGCCGCCACTACGCGGACGTGGACCGCGAGCTCGCACCGGACCCCCAGGACGACGCGCGGGCCCTGCCCTCGCGGGTCCACGTGGTGGTCGTCGTGACCACGCTGGACCGGCCGGCGCTGCGAGCGCTGGCCTACGCCCGCGCGTCGCGGCCGTCCTCCCTCGAGGCCGTCGTCGTGGACGCCGAGCGCGCCGCCACCCTGGAGGTGATCGACGCCTGGGAGCGTGCCGGCCTGCCGATGTCGCTCACCGTGATCGCCTCGCCCTACCGCGACACGGTGGCCCCCCTGGTGCGGCATGTGCGCGAGCACCGACGCCGTTCCCCGCGGGACCTGACCATGGTGTTCATCCCGGAGTACGTGGTCCGGCCGGGCTGGCGCACGCTCCTGCACAACCGGACCGCCACCCGTCAGACGCGGCGGCTGCAGCGGGAGCCGGGCGTGATGGTGGGCTCGGTGCCGTGGCAGGTCCACGAGGGCCAGGGCTCCTGACCGCCCCGGCGTCCCCGGTGAGCGGCGGATGACGCCGTCCGACGGCGCGCCCACGATCGAGGCGACACAGCCACATCGGTCTGCAAGGATGGTGATGATCTGACCAGCCGATGCTCAGGGCAAGACCTGAAGCGCGCTGCGATGCGAGAGGAGCCAGACATGGCAGTCGTCGACACGTCCACAGACGTCACCGGGATCGGGAGGACAATCGAGGTGGAGGTCGGGGCCATGGCCCACGGCGGCCACTGCGTGGCCCGGCACGAGGGGCGGGTCGTCTTCGTGCGCCACGCCGTGCCCGGCGAGAAGGTCCGGGTGGCCCTGACCGAGGCCGAGGACGGGGCCCGCTTCTGGCGCGGCGACGTCGTGGAGGTGCTGCGGCCCTCCGAGTTCCGCCGCATCCACCAGTGGAAGCTCGCGGACATGCTGCGCGCCCACGCCTCGGGTCGCCCGCCCGTGGGCGGCGCCGAGTTCGGCCACATCGTGGTCCCGCACCAGCGCCGGCTCAAGGCCCAGGTCTTCCGGGACACGGTGCACCGCATCGCCGACCTCGCGGTGGAGCCGGAGGTGTGCTTCGCCGGCTCCGAGGACGAGCCCACCGGCCAGCGCTGGCGGACCCGGAACGCGTTCGCGGTGACCCCCCAGGGGCACATCGCGATGCACGCCTACCGTTCGGCGACCCTCTTGCCCGTGCGCAACATGCCGCTCGGCGTGCCGGCCCTCGATGCGCTCGCCCTGTGGGACTGGGACTTCACCGGGGCCGCCCGCGTGGACGTCGCGACGCCGGCCTCCGGCTCCCGCCCCCTCGTGCTGGTGACGCCCACCCCGCAGACGCGGGCGGACGAGGTCAAGCTCGGCCGGCTGCGCACCCGGATCCGCCAGGCCGCCAACGCGTGCGGCGTGGACGTCTCCACCGGCCTGGCCCTGCCCGGCCCGAAGCAGTTCCAGCCGGTCAAGGTCGAGCGCATCACCGGCAAGACCTGGGTCGAGGAGACCGTGGAGTCCGAGCGTGGCGGCACCAAGCGCTTCCGCGTCACGGGTGACGGCTTCTGGCAGGTCCACCAGCACGCCCCGGCCACCCTCGTGGACGCGGTGCTCGAGGACGCCCGTGTCGAGCCGGGCCAGGTCGTGGCCGACCTCTACGGCGGCGCCGGCCTGTTCAGCGCGTACCTGGCGGACGCCGTGGGACCCGAGGGCCGCGTGTACTCGGTGGAGGCCTCCCGCCAGGCCTCGAAGGACGCCCGCCGCAACCTGCACGACCAGCCGCAGGCCTCGGTGCTCAACGGCCCCACGGACAAGGTGCTCGGCAGCTGGCTGAAGTACCCCGAGCGTCCCGTGGCGGACGGCGGCCTCGGCGGTGCCGCGCTGGACACCGTCGTCCTGGACCCGCCGCGGGCGGGCGCGGGGCGGCGGGCGATCGAGCGCATCCTCGCGCTCGAGCCGGGCCGCATCGTGTACGTCTCGTGCGACCCCGCCTCGTTCGCCCGCGACCTGGCGTGGCTGCGCGACGGCGGCTACGAGGTGGAGCGCGCCCGCGTGTTCGACCTCTACCCGGACACCCACCACCTCGAGTCGGTGACCGTGCTGGTGCCGGCCGCCCAGAGCGCCCCGGCCGCGGCCGTCGTCGAGATCTGACCCGGCATCCGCGTGGCGGCCTGCGGGCCGCCGCGCGCCATGCCCGCGTCACACGGGACCGGCGCGGTACCCTGGGACGCAGTGCGGCACCTGTGACGCAGACGACGCCCGTCCCGGACGGGGCGCGGTCCGCGGCCGCGGGTGACCACCCCCCACTGGACGAGCGCCCGGAGGAAACCGGGCGGGAAGAGGAGTCCTCTCGTGACCACCGTCGACAGCTTCGGCTCCAAGGGCGTCCTGGACGTCAAGGGCGCCGAGTATGAGATTTTCCGTCTGAACAAGGTCGAGGGGGCGCAGAAGCTGCCCTACTCCCTGAAGGTGCTGCTGGAGAACCTGCTGCGCACCGAGGACGGCGCCAACGTGACCGCCGACCAGATCAAGGCCCTGGCCGCCTGGGACCCGAACGCCCAGCCGGACACCGAGATCCAGTTCACGCCGGCGCGCGTGATCATGCAGGACTTCACCGGCGTGCCCTGCGTCGTGGACCTGGCCACCATGCGTGAGGCCATCCAGGACCTGGGCGGCGACCCGGAGCGCGTGAACCCGCTCTCCCCGGCCGAGCTCGTGATCGACCACTCCGTGCAGATCGACTCCTTCGGCAACGACGCCGCCATCGAGCGGAACATGGAGATCGAGTACGAGCGCAACGGCGAGCGCTACAAGTTCCTGCGCTGGGGCCAGACCGCCTTCGACGACTTCAAGGTCGTCCCCCCGGGCATGGGCATCGTCCACCAGGTCAACATCGAGAACCTGGCCCGCACCGTGATGACCCGCGAGGTCGACGGCGTGCTGCGCGCCTACCCGGACTCCTGCGTCGGCACCGACTCCCACACCACCATGGTCAACGGCCTGGGCGTGCTGGGCTGGGGCGTCGGTGGCATCGAGGCCGAGGCCGCGATGCTCGGCCAGCCCGTGTCCATGCTGATCCCGCGGGTGGTGGGCTTCAAGCTGACCGGCAGCATCCCGTCCGGCGCCACCGCGACCGACGTCGTGCTGACCATCACCGAGATGCTCCGCCAGCACGGCGTGGTCGGCAAGTTCGTCGAGTTCTACGGCGAGGGCGTCGGCTCCGTGCCCCTGGCCAACCGCGCGACCATCGGCAACATGTCGCCCGAGTTCGGCTCGACCGCCGCCATGTTCCCGATCGACGAGGTCACCCTCGACTACCTGCGCCTGACCGGCCGCTCCGAGGAGCAGGTCGCCCTCGTGGAGGCGTACACCAAGGAGCAGGGGATGTGGCACGACCCGTCCGCCGAGGTCGCCTACTCCGAGTACCTCGAGCTGGACCTGTCCACCGTGGTGCCCTCCATCTCCGGCCCGAAGCGTCCCCAGGACCGCATCGAGCTCACCGACTCCAAGGACCAGTTCCGCAAGGACCTGCACAACTACGCCACGCAGGATGAGGCCGGCGAGGGTCGCCCGTCCAAGCTCGTGGACGTGGCCATGGCAGACGGCCGCCAGTTCCAGCTGGACCACGGCGCCGTGTCCATCGCCTCGATCACCTCGTGCACCAACACGTCCAACCCGTCCGTGATGATGGCGGCCGGCGTGCTGGCCCGCAACGCGGTCGCCAAGGGTCTGAAGTCCAAGCCGTGGGTGAAGACCTCCGTGGCCCCGGGCTCCCGCGTGGTGACCGACTACTACGAGAAGTCCGGGCTGCGCGAGTCCCTCAACGACCTCGGCTTCAACGTGGTCGGCTACGGCTGCACCACCTGCATCGGCAACTCCGGCCCGCTGGAGTCCGAGATCTCCGAGGCCATCCAGGAGAACGACCTGTCCGTGACCGCGGTGCTCTCCGGCAACCGCAACTTCGAGGGCCGCATCAACCCGGACGTGAAGATGAACTACCTGGCCTCCCCGCCGCTGGTGGTCGCCTACGCCCTGGCCGGCACCATGGACTTCGACTTCGAGAACGAGGCCCTGGGCCAGGACACGGAGGGCAACGACGTCTTCCTCAAGGACATCTGGCCGGACCCGACCGAGGTCCAGCAGATCATCGACGCGTCGATCGACACCGAGATGTTCACCTCGCAGTACGCCACGATCTTCGACGGCGACGAGCGCTGGCAGTCCCTGGAGACCCCCTCGGGCTCCACCTTCGAGTGGGACGAGAAGTCCACCTACGTGCGCAAGCCCCCGTACTTCGAGGGCATGACCATGCAGCCGGACCCGGTGTCGGACATCTCCGGCGCCCGCGTCCTGCTCAAGCTGGGCGACTCCGTGACCACGGACCACATCTCCCCGGCCGGCTCCTTCAAGTCGGACACCCCGGCGGGCCGCTACCTGCTGGAGAACGGCGTGCAGCGCAAGGACTTCAACTCCTACGGCTCCCGTCGTGGCAACCACGAGGTGATGATCCGCGGCACGTTCGCGAACATCCGCATCAAGAACCAGCTGCTCGACGGCGTGGAGGGCGGCTTCACCCGCGACTTCACCCAGGAGGGCGCCCCGCAGGCCTACGTGTACGACGCGGCGCAGAACTACGCCGAGCAGGGCACGCCGCTGGTGGTCCTGGGCGGCAAGGAGTACGGCTCCGGCTCCTCCCGTGACTGGGCGGCCAAGGGCACGGCGCTCCTGGGCGTCAAGGCCGTGATCACCGAGTCCTTCGAGCGCATCCACCGCTCGAACCTCATCGGCATGGGCGTGCTGCCGCTGCAGTTCCCCGAGGGTGAGAACGCCGACTCGCTGGGCCTGACCGGCACCGAGACCTTCGACATCTCCGGCATCACCGCCCTCAACGAGGGCACCACGCCGAAGACCGTGAAGGTCACGGCCACCGGTGAGGACGGCAAGGTCACCGAGTTCGACGCGGTCGTCCGCATCGACACCCCCGGTGAGGCCGAGTACTACCGCAACGGCGGCATCCTGCAGTACGTGCTCCGTCAGATCGCCTCGAAGGCCTGATCCACGGGACACAGCCCGCGCGCGGGCATCACGACGGCGACCCGCCGCCCTCCGCACGGAGGGCGGCGGGCCGCCGTCGTCGTGGGCGCCGGGGCCGAAGCCGGTGCAGGACCGCTCTTCATCCCCCAGTGCAGGGACCGGCCAACCCTTGGGCCAGACGGTCCTCGGGCGTGTCTGACAATGAAGCCGGGGGAAGGCCGGCACCCTCGAAGACACGGTCCCGGTTCCAGATGCTCTCCCACGCCCCCACAGGCCGGCAGGGCCGGCCTTTCGCCGATGCCGTCACGATGGTCGACGCCATCATCCACCGGTACAGGTGCTTCGATCCCCTGGCGGGACCTGCCCGAGATCTACGGGCCCTGGCTGAGTCGTGTGGACCTGGCACGGCCGCATGGCCGAAGAGGGCACGTGGGACACGGTGCTGGCAACACTGACCGCCGCAGCGGATGCCGAAATCGTGATCGATTGGTCGGTCTCGGTGGACTCCACGATCGCCCGCGCCCATCAGCACGCGAGGAACACCACCCGGCTCACAGGGGGCTGGATCGAACGACAAGGAATCCGCGTGAAGAGCCCGCCGACCACGGCCTCGGGCGCTCACGGAGCGGGCTGAGCACTAAGACCCATCAGCTGGTCGACGGTGCTGGGCGAGAGGGCGTACTCCTCGCGGGCGATCGGCACCCATCTGCGCGCCGGTGGCATCAAGGCCGTCCTCCCCAACCGGCTGACCAGCAGGGCCACCGCAGACGCCGCGGCTCGGCCGGCGGCCGACCCGTGGGCCTGGACTCGGAGGCTTACACGGGCCGGAACGTGATCGAGCGCCAGGACGCGCACCTGAAGCAATGGCCGGGCCTGGCGAGCAGGTACGACGAGTACGCGATCGTGTACTGGGCTGCCGTGGTCCTGAATGCTGTGCTCGCGTGGTCGACGGCATTGTCGGACACGCCCGAGTGGCGTGTTCGAACTGATCGACGATCCAGGTCAAGTGCTCGAGAAGCTCGGCGAGGCTCAGCACCGGCAGGTATGAGCGTGAGGACCTGGACAGAGAGGATCCCCCGAAATGCACATCGTGAAACAGAGTGAGCGATGTAGTGCTCTTCAGTTGGCACTGGTTGATATTGGTCGACGAGGCTTCAGCCCGGTCTGGTGATGCCCTGCGATGACTCTGAAGCCGGCTCTCGGGCGAATCCTCACATCGGGACGCCGAGACCCTGTGGGAGTCCAAGGATGGGACTGGGCTGACCCCGTTTCGTAGGTCCAGTCGTTATGAGAGTCGTCCTGTTGCCCGCGGTCGCGGGCAGGGAGACTGGTCAGATCATGACG
>NZ_LOSQ01000006.1:0-42700 GCF_001595485.1 Micrococcus sp. CH7
ACCATCGGCCTCATACCTCCTGCGGAGACGCTCCTCCGGCCTCACTGGCACCGACCCGAGTCAACAACGTCATGCCCTCCTACATCTAGGCGGCCAGGCGCGCCTCGAGCCCGGCGCGCACCGCGGGCCATTCCTCGCGCACCACGCTGAAGTAGTCGACGTCGGCGATCGTCCCGTCTGCCGCCGGGCGGAAGCGGCGCAGAGTGCCCTCGAACGTCGCCCCCAGGCGGGCGATGGCGGCGTGTGAACGGGCGTTGCGGTGGTCGCAGCGCAGGGCCACCCGCTCCAGTGCCCATTCCTCGAACGCGTGCCCGAACAGCAGCAGCTTGCAGCCGGGGTTCACGGAGGTGCCCCACACCCGACGGGCGTAGACCGTGTGCCCCACCTCCACCCGCAGCCCGGGCACCAGGTCATAGAGGCTCGTGCGCCCCACCAGCTCCCCGCCCTGCTCGACGGCGAAGGCGAAGGTGCCCTCCCGCTCGATCAGCTCGGCGAGGTGCGCGGACATGGCCGCGCCGTCCACCGGCAGGGGCGCGCTGTTCCCCGCCCACATAGCCGCGTCGACGAGCTCGCGCAGGGCGGGGCCGTCGTCGGGGGCAAGGGGGCGCAGGGTGAGGTCCCCGCGGGTGAGGACGATCTCGTGCTTCATGCACCCATCCTGTCAGCGGACTCGGGGTGATCTCCCGGCGCGACGAGACCGAGCGCCACGGACGAGGGCGTCGCCTCCGGCGCCCGGCCGGCTCAGAGCGTGGCGGAACGGCGGGCGGAGGCCCTCATGGCCGCGACCCGCTGCGCCACGGGGGCCGCCAGGGCGCCCGGCTGCAGGGCCGGGGCGAGATCGGCGGCCACCTCTCGGGCGACCCCCTCGAGGGCGGAGGCGTCCTGGGCGACCCAGGCGCGCAGCGTCAGGTGCTCCCGCATCCACGCCGTGAGCGTCTCCTCGGACTCCGGAGTCAGGGCGAAACCCTCCCCCGCCGCACCCGGGCTGGTGCGCTCCACGTCCAGGGCGAGCACGTCCCTGAGCAGCGCGGCCAGGCCCTGGCGCAGCGGGGAGGCGCCGGTGCGGCCGGACTGGAAGGCGACGCGGACGTCGCGGTCGCGCAGGCCGTGCGGCGCCGCCGTCACGGCGAGCAGGCCGGTGTGCTGCGCGGGCAGGCCGAGGGCGGCACGGGCCGCGTCGTCGGCGACGACGGCGACCACACCCGGCAGGCTTGGGGCCTCGGCGAGGAACGTCTCGTAGGACACACCGGGCATCGCGGCCAGCACAGCGGCGGCCTCGGCGGTCAGGGACTGGGTGTCGACGGTGGTGACGGTCATGGATCCAGGGTGAATCGCGATTCACTGAGATGGGGAGCCGCGTCCACATTATGAGATGTGTAGCCACATGGTGAGACTCACGCCTGCCCCGACGTGCAGTACGCTGGCCCCATGCAGATGCACGCGCAGCAGTGGTGGACCGCCTGAGGGCGGCCCCGGTCATGCGCATCTGACACGACGAGCCGCTCGCCTGCCGGGCGGCTCCGTCATGAGCGGCTCCGGCGGGCCCCATCCCAGGAGGACCCCCGATGACCCACCGCAACCCCGAGGACAACGCCCTGAGAGGCGCCCCCGAGCCCCGCACCCTCGCCGAGGCCTGCGACCTCGTCACCACCCCGGACCTGGACGTCTCCGCGGACGGCATGTTCGGCCAGTATGGCGGCGCCCACCTGCCCCCGCAGCTGGCCGGCCCCATGGCCGAGGTCGCCCGCGCGTACGCCGAGGCGCGCCAGGACCCCGAGTTCTACGCCGAATACCGACGCCTGCTGCGCGACGCCGTCGGGCGCCCCTCCCCCCTGACCCCGCTGGACCGCCTCTCCGACGAGCTCGGCGGCGCACGGATCGTGCTCAAGCGCGAGGACCTGAACCACACGGGCGCCCACAAGATCAACCACACGATCGGCGAGGCGCTGCTCGCCAAGCGCATGGGCAAGCGCAGCCTGATCGCGGAGACCGGCGCCGGCCAGCACGGCGTGGCCCTGGCGACGGCGGCCGCGATGGTCGGCCTCGACTGCGAGATCCACATGGGTGCGATCGACGTGGCCAAGCAGCACCCCAACGTGGTGCGCATGCGCCTGCTCGGCACGAAGGTGGTCTCGGTGGAGCGCGAGGGCCGCTCCCTGAAGGAGGCCGTGGACTCGGCGTTCGAGGTGTACGCGGCGGACCCGGAGAAGTACCTGTTCGCGATCGGCTCCGTGGTGGGACCGCACCCGTTCCCCACGATGATCCGCGACTTCCAGTCCGTGGTCGGCCGCGAGGCCCGCGCCCAGTTCCAGGAGCGGTTCGGGGCGCTGCCGAGCGCCGTCGTCGCCGCGGTGGGCGGCGGCTCCAACGCGATCGGCGCGTTCACCGCGTTCCTCGACGACGCCGACGTCGCGCTCGTGGGCGTCGAGCCCGGCGGCCGCTCCGCGACCAAGGGCGAGCACGCGATGACCATGACCCAGGGCCGCGACGGCGTCCTCCACGGCATGGCCACCCTCGTCCTCGCCGACGACGACGGCACCCCGGATCCCGTGCACTCGATCGCCTCGGGCCTGGACTACCCGGGCGTCGGTCCACAGCACGCCCACTTCGCGAGCGTCGGCCGCGTCCGGTACGTGGCCGAGGACGACGCGGCCGTGCTCGACGCGTTCCAGCGGCTCACGCGGCTCGAGGGCGTCATCCCCGCGCTCGAGTCCGCGCACGCCGTGGCGCACGCGATCCGCCTCGCCCCGCAGATGGGCCGGGACGCGCGGATCCTGGTCAACCTCTCCGGCCGCGGAGACAAGGACGTGGACTACGTGGCCGAGAAGCTCGGGCTCACGGGCGAGGCGGACGAGGTCGTGCGGTGAGCTGAGGCGGCGGCCCGGCGTCGCCCCCGGTCAGCGCGTAGCCTGGCTGCCGTGATGACCCTGATGTGGGGCGCGGTCGCCGCGTCCTCCCTGCTCGTGGGCGCCGTCCTGGCGACCCTGCGCCGCTGGCACATGGGCACGATCGGACTCGTGCTCGCCTTCGGCGCCGGCGCCCTGATCGCGTCCGTGTCCTTCGAGCTCGCGGAGGCGGGCGTGCAGGCGGCCGGACCTGCCGCCGTCGGCATCGGGTTGACGCTCGGCGCGGCCGCCTACTTCCTCGGCGACCGTGCGGTGGAGCGCTCCGCCGCGAGGTCCGGGGGCTCGTCCTCGGGTGCGGCGCTGACCGTGGGCGCGCTGCTGGACGGCATCCCGGAACAGCTCGTGCTGGGCATCGGGCTGGTCGCGGGCGAGGGCGTGTCCCTCGCGCTGCTCGTGGCGATCTTCATGTCCAACCTGCCCGAGTCCATCGCCGCCACGGCCGACTCCCTCGACGGCGGCAAGACGCGCCGCCACCTGCTGATCCAGTGGTCGCTCGTGGCGGTGGTCTGCGCCCTGGCGACGTGGGGCGGCGGGCTGATCGCCGACGTCGCCTCCCCTGCCCTGACCGGCGGCATCCAGGGCTTCGCGGCCGGCGCCCTGCTGGTCATGCTGATCGACACGATGATCCCCGAGGCTCGCGAGAAGGGCGGGGAGAAGGCCGGGCTGCTCACCGTGGTCGGCTTCGCGCTCGGCGCGTTCCTGTCCCTGGTGGTGTGACCGCCCAGGGACAGGAACGCCCGGCTCCGGTCACGGGGTGGGCATGCCGCCGGTCACCGGGATGGTCGCGCCCACCACATAGGAGGACTCCGGCGAGGCCAGGAACACGTACGCCGGGGCCAGCTCGGTGGGCTGCCCGGCGCGGCCCAGCGGAGTGGACTGGCCGAACTCCGGCAGGTCCTCCGACTTCTGGCCGCCGGAGGGCTGCAGCGGGGTCCAGATCGGCCCGGGCGCCACGGCGTTCACGCGGATGCCCTTCGGGGCCAGCTGCTGGCCCAGGGCCTTCGTGAAGGTGTTGATGGCGGCCTTGGTGGAGGCGTAGTCCACGAGCTGCGGCGGGGCCATGTAGGTCACCACGGACGTGGTGTTGATGATCGTGGAACCCGGCTTCAGGTGCGGCAGGGCGGCCTTGACCAGGCGGAACTGGGCCAGGATGTTGACGTCGAAGGTGGCCTCGAGCTGCTCGTCGTCGATGTCCTCGATCGAGTCCTGCGCCACCTGCTTGCCGGCGTTGTTCACCAGCACGTCCAGCCCGCCGAGCTTCTCGACCGCCTGGGCCACGAGGTCGGCGCAGAACGTCTTGTCGCGGAGGTCGCCGGGGATCCCGGCGGCGGTGCGCCCCTCCGCCTGCAGGACCCCGAGGACGTGCTGGGCGTCCTTCTCCTCCTCGGGCAGGTAGGTGATCACGACGTCGGCGCCCTCGCGCGCGAACGCGATCGCGGTGGCCGCGCCGATGCCGGAGTCGCCGCCGGTGATGAGTGCCTTGCGGCCCTCGAGACGGCCGGTGCCGCGGTAGGACTTCTCACCCAGGTCGGCCTTCGGCGTCATCTCCGCGTCCAGGCCGGTGCCGGGCAGCGTCTCCTCCGGCGGGCTGATCACGGGGTAGCGCTTCGTGGGGTCCTGCAGGGTGAGCTGGTCGGTGGTGGTGGTGTTCGCGTCGTCGTGCGCCACGGGGTGCTCCTCACGGTCTCGGGGCGACGCGCGGTCTGCGCGCCGTCCTCCGAGCGTAGGGAGCAGCCCCCCGGCGGCGCCACGGCTGATCCCCGGGTCACCGGACGCGCCCCGCCCGCTCCCCCGGACGATGAGCCCTGCGATTTGGCCCCTAACCGGCGGGTTCAGGGGCCAAATCGCAGGGCTCGTCGCGGGGTGCCGGGTGTCGCGGGGTGCCGGTGCCGGGGCCGGGCGTCACAGCCCGCCGTGCACGAACTCCCCGCCCACGGCGGTGGCGACGACGTCGATCGCCGCGATCTGATCGCTCGGCACCGCGCGCGGGTCCTCGCTGAGCACCGTGAAGTCCGCGAGCTGGCCCGCGACGAGCCGTCCCTTGCGGCCGCCCCAGCCGGTCGCCTCCGCGGAGCCGACCGTATAGGCGTGCAGGGCTTCGGCCACCGTGAGCCGCTCCGCGTCCGGGCCGTACTGCTCGCCGGTCTCGGTGCGGCGCAGCACGAAGTCCTGGATGACCTCCAGCGGGCGGCCGCCGGCCACGGGCCGGTCCGAGCTGCCGGGCAGCACCAGGCCCGCGCGCAGCAGCCGCCCGGCCGGGTACGAGAGCGCGGCTCGCTCCGGCCCGATCCGCTCCCGCACCGACCCGCCGAACGCGCTGATGAAGTTCGGCTGGGTGGCCATCACGACCTCCAGCTCGGCCATGCGGGCCACCTGATCGTCGCGGACCACCCCGCCGTGCTCCACGCGGTGCGGCATCACGGGCCGCCCGAACCGGCCCCGCGCCTCGGCGATCACGTCGAGGGCGAAGTCGAGGGCGGCGTCGCCGATCGCGTGCAGGGCCAGGGCCCAGCCGGCGGCCGCCGCACCGAGGCACGCTCGGCGCATCTCCCCCGCGTCCTGCTGTAGGTAGCCGCGGCCGTGGCCGTGGCCGCAGTAGTCCTCGGTCATCGCGGCGGTCTGTCCGAGCATCGACCCGTCCGTGAACACCTTCGCCGGCCCGATCTGCAGCCACTCGTCGCCCACGCCCGTGCGCACGCCGGCGTCGAGGGTGAGGTGCGTGCCGTCGTCGGGATGGCCGTCCACCGGGTGCAGCGCGTCCAGGGTGACCATCGTCTGGAAGCGGGTGCGCAGCAGCCCCGCGTCCCGGGCGCGCTGATACGCGCCGAACTCGAGCGTGCTGTGCCCGATCCACCCGCCGGCCACCCCCGCATCCGTCACCGAGGTGATGCCCTCGGCCGCGTACTCCTGCGAGGCCCGCGCCAGGCACGCGCCGATGTGCTCGTGGGACTCCGGCTGCAGCAGCCGGGTCACCAGGCTCATGGCGGTCTCCTCCAACAGGCCGGTGGGCCGGCCGGCGGCATCCGTGAGGATCCGCCCGCCCTCGGGCTGCTGCAGCACCTGCTCCCCCACGCCGGCCAGGACCAGCACCGCCCCGGACACCGTGACGGCGTGGCCCGTGTTGTGGCGGATGAGCACGGGGCGCCCGGAGGCGGCGGCATCGAGGCTGTCGCGGTCCGGCTGGGGTCCGGTGAGGTGGCCGGGGTCGAAGCCGGTGCACGTCACCCAGGCGCCGGGGTCGAGCTCGGCGGCGCGGGCGCGGACCCGGCGGTGGACCTCCTCCGCGGTGCGCGCGCCCTCGAGGTCCACGTCCAGTCGGGACTGGCCGAACCAGACGCTGTGCGCGTGGGCGTCGTTGAACCCGGCGAGGACGGTGCGCCCCCGCGCGTCGAGGCGTTCGCGCGCTGCGAGGCCGTCCAGCTCCTCGTCCACCCCGACGACGACGCCCCGCCACACCCCCAGCCGCGAGGCCGACGGGCGGGCGGGGTCGCCGGTGATGAGGCGGGCGTTCTCCACGATCAGGTCGAGCTGCATGGGGCGGGGCCTCCTGGGACGGGGCGGCGGGGACTGATTCGCGAGCGTAGCCGGGCCGGGCTCAGGCGGGCAGGGCCGGGCTCAGGCGGGCCCGGCCGCCGCGTCCAGCGCCCGGGTGAGATCGGCGAGCAGCTCCGCCGTCGGCTCGACGCCCACGGACAGACGCACGAAGCCGGCCGGGACGTCGTCGCCCCAGCGGGCGCGGCGCTCCGCCGCGGTGTGGGTGCCGCCGAAGCTCGTCTGCGCCACCACGTACGCGGCCGCCCCGATGAACCGCTCCGCCGCGGCCGCGTCCGCGAACTCCAGCCCGACGACGCCGCCGGCTGCCGTCATCTGGCGCGCGACGATCGCCGCGTCCGGGTGGTCCGGCAGCCCCGGGTAGGCCACCGCGCGCACGGCCGGGTGCCCGGCCGCGAGCTCGGCGACCGCGAGCGCCGACGCGCACATGCGGGCGAAGCGGACCTCGAGGGTCTCCAGGCCGCGGTGGATCAGCCAGGCCTCATGGGTGCCGAGGATCCCGCCGGCCAGGGTGCGCCAGCCGCGCACGCGCGCCATCAGCTCGGGGTCGCGGGACGCGACGTGCCCGCCGAGGGCGTCGGTGTGCCCGTTGAGGGCCTTCGTGTCCGAGGCGACGACGACGTCCGCCCCCAGGCCCAGCGGCCGCTGCCCCAGCGGGGTCAGGGAGGTGTTGTCCACGACGACGAGCGCCCCCTTCCCGTCCCGCCGCCCGTTCGCGTGGGCGCGGGCGGCGACGTCGGCCAGATCCGCGACGCGCAGCCCGGGGTTGGAGGGGGTCTCGACGAACACGAGGTCGTGGGCGGAGAGGTCGGCGTCCGCGAGGCCCGGCGTGGACACGAAGTCCACGTGGACGCCGGCGGGCACGAGGTGCTCGGCGGCGAGGGCGCGGGTGGCGCCATAGCCGTCCGAGGGCAGCAGGGCGCGGTCCCCCGGGTGCAGCAGGGGCAGCAGGACGGCGGCGATCGCGGCCATGCCGGAGGGGACCACGGCGACGTCGGCGTCCTCCAGCGCGCCCAGGGCGGCCTCGAGCGCGGACCAGGTGGGCGTGGCCCAGCGCGCGTACTGGAAAGGCACGTCCGCGCCGGGGGCGGTGGGGGCGCCGTCCGGGTCCGCGCCGGGCAGGTGGAACGCGCTCGCGTGGACCAGCGGCGGGGAGATGGACTCCCCCGGGGCCATCCCGTGGGCGCGGTGGTGCAGGACGGTGCCGAAGGCGGGCGGCGGCGGGGCGGCGGACATGGCCCCGAGCGTAGTCCCGACCCCGGACGCGGCAGCGCGCCCCCTCCCTAGACTGGCGGACATGACCTCCGGCCCTCCCTCCCCCGCCCTGCCCGCCGGGCCCGCCGCCCACCTGCGCGGCGAGCACCTGACCGTCTCGCTCGGCGGGCACCGCGTGCTCACGGACGCCACGGTGCGGATCAACGCCGGCTCGCGGCTCGGGATCGTGGGTGAGAACGGGCGCGGCAAGACCACGCTGCTCCACGTGCTCACGGGCCGGATCACGCCCGACGTCGGCCGCGTGACGCGGGCGGGCACGCTCGCGTTCGTCCCGCAGGCGCTGCGGGCGCGGGCCGACGGGCGCTCCCGCACGGTGGGCGACCTGGTCCGCGACGCCCTCACGGGCCCGCACGCCGCACTCGAGGCCCTGGACGCCGCCGCGGCCGCCCTGGCCGAGGCCCCCGACGACGCCGGCGCCGGACACCGGTACTCCACCGCGCTGGAGCGGGCCCACCTCTACGACGCCTGGGACGCCGGCCGGCGCGTGGACATGGACCTCGAGGGGCTGCACGCGTGCACGGACCGCGAGCGCCCCCTCACATCGCTCTCGGTCGGCCAGCGCCACCGGGTGCGCCTGGCCGTCACCCTCGGCTCCCGGCCGGACCTGCTGCTGCTGGACGAGCCGACCAACCACCTGGACGACGTCGCCCTGGACTTCCTCACCCGCCGGCTGGTGGAGCACCCGGGCGGGGTCGCCGTCGTCAGCCACGACCGCGCCCTGCTGCGCGCCGTGTGCACCGACATCGTGGACCTGGATCCCAGCCAGGACGGGCGGCCGCGGCGGTACTCCGGCGGGTACGCCGGCTGGGCGAAGGGGCGCCGCCGCGCCCGGGCCCCCTGGGAGCAGGAGTACGCCGAGCAGAACGCCGAGCGCGAGCGGCTGGAGCTGGCCGTGGAGGACGCGCGGGAGCAGATGCAGGGCTCGTGGCGGCCCCCGAAGGGCACCGGCAAGCACCAGCGCTCGAGCCGGTCGGCGGGGATCGTGCAGATGTTCAACCGGCGCTTCGACGAGCTGGAGGCGCACCGGATCACCGTGCCCGAGCCGCCCCTGCGCCTGGACTGGCCGTTCGCGGACATGCCCGACGGCGACCCGCGGGACGGCGCGGACGCGGCGGCGGGCACGGCGGGCGGGCCGGGCACGGCGGGCGACGACGTCCTGCTCACCGCGGACGCCGTGCGCGTGGCCGGGCGGCTCGAGCAGCCGATGGGCGCGGCCCTCGTGCCGGGCGGCCGCGTGCTGGTGACGGGCCCGAACGGGGCCGGGAAGTCCACGCTGCTGCGCGTGCTCGCCGGGGACCTGGAGCCCACGAGCGGCTTGGTGACCGTGGGCGCCGACGTGCGCGTGCGCCTCGTGGCGCAGGAGACCCCCGCGTGGGACGAGGAGCGCACCGCCGCCGCCGTGTTCGAGGAGCACGTGCGCCGCGTCGGCGCGGACGAGGCCGGCGTCGACGACCTGGGCCGTCCCCTGCCGGCCCCCACGCTGCCCTCGCTCGGGCTGCTCACCGCCGAGGCCGCGGACACCCCGGTCGGACGCCTGTCCCAGGGGCAGCAGGCCCGTCTGCACCTGGCGATGGTGCTCATCGAGCGCCCCCACGTGCTGCTGCTGGACGAGCCGACGAACCACCTCTCCCCCGCGCTCGTGGACGAGATGACCGAGGCCCTGCAGGTCACGGAGCAGGCCGTCGTCGTGGTGACCCACGACCGGCAGATGCTCGCCGACCTCGCCGACTGGCCGCGCGTCGAGCTGCGGACCGACGCCGCGGCGGTGTGAGGCGGGCGGGGCCCCTGGCCACAGGCCCGGCCCGGCGGTCCGCCCTCAGAGGTGCGCCCGGCACAGCCGCCGCAGCGCCACGCGGGCCGGCAGTCGGTAGGCCAGGGCGACGACGGCGGGCCCGTGGACCGTCAGCCCCGCCCGGGTGCCGCGGGGGGTGGCGGTGAGGTCGTGCGTCATGGAGACCGCCGTCCCGGCCACCCGCACCGTCCACCGCCAGGTGCGGGCGTCGTCGTCGACCTCCTCGACCACGAACGGGACGCGCAGCCCCAGGGGCGCGTGGACCACGCCGCGAAGCCCGGCCCGCAGCCGGCGCCGTGGCGCCTCCACGGCGCGGATCTGCGGAGCCCACCGCGGCCACAGGCGCAGGTCGGCGTAGCGGGCCCAGGCCACGTCCACGGCGGCGGGCCCGGTCGTCGTCACGCGGCGGAACTGTCGGGGGCGGCGCGCGCGCCTCGCGCCGGCGGGGGTGCGGGTCCAGGGGGTCCGGATCATGGTGCCGAGCGTAGGGTCCGGACCGCCGGCCGGGACACGCCCGCCGGCCCGAGCGGCTCGGCCCGTGCACCGGGGGCGGCGTCGCGCTCCGGCAGGATGGGCGCATGACCCTCCCCACCCCCTCCGGCCGCTGGACGACGACGGCGCGGCCTGCCTTCGCCGTCGCCGCGGCCCTGTCCCTGGGCGGCAACCTGCTCTCACTGTGGATCGGCTCGTGGAAGTCCTCGGACCTGCCGGCCGACGCGGGCTACGCGGGCGTGCTCGAGGGCGGCTGGGAGCACATGCTCAACCAGCCCACGTACTTCACGTTCCTCTCGAACTTCCTGGTGGGGCTGACGTCCCTGCTGCTGGCGCTGCGCCTGCACCGGCCGGGCACGCTGTTCCGGGTGCTGCGGGTGACGGGGGTGGTGTGCATCGTGATCACGGGCGTGGTGTTCAACGTGCTGCTGCGGGACGCCGACCCGATGACCGCCGTCGAGCGGTTCAACGACACCCTGCAGCACATCGTCACGCCGATCCTCACCCCGGTGCTGTGGGCGGTCTTCGGGCCGCGGCGGCAGATCACGTGGCGGGTGGTGTGGTTGTCCACGCTCATCCCGCTCGCCTGGCTGGCGTTCACGCTGCTGCGCGGGCCGTGGCTGGACTGGTACCCGTACACGATCCTGGACGTCCCGCGGCTGGGCTACGACGGCGTCGCCGTCTACGTGGTGGCGATCCTCGTGTTCTTCGTGGCGGTCGCCGCCCTGCTGCGGGTGGCCGACGGCCTGCTGGCGCGGGCCAGCGTCGGGGTGGGGGCGGGCGCCGAGGCGGAGGCCCGGGTGGAGGCCCGTCCCTCCCCCTGACCCCGCCTCAGTCCGACGCCGCGCGGCCCACCTGCACCGCCCACGCGCGGACGAGCGCCTCGGCGACCTCCGGCTGGTCCAGGTGCACGTTGTGGCCGGCGGCGTCGAGCGCCGCGTAGGTGGCGCGCGGGTAATGCTCCAGGAGCGCGGCCTGGTCCCGGTAGCCGACGAGGTGGTCCTCCCGGCCGGTGAGGATCAGGGCGGGCCCCTCGAACGGCGGCGCGGCCTCCTCCGGCACGGCGTCCAGGACGTAGCGCGCGGACAGGCGCTTCAGCGCCTCCTCGTCCACGGCGCGGACGCCCGGCAGCGCGTGCTCGCGGAACCGCTCCCACGTGTCCCGCGTCAGCCGCGGGGACATCTCGAGGAACGGGGCGGCGTCGTCGGGGTCGAGGGTAGACATGAAGGCGTCGTCGCGCTCGCGCACCACCAGGTCGGTGCGGGTGCGCCGGTCCTCGTCCGGGTCGACGACGGGCGCGAGCAGCCCCAGCCCCAACACCTGCGCGCCGAACTCGGCCGCCACGTGCCGGGCGAGCAGGCCGCCGAGGGAGTTGCCGAGCACCGCGAACGGCCGCTCGCCGACCTCCGCGCGGATCCAGTCCACGAGCCAGGCGGCGAGCTCGGGGAGGCCGCCGTCGTCCTGGAGGGCCGAGGTCCGGCCGAAGCCCGGCAGGTCCACGTAGATCCGCTCGACCTCCCCGGCCTCGGCGAGGGCGTCGTCGAGCGGCAGCAGCAGCCGGTGGTCCACGCTGTTGCCGTGCACCGCGATCAGCGGGACGCCGGAGCCGCGGCGGACGACGTGGGGGTTCTCGGGGGTGTGCTCGGATGTGTGCTCGGTCATGGGTCCGAGCGTAGGGCTGAGCGCGCGGTGCCGCCCTCTCCCCGCCGCCCTCTCCTCGCCACCCTCTCCCCGCTGCCCCCTCCCCACCGCTTTGCGGGCCGAATGCGACGCTCCCGTGCCCGATTCAGGGGCTCATCCGTCGGATTCGGCCCACAAAGTGCTCGGCCGGGCCGCCCGGTGCCGGCCGGTCACCAGAGCAGCTGGTCCCCGCGGATCTGCGTCTGGAGTCCGTCGATGCGCCCGAGCACGGAGACCTGCAGCAGGGCTGGCCAGGCGTGCACCACGAGCCCCAGGGCCACCGCGACCACGCCCCAGACCGGATGCCCGACGGCCGCCAGCGCCACGCCCGCCACCGCGTGCAGACCCGCGGAGGCGGCGTGGCTGACGAGGGAGCCCACGGCGGCGGTGCGGATGCGCCGCAGGTCGGCCCGGCCGGTGATGCGGCGGCTGATGGCCGCGTTCCAGCCGACGGCGCCCAGCTGCCGGGAGAGCCAGTCGGTGCGGACCCGGCGGGCGAGATCGCGCCAGCGCGTGTCCCGCCTCCACGGCCGGTCCACGAGCTGCCGCGAGGGCTCCCCGTAGAACGGGCCGAACCCGAAGGTCCCCACCGTGAGCACGCCGACGAACAGCCCCGGCGCCGTCGGCGCCATCAGCACGAAGGCGGACATCAGGGCGGCGACGGTGAGGGCCAGACCGGCGAGCGAGCGGGGAGTCATCACCGCGGACGCTAGCGCACCGGGCCCGCACCCCGGGCGATCCCCTCGAGCCGCCGCACGTGCGCGGCCCACCGCTCGGCGTCCCAGCCGGGCAGGTTGTCCCCGGGGCCGCGCAGGCCGGCCTGCCCGTCGATCCCCTCGCGCAGGATGTCGGCGTGGCCGGCATGGCGGGCCGCGTCGAGGGCCACGTGGGAGAGGATCTGCGCCAGAGTCACCTCGGCCAGGTGCGCGGGCCACCAGGGGACCCGCCCCCGCGCGTCGAGGACGAGGGCCTCGATGGTCGCGTCCGCGTGCGCGAAGCATCGCCGCGCGTAGTCGAGGACGTCCTCGAGGGTCTCGTCCTCGGCGGCGAACAGGTCCGCGCCGTTCTCCTCGCCCACCCCCGGCGCGTCCCAGGGCAGGGGGATGCCGGCGGGGCGGCCGAAGACCTCGCCGAAGTACTCGAGCTCGCACGTGGCCGCGTGCTTGAGCAGGCCCAGCAGGTTGGTGCCGGTGGGGGTGCGGGGCAGGCGGACCTCCCGCTCGGGCAGGCCGTCCAGCTTCGCGAAGAGGGCGTCGCGCTGCCGGCGCAGCCCCTGATGGAGGATCTCCTTGTGGTCCATGGGGTGAGCCTGCCGGGATTCAGGCCGCGCGGACGGCCCTGGCCCGTGGCCCGACGTCGTCGCGGACGTCCGGCGCCCCGGGCCGCCGTCGTCGGTCCTCAGCCCTCCCGGCGCGGGACCACGGTGATGGCCCGGGTGTCCGGGGCGGTGTCCGCGACGTGGTCCATGGCCTCGTCCACGTCCCCGGTGCGCTCGTAGGCGGCGTGGATCTGCTCCCACAGGCGGGCGTTCCGGACGCCGATCGCCGCCGGATCCAGCACGGGGTCCTGGCCGGCACGGCGCTGGCGGTCGTAGTCCTTGAACAGCCGGATGGCCACGGGGCTCAGCAGGATGAGTGCCACGATGTTCACCCACGTGTAGAGGCCGACGCCGAAGTCGGCGAACGCCCACACGAGGGCCGAGCTCTGCACGGACCCGAACACCATGGAGCCGGCCAGCATCAGCCGGGCGATC
Source organism: Micrococcus sp. CH7 (assembly GCF_001595485.1). Taxonomy (NCBI): domain Bacteria; kingdom Bacillati; phylum Actinomycetota; class Actinomycetes; order Micrococcales; family Micrococcaceae; genus Micrococcus; species Micrococcus sp. CH7. Next base: position 13,451 of record NZ_LOSQ01000006.1, read on the forward strand.
GCGATGACCGCGCGCTGCGCCGTCTTGTTCGGGATGAGGTAGGCGACATTCGTCTCCGCGTAGAACGCGAAGGAGAGCAGGGTGGTGAAGGAGAAGAGGAAGACGGCAATCGCCACGAAGGACGGGCCGAAGGCGGGCAGTGCCTCGTCGATGGCGATCTGGACCCACGCCGGGCCCTCCTCGACGCCGGGCACGTGCTCCGCGAGCAGACTCTCCCCGTCCGGGCCCAGCACGTTGAAGCTGTTCGTGGCGAGGATCATCAGGCCGGTCATGGTGCAGACGAACAGGGTGTCCACGTAGGCGGAGAACGCCTGGGCCAGGCCCTGCTTCACAGGGTGGGAGACGTGGGCGGCCGCCGAGGCCTGGGCGCCCGAACCGGTGCCGATCTCGGTGGAGTACACGGCACGGCGCACGCCCCACGCGACGGCGGCGCCGAGGATGCCGCCGTAGACCGAGTCCAGGCCCAGCGCGCTGGAGAAGATCAGCCCGAACATCGCGGGGACCTGCTGCCACATGAGTCCGACGACGAGCAGCCCCACCAGGATGTACGCGCCGGCCATGAACGGGACCACGAGGCCCACCGTGCGGCCGAGGCGGTGCATGCCGCCGAACACGATCACGCAGAACAGCACGGCCATCCCGAGACCCACCCACAGCGGGTCCCAGCCCCACGCCTCGGTCGTGGCGGCGGTGACGGCGTTGGCCTGGATCTGCGGGCCGGTGAAGACCGTGGCGAACACGGTGGCCGCGGCGTAGGCGACCGCCAGCCACCGCCAGTTCCGGCCGAGCCCCTCGAGGATGTAGTACGCGGGCCCGCCGCGGTACTCGCCGCGGACCTTGTGCTTGTAGAGCTGTGCGAGCGAGCTCTCCACGAGCGCCACGGGGGCGCCGAGGATCGCCGTCACCCACATCCAGAACAGCGCGCCCGGGCCGCCCAGGTAGATCGCGGCCGCGACGCCCGCGATGTTGCCGACGCCGATGCGCCCACCCAGGGCCATGGCGAACGCCTGGAACGAGCTGATCCCCGCCGACGACGATCCTCCCCTGACCAGCTGGCCCACCATGTCCTTGAGCAGCCGCACCTGGGGAGCCGCCATGCGGATCGTGAAGTACAGGCCCAGGGCGAGGAGCCCGACGACCATGGGCAGGCTCCACATGATCGAGTTGGCGGCGGTGACGAACTGCTCCATGGTCACTTCCCAGGTCGTGGACAGGATCCGTGCACTCCATCACATTCGGGCCACCTCGGGCACCCCTGAGCCCCCGGGGGGTCTGCGCGGGACCGGCAGGGTCGGCCGGCCAGACACGCCGTGCCGTCCCCGCGCCGGCTCACCCCTGCCCCGCTCCCGCCTCCTCCCGCACCGTCATCGCCAGCTCGACGTGGCCGGCGTCCGGGTCCGCGAGGATCTGGCGGATCTCCGGCGCGGCGCCGGCATCCTCCACGTCGAACGCGTCCATCAGTCCCAGCAGGTCCGGATGGGGCAGCGCGCCGCCGGGGGCGTCGTCGAGCAGGTCGACCTCGCCCGCATCGGCCCGCACGTCCACGTACCGCTCCACGCGGCGCGGCAGCGCCCCGGTCACCACCTCGTGCCCGCCGACCCTGAGGCCCGTGGGAGCCGGGCCGCTCAGCGGGACGGCCAGGACGGTCTCCACGACGTCGGCGGTGCCCGGCACCGGACGCAGTGCCGTCCACGGCGGCCCGGCCGGTGCCGACCCCGCCTCCGCGAGCGCCTGGAACAGCGTCGCGAAGGCGTCGTTCGCGCGCTCGGTGGTCGCCTCCTCACCGGCCTCGTCCAGGGCCACCCGCTGCACGACGCCGGCCCACGGCGTCGGCCCGACCGTGCGCTCCGCCACGGGGCCGGGACGGGCGGGGGCGCCGTCGTCGTCAGGATCCGGGGCCGCGTAGACACCGGCGACCGCGAGCGCGAGCGCGCGGTCCTCGAGGTCGCGGCGGCGTCGCAGCTCGGCCGCGTGCGCCTTCGCGCTCAGTCCGGTGGCGAGGGCGAACTCGCCGACGGTCATCGGGGGGCTCATGGGGCGACCTTTCTCTCAGGTGATCCCAGCGTGGGCGTTCCCCCAAGGGGAGGGTCAAGCGTCGCCCACGGCGCCCCCGCGCGTCGTCTCCGGCACAGCCCTGCGACTGTTACCCCGCACGTCCTGCCCGGCGCGCGGGACCGGCCGCACCCTGTCTCATGGCAGGCATGATCATCACCGGACTCCTCCTCGGCCTCGTCCTGGGCTTCGTGTTCCAGCGCGGACGCTTCTGCGTCACGGGCGCTTTCCGCGACCTGTTCACTATCCGGTCCACCCGATGGCTCACCGCGTTCATGGTGATCGTGGCCGTCCAGTCGGTGGGCGTGTTCGCCCTCGACGCCCTGGGCGTGATCACCCTGGAGGCGGAGACGTTCCCGTGGCTGGGCACGATCATCGGCGGCCTGATCTTCGGCTTCTCGATCGTGCTCGCGGGCGGCTGCGCCACCGGCACGTACTACCGCGCGGGCGAGGGCCTCGTGGGCTCGTGGTTCGCACTGATCTTCTACATCGTGGGCGCCACCGCGTTCCGCAAGGGACCGCTGGCCGGCACCACCGAGGCCGTCCGCTCCGTGGAGACGCAGACGGGCTCGTTCCAGCAGCTCACGGGACTGTCCCCGTGGGTGTTCGTGGCGCTGCTCGTGGCCGGCGTCGGCCTGGCCGTGCGTCATCACCTGCGTCGCGAGGCGGCCATGACCCGCTTCCGCCTGCCCGCTGCCAAGACCGGCCTCGCGCACGTGCTCACCGAGAAGGCGTGGCACCCGTTCGTCACCGCCGCGATCATCGGCGTGCTGGCGATCCTCGCGTGGCCGCTCTCCTGGGCGACCGGCCGTGAGTCCGGCCTGGGCATTACCGGCCCGTCCGCGAACATCGGCGCGTTCCTCGGCACGGGCGAACTCGAGCTCGTGGACTGGGGCGTGCTGATGGTGACGGGCCTGCTGATCGGCTCGTTCATCGCCGCGAAGGCCTCCGGCGAGTTCCGCGTCCGCGTACCCGACGCGCAGACCACCGTCCGCTCGATCATCGGCGGCCTCGGCATGGGCTGGGGCGCGGCGTGGGCCGGCGGCTGCACCATCGGCAACGCGATGGTGAACACCGCGACCTTCAGCTTCCAGGGCTGGACCGCGCTCGTGTTCATGGTGCTCGGCACCGGCCTGGCGGCCAAGCTCTTCATCCTCAACCACCGCGGCAAGGGCACGACGCCGGTCCCCGCCTCCGGCTCCGGCCTCGCCTCGGCCGAGGGCGCGGCGGCGAACGCCGGGACGGCCCGCCCCGTGAAGCTCACGCCGATCGGCTGAGCCGGCCCGCCCGCGCACGACCTCTGACCACCGACACCAAGGAGAGAACATCATGGCGAAGCACCTGCTCGAGACCGACGGCCAGGTCTGCCCCTTCCCGCTCGTGGAGGCCAACCAGGCGATGCAGCAGATCCCCTCCGGGGACGAGCTCGTGATCGACTTCGACTGCACCCAGGCCACCGACTCCCTGCCCCGCTGGGCCGCGGAGAACGGCCACGAGGTCACCGACTTCGTGAAGCGCGGCGCCGCGGAGTGGACGATCACCGTGAAGAAGGGCTGAGGGGCAGAGGAGCCTCTCGGCACCTCCGCACGCCGCAGGGGCCTCAGACCTCCAGCAGCACCTTGATCTCGCGGCGCTCGTCCATGGCCCGATACGCCTCGGCGGCGTCGTCGAGCGGCATGCGCGCGGTGAACACGCGGCCGGGCTGGATCTCCCCGGACTGGATGCGCTCGATCAGCTCGGGCAGGAAGCGGCGGACGGGGGCGGGGCCGCCCTCGAGGTGGATCTGCCGGCCGAAGAGGTCGGAGCCGTCGAGGGTCTGGTCGTGGGAGACGCCCACGAACCCGAGGTACCCGCCGGGGCGCACCGAGGCTAGGGCCTGGTCCATCGAGCCCTGCGTGCCGACGGCCTCGCACACCCCGTGCGCGCCGTAGCCGCCGGTGAGCTCGCGCACCTGGGCGGCGCCCTCCTCGCCGCGCTCGGCGATCACGACGTCCGCGCCGAACTCCCGGGCGAGCGCGGCCCGATCCTCATGGCGGGAGAACACGATGACCTGCTCCGCGCCGAGGGTCTTGGCGGCCAGGACGGCACACAGGCCGACGGCGCCGTCGCCGACCACGGCGATGGTCTTGCCGGGGCCGGCCTGCGCGGCGACGGCGGCGTACCAGCCGGTGCCGAGCACATCCGAGGCGGCAAGGTAGTCGGCCAGGCGGTCCGGGTCCGAGGGCTCGCCCCCGGGCACCTTCACGAGGGAGCCGTCGGCGAGCTCGACGCGCATGTACTGCGCCTGGCTGCCCGTGTACTCGCCGGCGTTGACGCATCGGGACTGGTAGCCGGCCTGGCAGATCTCGCACGTGTTGTCCGAGAGCATGAAGGAGCCGATCACGAAGTCGCCGACCTCGAGGGTGGCGACGTCCTCGCCCTTCTCCACGATCGTGCCGACGTACTCGTGGCCCATGCGCCGGTGGTCGACGTCGTTGTGACCGCGGTAGGGCCACAGGTCCGAGCCGCACACGCACGCGGCGGCCAGCTTCAGGACGACGTCCGTGGGCTGAGCGACGCGCGGGGTGTCCACCTCCTCCACGACGACGTCGCCCGGCGCGCGCATGACGACGGCCTTCATCGTCTCGGGGATGGCAGGGGTGGCGGGGGTCTGTGCGGTCATGGTCTGTCCTCCGGTCTGGCCCGGCGGTCCGGGCGGCGGTGTGCGGGGACCAGTCTTGCGCCCCTGAGCCGTGGAGACGACACATCGACGTCGCAGGCGGGGCCGGTGGATGACCGCGCGCCAGCGACATCACCGCCGGGCAGAACCGCGGTGATGTCGCTGGCGTGAGGTCCGCCGACACACCCCGCTCGGCTCACAGCGAACGAGCACCGCCGGGCGTTACGCTGTGGTTCCCATCACATCCGACTCCCCTCGGAGGCCCGTCGTGACCCTCACCCTGCCCACCCGCCTCGAGCGCACCGCCGCCGAGCATCCGAACTCCACCGCCCTGATCCTCGGCGAGAACCGCATGACATACGCGGAGCTGCAGGACCAGTCCCAGCGCCTGGCCGGGCTCATGCGGCAGGAGGGCATCGGCCCCGGGGACCGCGTGGCGCTCATGGTGCCGAACATCCCGGCGTTCCCGGTGGTGTTCTTCGCGGCCCTGCAGCTGGGCGCCGTCGTCGTCCCGATGAACCCGCTGTTCAAGCGCCGCGAGATCGAGTACTACCTGGAGGACTCGGGCGCGTCGATGCTGTGGTCGGTGCCGTCCGAGGAAGCCGTGGAGGGCGCCCGCGAGCGCGGTGTGCCGCTGCGCACCCTCGGCGAAGACGGCCTCGCCCCGCACCTCGCGGAGAGCCCCGGCCCGGTGACCGAGACCGTCGAGCGGGACCTCGAGGACGACGCCGTCATCCTCTACACCTCCGGCACCACCGGCCGCCCCAAGGGCGCCCAGCTGACCCACCGGAACATGGGCACCAACGCGGACACCGCGGCGGAGACGCTGATCCAGCTCCAGCACGGGGAGACCGTGCTCGGCTGCCTGCCGCTGTTCCACGTGTTCGGCCTCACGTGCGCGCTCATGGCGCCCGTGACCATGGGCGCCAGCCTGGCGTTGATCCCCCGCTTCGATCCCGCCGTGGCCGCGCAGACCGTCCGCGAGCACGCGGTGGACGTGTTCATCGGCGTGCCCACCATGTACGGGGCCGTGCTGGCCGCGGCCAAGGACCGTCCGGAGGACCTGGCCAGCCTGCGCCTGGGCGTCTCCGGCGGATCCGCCCTGCCCGTGGAGCTGCTGCGCCGCTTCGAGGCCACCTTCGACTGCGAGATCCTGGAGGGCTACGGCCTGTCCGAGACCTCCCCGGTGGCGTGCTTCAACCACCCGGGCGAGGAGCACCATCCGGGCTCGATCGGACGCGCCGTCCGAGGGTGCGAGATGCAGCTGGTGACGCCGGACGGGGCCGTCGTGCCCGAGGGCGACGAGGAGACCCTGGGCGAGGTGTGGATCCGCGGCGAGAACGTGATGAAGGGCTACTGGGGCAAGCCGGAAGCCACTGCCCAGGCCATCACCGAGGACGGCTGGTTCCGCTCCGGCGACCTCGCCCGGCGCGATGCGGCGGGCAACTACTACATCGTGGACCGCACGAAGGACATGATCCTGCGCGGCGGGCTCAACGTGTACCCGCGCGAGATCGAGGAGGTGCTCTACGAGCACCCGGCCGTCGCGGAGGCCGCCGTGGTGGGGGTGCCCCACCCGGAGCTCGGCCAGGAGGTCGCCGCGCACGTGGTGCTCGCCCCCGGCGCGCACGCCACGGAGGAGGAGCTGATCCAGCACGTGAAGTCCCAGGTGGCGCCGTACAAGTACCCGCGCACCGTGAACGTGCGGGACGGGCTGCCCAAGACCGCCACCGGCAAGATCCTCAAGCGGGAACTGACGCCGACGGAGTGAGCTCGGGATGACCGCCCGGGCCCGCGTGTGGGCCGAGGTGCTCGCGGAGGCGGGCGCCGCGGTCGCCCCGGACCCGGTGCGTGGCATCCCACTCGACGAGGCCGGGCGCGCCGACCTGGCGGTCCCCGTGGGCCGGGCGCTGCGGGTGGCGCCGCCGGCCGACGTCGACGGCGCCTCCCCCTGGCGGCTGCTGGAGACGGACGTGCCCCAGGACGACGACGGCGGTGTCCTTCCGGTGCTCCGGGTGGCGGTCGGCGCCCCGGGGCAGGTGCACGCGCTGCTCCCGGACTGCGGATGCGACGCATGCGACCCCGGGTCGGATGAGCTGCTCGAGGCCGTCGACCAGGCGGTCGTGCGCACGGTCGGGACAGGGGTGAGCCTGCGGGGCCGTCATGGGCTGCGGCGCCGGGACTGGCACGTGCACTGGCGCGCGGACGGCACGGCCGAGGGGCTGGGCCGGGTCCCGGGATGGCCGTTCGAGGCGCTCACGGACGCGTGCCGGGACCTGGCCGCCGGCGGCCGTCCGAGGCTGCCGCGCGGGACCGAGGCGACCGTGCGGGCGGGGTGGTTCCCGGAGGCGTGAGGAGACAGCGGCCGGGTGCCGCCGCTCAGAACAGTGCCGCCACCCCCCGAGCGGCGAGCGGGACGAGCCGCACGGCCCGCACCACGGTGAACGCGGTGACCACCGAGACGAGCGCCCACTCCCGCCAGGACCCGGTCCGGCCGAGCAGGGGAAGCCGGAACCGTCCGGAGGACTGCCACCACCACAGGCGTGTGGGGGGCTCCGGGCTGAGCGGCCAGAGCAGGGCCACCCCGTTGTTGGTGAGGGCGTCGCCGAGGATGTGCACGCTCACGCCGACGGCCACGGAGGCGGGGATCCACCACAGCCCGTCGCTGAGGACGGTCGCCGACACCGCGACCAGGATGCCGAGCGCCCACGCGGCCCTCCATCCCCGGTTCGGGAGCAGTCGGAGGGCCTTGGCAGCCACGGCCGCCAGGAACGCGGCGATGACCCCCTGCCCCGGCGTGTAGACGTGCCCCGCGATCGGCACCTGGATGGAGGCGGCCGCCGTCGCGATGGCGGTGAACGCCGCGACCCCCACCAGCGAGTGTGTGCCGCGCCGATGCCCGCCGGCCACGTGGCGGATGCCGCGGCTCATCCACTCGGTCAGGGGCGGCAGGGCGTGGACGACGGTGGCGCGGGGGTGGTCCCAGTCGCTGATCATGGCCGCGCCGGCGGTGGTCACGGCGCCGAGCAGCTGGAGTTCGGCGGGCAGGTGCAGCACGGCGATCGGCGACTGCCAGTGCGTGAGCGCCAGCCAGGCCGCGGCGCCGGTGGCCGCGTGGGACGGGCCCATCATGGGTGAGGTCCTCTCGTTCGCAGGACCGGGCCGCGTCACCGCGCCAGCGAGGGCCGGCGGGCGGCCCGCGGGGAAGGAAGAGGACCAGGGTGGCAGGCGGGGCGGACACGGTAAGGAGGCCGCCGCGGCTGGAGCGGGTCGAGGCGGCTGCCCGGCCGGGGGCGGCCGCCCGGCCCCTCACCCCGTCATCGCCAGCACCAGCGGGGCCAGCAGGGCGGTGAGCACACCGGAGCAGGCCATGGCGAGGGCGGAGAACGCACCGGTCTTCGGGCCTTCGGCGAGGGCGCGGGCGGTGCCGATGCCGTGGGAGCTCACGCCGATGGCCAGGCCGCGCACGCGGGGGTCGCGCACGCGCAGCCGGTCGAGCACCCAGGGGGCCAGCACGGCGCCGAGCACGCCGGTGAGCACGGGGAGCACGGCGGCGAGGGAGACGATCCCGCCGCCGGCGTCGGCCACCGCCATGGCGATCGGCGTCGTCGCGGACTTGGGGGCGAACGTGGCGGCCAGCGCGGCGTCCCCGCCCATTGCCCGCACGATCAGCACGGCGCTCACCATGGCGGTCAGCGAGCCGACGGTGACCCCGACGGCGACCGGCAGCAGCAGCTTCCGGATGTCAGGGCCGGCCCGGTACAGGGGGACGGCGAGGGCCACGGTGGCGGGACCGAGCAGGAAGGTGAGGTAGCTGCCGCCGATCATGTAGGTCTCGTAGTCGATGCCGGTCAGGGCCAGGAACGCGGCCACCAGCACGATCGTCACGAGCACGGGCGTGAGCAGGGCGGTCTGCCGGGCGGCGAGCCACAGGCGGCGGGAGAGCACGGCGACGGCGAGGGTCAGCGCGATGCCGAACAGCGGTGTGTGCAGGAGCGCGTCCCAGGCCTCCGCGAGGGAGTCGGTGAGTTCGGCGGCGTTCACTGTGCGTCCTCCTTGTCCGTGAGGCGGCGGGCGAGCGGGGCGGCGACGCCGGCGGTGACCAGCAGCCCCAGCAGCCAGGGCACCACGAAGCCGACCAGCATCAGCGCCCGGTGTTCCCCGATGAGGCCCAGCACCGCGACGACGCCGACGCCCGCCGGGACGAACAGCAGCGGCAGGTGCTGGAGCAGGTGATGGCTCGCCGTCATCACCGGTGCGTCCTCGGCCGGCCGGCGCCACGCGAGCAGGCCGAGCAGCAGGAGCATGCCCAGCACGGCCCCGGGGATCGGCAGGTGCAGCGTGTCGGCCACGAGCGTGCCCGCCAGCTGGCAGAGCAGCAGGATCAGCAGGCCCTCGATCATCGGGGTTCACCTGCCTCGGACAGACCCACGGGCGGCGGGCCGGGGACGACGCCGGTCCCCGCGGTGTCGAGGTGCGCCTGCAGGGCGCGCTGGGCGTCTGCGGCGCGCCCGGCGGCCAGCTGAGCGCAGATCTCGGCGTGCCCATCGAGGAGGCGGCGGGCGGCGTCGACGGATCCGCCGGTGGCGGCGTGGATGAGGCGGGCCAGGCGGGGGGCGAAGGTGCGCACGACCTCGTCGAAGGCGGCGTTGCCGCACGTGGCGATCACGTCCCGGTGGAAGCGCACGTCCAGCGCGGAGAAGGCAGCGAGGTCGCCGGCGTCCAGGGCGGCGCGCTGCTGCTCCAGGTTGGCGGTGAGCGTGGCGACGAGGGGCCCGACGGCGTCGGGCCGCGCGGCGACCGTGGCGAGGGCGGTGGACTCGAGGAGGCCACGCAGGGCCGTGAGGTCGGCCACGCTCTGCGGCGTGAGAGCCTGCACGGCCGCGCCCTTCTTGGGGAGGAGCCGCACCAGGCCCCAGCGCTCGAGCTGGAGGAGGGCCTCCCGGGCCGGCGTCCGGGAGATGCCGGCCTCCGTGGAGAGCTGGACCTCGGTGAGCATCTCCCCCGCGGCGATCTCACCGCGGACGATGCGCCAGGCGACGTCGTGGGCCAGGCGGCCGGCAGCCGTGGCACGACTGCCCCATAAGGGGTCGGAGAGTGGAGTCATGCGGGCCAGAATAATCGGATGCATGCATGGATGTATGCATTGTGTCGGACTCGGAAGGGGCCGGGTGGGGAGGGGCATAAGATGCCGGCGCCCACCCTCGCCCCATGACCGTCGCCATCACCCGTCTCGACCCCGCCGGCGCGGACCGCGCGGAGCTCATTGCGCTGCTCACCGGCAACGCGTGGCCCTTCCCTGTGCGCCCCACGTCACCCGGCCGGTGGCGAAGGAGGCCATCGAGGACGGCGGCAGGCACCACACACTGTCGGGTCACCAGCTCCCGATGTAGTCCTCCGGGCCGAGGAGACCCCGGGTGTCCGCCCAGGCTCCCCAGCGGTCGAGGAGGAGGGGGATGGCCTGGTCCTCCCACCAGGGCAGATGGACGAGGCCCTGACTCATGCCTCCGCGGTTGAACCGCTCCACATTGACCTTGTCCTCGTCGTAAGGCTCGGCCCCCTCAAGGGAGCGATCGAGCGCATCGCGCAGGAGCCGGCCGAGTTCATACTCACTGGTGGGCATGGGGGTGTCGTCGAGCCGTTCAGCGAGCTCCTCCCAGAGACCGACGCTTCCCCGCAGCCCGTACTGGCTGGGGCGGCGGCGGAACAAGTCGCCGACGGCCGCGCGCGCCGACGAATGGACTTCCACCACGTCCACACCGCGCTTCGCCTGCTCCGCCAGGGCCGTGCGGGCCTTCCGGATGCGCTGGCGGAGCAGCTGTGCTTCGGGGCTGGTACCGCCGTAGATGAGGTTCAACGGCGGGGTGTGCGTGTCGATCACAGGCTTCTCGATGCCCCCGAGCGGTGTCACTTCCGCGAACCCGGCGGGCGCCTGCCACACACGGACGGCGAGGTGACGGCGCATCCAGGTGGTCAGCTGCTCGCCGCTCTCCGGGGTGAGGGAGAATCGACCCGCGGAGGCGACGGCGACTGGCTCCAGGTCCAGCCGATCCACCAGGAGTGCGGCCAGAGTGCGGCGCAGAGTGGAGTGCGCGGTGCCGCCGCCCGCGAAATGCTTGCGTTCCAGGCGGGCCCGCAGGCTGCCCTCGGCCTTGCCGATGTAAAGCACATCGCTTCGACTGACAGACGTGTCCAATCGCAGCTCGGCTCGCGCCGCGTCAGGATCCTGCGCGACAACCGCGTACAGCCCGGTCGAATCCGGCATGACCTCGCCGCCACGCCCACCAATGACCACACCGCCGTCCTCGACGCGTGCGAACAGCTGGGGACTGTTCTGCAGAGCATGGGAAGCGGCCACGATGAGCCCCGCCTTGGTGGTCATGCCAATGTCCTCTCTTCGTCCGGGACATCTACCCCGGCTACGCCTCGAGCCTACGGAGGGCCCTGGACACGGTAGGCGCCCTTGCGATGGATCGCTGAGCCCTCACCGCGCCAAGATCCACCGGTCCTCTGGGCCGAAATTGTGGAGGTCGTCGCAGACGAAGCCGCGTAGCCACGGGACGTGGTCCACGACGCGCCGGTACAGGCCGCGGTGCACGCCGGACTCGTCGCCGATCAGCTGCACAGCGGACACGTTCATCTCGACTCCAACCGCGCGCAGGCGGGCGGACCTCACTCCTCGTCGGGCGCCCGGTCCTCCGCGTCGGCGATGACGTCCTCCAGAGCCCGCAGGTGGGGCTCGGCGTCGTCCCCGGCGCCCAGGTCGGCCAGCGCGAGGCGGAGGGCCTCGAGCAGCTCGCCGGCCTCCGGGTCCGCGGCGGCGGAACTCCAGCTCTCCCGCCAGGGCTCCTGGGTGGCGCCCTGCTGCTCCAGGAAGATGAGCCGCTCGACGTCGTCGGCCGGGATCTCGAGTTCCTCACCCCACGCCTGCATGGTCTCCACGTACGTGGCGTACTTGCGGGGGTAGGTCCAACCGCCGCCGATCCGGACGTCGACGTCCTTCGCATGCTCGGCGAACCAGGCGCGCACCACGGAGTCGAGGACGGGGGCGATGTCGGACTCCCGGTGGGCCTTGGTGAGGAAGTAGAGGTACTTGGTGCCGAAGGCCGCGCCGAGGTGCTTGATGCAGCCGACCCCGCTCTTGCGCTGCTGCCGGATGTGCTCGAAGGCCGCGGGCCCGCCCTGCTCGAGGGTGATGCGGGTGACGTCGGCGAGCTGCTCCTCGAACCCGGGCTGCGTCATGATGCGCTCCACCCGGGAGGGGCCGTAGCCGACCCGTCCGTATCCCCACACCATCGCGGCGATGAAGGCGTCCCGCTGCACGGCGCGGTCCTCGGCGGTCACCTTCGCGGCGTAGCCGGTGACGACGGCGCGGGTCAGCGGCTCGCGCTCGAGGCAGGCGGGCAGGTCGGGCACGGGAGGCATGTGCCTTCAGTTCCGGCCCGGCCCGCCGCTCCCCTCCGCGATGGCGGTCAGACGGTCCACGTGGGCGGCCCAGCGGTCGGCGTCCCACGGGGGCAGGTTGTTCCCCGAGGCGCGCAGGCCGGCCTGCCCGTCGATCTGCTCCCGCAGGATGTCCGCGTGGCCGGCGTGCCGGGCCTCGTCCAGGGCGACGTGCGCGATGATCTGCGCGAGCGTGACCTCCGCCTTGTCGTCGGGCCACCACGCCACCCGCCCGGGGGCGTCGGCGCCGAGGGCCGTGATGGTCGCGTCCGCGTGTGCGAAGCAACGGCGGGCGAACTCGAGGACGTCCTCGAGGGACTCACCCTCGGCGGCGAACATGTCCACGTTGTCCTCCTCCGGCCGCCCCGCCGCCGCCCAGGGCAGCTGCACCTCGGCGGGGCGGCCGAACGTCTCGCCGAAGTACTCCAGCTCGACGACGGCGGCGTGCTTGACCAGTCCCAGCAGGTTGGTGCCGGTGGGAGTGCGCGGCAGGCGGGCGTCGCGCTCGCTGAGGCCCTCGAGCTTCTGGACGAGGGCCGCACGCTGGCGGCGCAGCCCGTCGTGGAGGATCTGCTTGTGGTCCATGAGGTGATCCTGCCCCAGAGCAATCAGGCCGCGAACCCCCGCACGAGCTCAGCCACCCGCTCCGGCGCGTCCAGGTGCACGTCGTGCCCCGCGCCGGGCACCTGCACGTGCCGCACCTCCGGGCGCCGCAGCCGCATCTCGTCCAGCTCTCCGGCGGGCACGTACCCGTTTTCCCCGGTGATCAGCAGGGTTGGCGCGGCGATCTGCCCCCATTCCTCCCACCGGGGCCGCTCGTGGACGGGCCGCAGGGCGGCCTCCAGCACGTCGACGTCGAAGCGTGGCACCCAGCCGGCATCGACGTCCCGGGTGGTGCGCGGGGAGTACGCGGTTGCGGGCGACCTCGCCCCTGGCTGGCCGTTGCACACCGCGCGGCTGACGCTGCGCCCGTACCGGGAGGACGGCCTCGCCGGCCCTGCCGGATCGGTGTCCCAGCTGGACCTGGGGTTCGAGACGTACGGCCTGCACCGGGTGGTGGCGCAGATGGACGCCCGCAACCCGACGCCCGCCCGGATGGCCGGGGCACTACATACGGCACTGAGGCTGGTCAACCCTGTAGACCGCCCCCGGTCAACCCCGCCGGCCCGCACGCGCGGCGAACTCGTCCAGACAGGTGAGCACCTCGGTGGCCAGCCACACCCGGTTCCGACGCTGAGCGGACGCGGCCTGCAGAGCGCCGGCCTCGACAAGCTGGTCCACGGCCCGCTGGGCGGCCGGGCGCGAGACACCCAGCGCCTGGGCCAGGTGGTCCACGGTCACGGCGGGTTGCGCGATGATCACCGCGAGCGCCCGCCAGACCGCCGCGTCCCGCCGGGCGGTGAGCCGCTCGCGCCAGCCGGTCAGGGCCTCGTCCAGGTCCGCGACGAGCTCTCGGCCGTTGCCGACGGCGGCCAGGGCGGCCTGCGCGAAGCGGCGCACGATGGGCGCGGGGTCGCCGTCGCGGTAGGCGGTGAGGGCGTCGAAGTATCCGGCCGTGTCCGTGAGGAGTCCCGCTGAGAGGGGCACCCCCATACGGGTGATCGCGCCGGCCCGGCGCAACACGGCGTGCACGAGGACGCGCCCGGTGCGGCCGTTGCCGTCCGCGAACGGGTGGATGGTCTCGAACTGGGCGTGCGCGATGGCGGCCTGCACGAGGGCGGGCACGTCCGTGCGTCGCAGGTAGGCGAAGAGATCGTCCATCCCGGCACGCAGGCGCTCCGGGTGGGGCGGGACGAACTGCGCCGTGTGCGGCGTGGGCGCCCCGCCCCCGATCCACCCCTGCGCATCGCGGTAGGCGCCCGGCCGGGCATGCTCCTGACCGTCCATGAGGGCACGATGGGCGGCCAGCAGGGCGGGCTCGTCCAGGTCGGCAGCCAGCCGGGAAGCAGCGCCCATGGCCCTCACGTTCGCCGCCACGAGCGCTGCGTTCGGGCGGGTGCGTTCGCCGAGAGTCGCCAGGGCGAGGGCTCGCGCGCCCGCCGTGATGTGCTCGATCTGCGAGGAGGACGCGGACTCAGTGCGCAGGAGCACCGCGTCGATCGGGGCGATCTCGCCGGTGAGCCCCGGGAGGGCGTGGCTGATCTCGGCGTCGAAGCGCACGACGGCGGCCGTCGCCTCCTCGACCTCGGTCGCCAGATCAGAGGGCAGGTCGAGCCCGAGGCGGGCGATACGGGCGGGGAGCGCGGCTCGATATGGGCCTGCTGCACGCACGCGAGCGCGGCGGGTGAGGACGCCGGCGTCGTCGGGGTCCGCGGTCCAGGGGCGCTGTTCCCAGCCGACGGCCCACGGGGTCGGGCGCGGATCGTTGCTCATGCCACAACCTTACGCAACGTTATGTCTAGAGCGTTGCGTACTTCTGGGCGTCTGAGGTGGAAAGCCGTCAGCCCCGGGCCCGATGCTCCGAGGCGAGCATCGCGTAAGTGACGCCGTCCACCCAGCCGCGGGTGCGGTGCAGTGACTCCTCCTTGAAGATGCCCTCGTGGCGCAGGCCGACCTTCTCCATCACGCGCGGGATGGGCGCGTTGTCCGCGAAGGCGTGAGCCTCCACGGGTCGGACGCCGAGGCCCGCGAAGGCGAGGTCCAGCAGGGCACAGGCCAGCTCGGTGGCGTGGCCCCGGCCGGCGTGGGCCGGGGCTATGGTCCAGCCGATCTCGGCCTGCGCGTCCCGGGCTTCCTCGCGCGGCGCGCCGCGAGGTCGAGGAGGGGCGTGGCCATGGGGTCACGGCAACGGGCGGCGGTGACGTCCCCTCCCCTACTCTCGGCCCCATGGACGTCACCTTCACTCCACTCGACCCGGCAGGCGCCGACCGGGACGCGCTCGTCGCCCTGCTCACCGAGAACGCGTGGCCGTTCCACACGCGCCCGCGCGTCACCCGGCCGGAGGCGGAGAAGGCCGTCGATGGCGGCGCCTGGGAGGATGAGGACCACCGCACCTTCTGGATCGACCACGCCGAGCACGGCCGCGTCGGCGTGGTGCGCCTGGAGGACCTCACGGACCCCACCCCCTTGTTCGACCTGCGCGTGGCGGAGCGGTTCCGCGGGCGCGGGCTCGGCGCGCAGATCCTCACCGCGCTCACCCGGCTCGTGTTCGAGTCGATGCCCGCGGTGGACCGTTTCGAGGGCCAGACCCGCGAGGACAACGTGCCCATGCTGCGCACCTTCCGCCGGGCCGGCTGGGTGAAAGAGGCGCACTACCGGCGCGGCTGGCCGGTGGAGGGCGGGGAGCCGCTGGCGTCGGTGGCCTACGCAATGTTGCGCCAGGACTGGGCGTCCGGCACGACGACGCCGGCCCCCACCGACGTCGACGCCCCGCCTCCGGCGGGGCGCAAGGAGGGCGCGGCTGCGGGCGGCCGCGCCCCTGACTGGCCGTTGCCCACCGCGCGGCTGACGCTGCGACCGCACCGGGAGGACGACTTCGGCTGGTTGCAGGAGATGTACACGCAGCCCGAGGTGGTGCGCCACCTGCTGGACGAGCCCTGGGACGAGGCGACCGCGCGAGCGAAGCTGGCCAAGCGGATCACGTGGGACGACCTCGGCGGCCCGTCCGGGGCGGTGTCCCTGGTGGTGGAGCACGCGGGCGTCCCCGTGGGTGACGTGATCCTGTGGCTGACGGACCGCGAGCGCGGTGTCGCGGAGATCGGCTGGGCACTGGATCCGCGGCATGCCGGTCAAGGCTTCGCCCGGGAGGCCGCGGCTGCGCTGCTGGACCTGGGGTTCGAGACGTCTGGCCTGCACCGGGTGGTGGCACAGATGGATGCCCGCAACACGGCGTCCGCCCGACTGGCCGAGACGCTCGGGATGCGTCGAGAGGCACACCACCGGCAGGACCTGTGGAGTAAGGGCGAGTGGACGGACACCCTCGTCTACGCGATGCTCGCGAGCGACCGGGGAGGTGGGGGGGCCATCTATGACGGCGAAGGCAACGTCAGCTCCGGAAGAACCGCCTAGGACCCCGTGGCGAAAGAGAAATCCCCCACGTGCGCATCGTGGAGAGGCGTGGGGGATGCGGTGATGTGAACGTTCGCATCCATGCGCACCGAGGTCGGCGTGTCGGGGGCAATCCGTGCCGCCGAACGGACTTCTACGCTCACCCCATGTAGCTCGAGACCGTGAGGGGATGGACTCGCGAGGCTCACCAGGTGTGCGGACCGAGGTCCTCGAGGATCTCCAGGTCGAGAAGCCACTCGTCAGGGCGGGGAGTCTCGGGGAGCACCGGCTCGTAGGCGCCGACATAGACGACCTCCCCCAAGCCGAGGCCGGTGGCCTCCTCCGGCTCAAGGACCGTCAGGTCAGCGTGGCCGGGGACGCGGTCGATCTCGGCGAGCCGCCCCGAGGGCCACACCTCGTGTGCCGCCCTCACCACGGCCCGCACACGACGCAACGGGATCGACCCGGCGGGGCTGCCGTCGTCGTGATGGGTGACGACCCAGCCTGCAGAGACCAGGGGCCCAGCCTGACTCACTCCCCGGGAGGGCAGCAGGATCAGCTCGTGGACTTCCCCCACGGCGATCGGGTCACCGCAGCATTCCTGCTCCCAGTCCGAGAGCGAGGCGCGGCCGACGGCGCCGACGGTGATGTCCATGGTCGGAGTGTAGGGGCGGGGCCTCACCCGTGGGTACGCGTCACCCGGGGCGCTCCGCCCTCGTTCCAGCGGAACAGGGTGAGGTGCCACAGTCCGGGGACCGTGCGAGACGGGCCACCTCCACGCGCACCGACGTGGCCCTGTGCGAGCGGCTCGGGTTCCGCGAGACCGTACCCGGCGCGTGGGCACCCGCGACCCGGGAGTGACATCATGGACCTCGGCTCGCGCTGATACCGGATCTCGTGATATGACACCAGGTATCGTGAGCCACGCCACTACACTGTGCCTCCACCGATAAAGGAGCAATCCCTCCATGCCGACCCTGCGAACCGTCTCCCTCTCCGCCGCCACGCGGGAGGATCACCTCGCCCGCCTCCGGGCGACCAGCCCGGAGGCCCCCCTCGACATCCTGGTCGTGGGCGGCGGCTCCACCGGCGTGGGCGCCGCGTTCGACGCGGCCACCCGCGGCCTCGACGTGGGCATCGTCGAGGCCCGCGACTGGGCCTCCGGGACCTCGTCCCGCTCCTCCCGCCTCATGCACGGTGGCCTGCGCTACCTCGAGATGCTGGACGTCAAGCTGGTGTACGAGGCGCTGCGGGAGCGCGACCTGCTGCTCACCCAGACCGCGCCCCACCTGGTGCGTCCCCTGCGCTTCGTCTTCCCGTTCTTCCACAAGGTGATCGACCGCGGCTTCATCGGCGCCGGCGTCACCATGTACGACGCCATGCAGTCGCTCGGCCGCCGCCGCGCGATGGGCGCGCACCGCCATCTCAGCCGCCGCTCCATGGCCGCGACCTTCCCCTCCCTCGACGACGAGAAGATCGTCGGCGCGGTCGAGTACGCCGACGCCCAGTTCGACGACGCCCGCCTGGCCATGATGCTCGTGCGCTCCGCCGTGGACCACGGCGCCGTGGCCGCCAACTACACCGCCGTCACCGACTACCTGCGCGGCGACGACGGCCGTGTGCAGGGCGTGCGTGTCCGCGAGGAGACCTCCGGCGAGGAGTTCGACGTGCACGCGCGCGCCGTGATCCTGGCCGGGGGCGTGTGGACCCAGGAGCAGCAGGAGCTGGCCGGGGCCGACGGCGGCCTCGAGGTGCTCGCCTCCAAGGGCGCCCACATCACCGTCCCGCGCGACCGCATCCGCGCCGACGCCGCCACCGGCGTGATCACCAAGACGGAGAAGTCCGTGCTGTTCCTCATCCCGTGGGACGAGTACTGGGTGATCGGCACCACGGACACCCCGTGGGCGGAGGACGTGGCCCATCCGGCCACCACCGCGGACGACATCGACTACATCCTCGAGCACGCCAACGCGGTGCTGAAGGAGGACCTCACGCGTGACGACGTGATCGCCACGTACGCCGGCCTGCGCCCGCTCCTGCAGCCGGTCACCGGATCCGACGGCGGCTCCACCAAGATCTCCCGTGAGCACACCGTCACCGAGGTGGCCCCCGGCCTCACCGCCGTGGCCGGCGGCAAGTGGACCACGTACCGGGCCATGGCCGAGGACGTCGTGGACTTCGTGGTGCGCGAGACCCACCCGACCCGTCCCAGCCTCACCGAGCACATCCCCGTGCTCGGCGGCCTCGGCTACTCGGAGATCGAGGCGGAGGCGGACCGCATCGCCGCCGACTACGGCCTGGACGAGGCCCGCGTGGACCGGCTCCTGTTCCGCTACGGCACCGTGCTGCGCCACGTGCTCGACCTGATCGACGCCGACCCGTCCCTGAGCGTCCCTCTCGCCGAGGCGCCGCGCTACCTGCGCGCCGAGATCGTCCACGCCGCCCGGGCCGAGGGCGTCGTCCACCTGGACGACGTCATCGAGCGCCGCACGCGCCTGTCCACCGAGGTCCGTGACCGCGGCGTCGCGGCGGCCGCGGAGATCGCGTCCCTCGTGGCCCCCGAGCTGGGCTGGGATGAAGAGCGCATCGCCGGTGAGATCCGGGCGTACAAGGACCTCGTCGCCGCCCGCCTCCGCGGCGAGACCGCCCACGACGACGTCACCGCCGCCGCCGCGCTCGCAGCTGCCGACGCCGCCCCCGTCCACGGAAAGGAGCCCGTCCATGGGCACGATCTTCCTGCATGAGATCGCCGGCACGGCCATCCTCCTCCTGCTCGGCGTCGGCGTCGTCGCCAACGTCGTCCTGACGAAGACCAAGGGCAACGGCGGAGGCTGGCTGCTCATCAGCTTCGGCTGGGGGCTGGGCGTCTTCGCGGGCGTCTACGTCGCTGCCGCGACCGGTGCGCACCTGAACCCCGCCGTGACCGTCGGCCTGCTCGTCAGCGGCGCCGAGGAGTACGCCCCCGGCATCGCCGTGACCCTCGGCACCACGCTCGCGTACTTCGCGGCGCAGCTGATCGGCGCCTTCCTCGGCGCGGCCCTGGCCTGGCTGGCCTACCGCGACCACTACCAGGCGGAGACGGACCAGGGCGCGATCCTGGGCACGTTCGCCACAGGTCCCGAGATCCGCAACCCGCTGTGGAACATGGTCACCGAGGTGATCGCCACGTTCGTCCTGGTGTTCGTGGTCCTGCTCTTCGGCTCCACCCCCTCCGGGCTCGGCCCGCTCGCGGTGGCCCTGCTCGTCGTCGCGATCGGCGCGAGCCTGGGCGGCCCCACGGGGTACGCCATCAACCCGGCGCGCGACCTGGGCCCCCGCCTGTTCCACGCTGTCGCGCCGATCCGGCACAAGGGCGGCTCGGACTGGGGCTACGCCTGGGTGCCGATCGTCGGCCCGCTCGTCGGCGCCGTCCTGGCCGGCCTCGCCGCGCCTCTGTTCGTCTGAGCGGTCTGCCCGTCCAACCCCGGCGGGCACGTTCCCCGTCGGGAACGTGCCCGCCACCCCCACACCCCCGTGACCACCTCCGAAGGAGTAGGACATGACCACCCCCCGCTACGTGATGGCCATCGACCAGGGCACCACGTCCACGCGCGCGATCCTCTTCGACCACAGTGGGGCCATCGTGTCCACTGGTCAGCGCGAACACGAGCAGATCTTCCCGCGCGCCGGCTGGGTGGAGCACGACCCGGTGGAGATCTGGACGAACACCCGCGAGGTCATCGGGGAGGCCCTGGCCCGCGCCGAGGTGACCCGACACGACGTCGCCGCCGTGGGCATCACGAACCAGCGTGAGACCACCGTGGTGTGGGACCGCAACACCGGCAAGCCGGTGTACAACGCCATCGTGTGGCAGGACACCCGCACCGACCACCTCTGCGAGCGCCTGGCCGGCGACGTCGGCGCGGACCGCTACAAGGAGCGCGTCGGGCTGCCCCTGGCCACGTACTTCTCCGGCCCCAAGGTGGCCTGGATTCTGGAGAACGTGGACGGTGCCCGGGAGGCCGCCGAGAACGGCGACCTCATCTTCGGCACCACGGACTCGTGGCTCGTGTGGAATCTCACCGGCGGCGGCGAGGGTGGCCGGCACGTCACCGACGTCACCAACGCCTCCCGCACCATGCTGATGAACCTGGACACCCTCGACTGGAACGAGGAGATCTGCGCGGACATGGGCATCCCGATGTCCATGCTTCCGGAGATCGTCAGCTCCTCCGCCGAGGTGGGCACCGTATCCGGCCAGCAGCTGCTGCGCGAGACGCCGATCACCGGCATCCTGGGCGACCAGCACGCGGCGACCTTCGGCCAGGCGTGCTTCGAGGTCGGCCAGGCCAAGAACACGTACGGCACCGGCAACTTCATGCTGATCAACACCGGCGAGGAGCCGGTGCACTCGGACAACGGCCTGCTCACCACGGTGGCGTACCGCATTGGCGACCAGAAGCCGGTGTACGCGCTGGAGGGCTCGATCGCCGTCACCGGCTCGCTGATCCAGTGGCTGCGGGACAACCTCGGGATGATCGGCAGCGCCCCGGAGGTCGAGACCCTGGCCGCCGGCGTGGAGGACAACGGCGGCGTCTACTTCGTCCCCGCGTTCTCCGGCCTCTTCGCCCCGCACTGGGACGCCGCGGCCCGCGGCGCCATGGTGGGCATGACCCGTTACGTCAACAAGGGGCACATCGCCCGCGCGGCGCTCGAGGCCACCGCCTTCCAGAGCCGCGAGGTCCTGGACGCCATGAACGCGGACTCCGGCGTGGACCTCACCGAACTGAAGGTCGACGGTGGCATGGTCGCCAACGAGCTGCTCATGCAGTTCCAGGCGGACCTGCTGCGCGTGCCCGTCGTGCGCCCCAAGGTCATCGAGACCACCGCTCTCGGCGCCGCCTACGCCGCAGGCCTGGCGGTGGGGTTCTGGGCGTCCCAGGACGAGCTCGTGGCCAACTGGGAAGAGGACAAGCGCTGGGAGCCCACCATGGACGAGGAGGAGGCTGAGCGCGCCCTGCGGCTGTGGAAGAAGGCCGTGGAACGCTCCCGCGACTGGGTCGACGAGGACGTCGAGTCGGCCCAGAGCTGAGCCGTCCGATCCGTAGGCCGGTCCGGCCGGCCCCGTGCGCCCCGTGCGCCCCGGGCCGGTCCGGGCCGACCCGGCCCCTCCGGAAGGACCCCGAGCAGCACTACCCCCTCGTCGGCCGCCTGCGCGCGGAGCGGGGCGGAGTCGGTGCCGTTGCCATCGGCGCAGTGGCCAGGCCCGAGGCGCCCGGCTGCTCCGACGTCAAGCTGTCCTCACCCAGGGCGTCCTCTTCCCCCGCCGCTTCCGCCCAAGGCGGCGGTGGCCAGGCAGGCGAAGTAGTCCGCATCCACGTGTCGGCCGTCCTTGATGGCGCTCCGATGTGGAATCTCCTCGGAGATGTTCTCCTCGTCCGCGTTGTTCGCCGAGGCCACCACCCTTTCGAGGCCAGCCACCTCGGGCCGGAGTTCGCGCGCCCGTCGTCGCATCCTGCCCTCGCCGGTCCACTCATGGGTGCGTTCGGTGAGGGCGTCGAATGGGTTCTCACACGCCGACAATCGGCGTGCTCGTTCGACGACGTTGGACGCCAGGATGCCCCGGAGCATCGTCGTCTTGCCGGTTCCGGGGAGGCCGTTCACGCCCATCAGACCTGACCCGCCCGCCTCGACGACCTCGGCCCGCGCGACGACATCAATGCGGGCGGCTTGCTGGTGCCCCGTGTGCTCGTGGGCGGTCACATTCGAGGAACTCAGCGGTGGCTGCAGTGCCGGGATGGCGCGCTTGTCCTCCTCCCCGAGGCTCGGCGCGGGCATTCCATCCCCCCCGTCTGCCCTTCGCTCTCTCCCCCAGGACAACGACGTCCGTTCAGTTCCGGTTCAGCCCGAACCGGCGCGTCATCAGAGCGTCCTTGTAGTGCTTCTCCGCGGCGTCGATCTGGGCCTGCGGGGTATTGGAGCCGAACACGCGCAACAGGCTGAACGTGTACCGCTCCGGTTGGGCGGGGTCGAGCTCCAGGGCATCCCGGAGGGCGACGTTCCCGCCATGCCCGTCACGGGCGTAGGCCTCCCACCGCCCGAGCACACCACGCTCGCCGTCGGCCTTGCCGACGTAGCACTGGCCCGCGGTCTCGTCGGCGATCAGGTAGATCCCGCGTACGGCCTGCAGGGCGGTGCGCCAGCCTGCGTAGCGGGTCTCGGTCACCATTGACTGCAGGTCCCCGTAGCTGAGCAGCACGTGGTCGAAGCCGGGGAACGCCTCGGTGGTGGGGTCGGCGATCTCCAGGACGGGGAACCGCGACGCCAGGGGGCCGCGCTTGGCCCAGTTCACGGGGTCTGCGGACCACTCCACCACCAGGCGCTCCTCGAGGGAGGCCAACAGCGGCACCGGCGCAACGTCGTAGTACCGGTGCCGCTCCGTGCGCTCAGCCACGGCCTCCCCGCGGTTCTCGTACACGGCGGTGAGGCGAGAACGACGCCCGCCCTCCCCCATGAAGATCAGCCAGTGGCGGGCGGGCTCCTTCGGGAACTTCCCCACGTGGTGCTGCTCCCGCGTGTAGGCGAGCACCCGCTCCGGCGTGGCTGCCGCCCGCGATGGCAGCCCCGACTCCTTGTAGGTGTGGCGGATGGCCAGGATGGTGGATGAACTCATTGACCGGGCCAACGAAAAAAAGACCTCGAGAACCAACGTTTCCTCGCCGGTCTGGCCCACGAGCAAATGCGTGCGGTCCTGAGCACCACGGGCCTAGCCCATTGGCACAGCAGGCATCATCGCAGTCGCCGCCATCACTGGTCCGGATGGGCTCAGACAGATTGGTCAGATGTTGCCCCAGGTCGCTCAGCGCGCCGTCCGCAAGTAGTCCGTCCTCAGGCCACCTTCCCCGCTTCCACCTCGGCCCGCGCCCGCACCTCGGCCAGTACGGCCACCACGGCGTCCGCAGCATCCTGCGGATACACGGCATCGACGCCACCCAGTGCGAGATACGGGTCCTCGTAGAGCCGACCCGGGTCCACCACGCCGTTGCGCACCAGGTCGTCCACGAGCATGCGGGTGAAGCGGATCTGGCGCGTGGTCCACCTGCCCTCGTCCAGGAACGCGGCCAGCGCCTCTTCCGCGGCCCGCCGCTCCAACCCCACAAGACTGCGCACGAAGACGCCCAGCTCGGCGCCGGCGTGCTCACGCACCCAATCCAGCTCCGGCCGGTCAGATCCGCCCGCCGCCACCAGCATGCGACCGAGCTCCTCGAGATCCGTGGCCGTCAGCGGCTGGTTGCCGCGGAGCTTCCGCAACGCCAGGGTGTCCTCCTCGGCGCGCAGGAAGGCCATGGCCTTCTCGCGGTAGCGCTCCCAATTCATGCCCGGCCGTGCCGGCACCACGACCACCTCGTCGATCTCCCCCAGGGTGTCCACGAAGTCCGTGTACACCGGTGAGGAGCTCAGCCTCGGCAGGAACACCACCAGTCCGCGCAGGCTCTCCCGCAGCGCCTCCACGTCAACGACGCCAGCGCCTTCCCACCACAGGTCTTCCGCAACGGAGCGCAGCAGGGACTCTTCCACCTTGACGGCTGGGATAGCCAGCTGACTCAGCAACGCACCCGCGACCTCCTGGACGGATCTGCGGCAACGCTCCGCCAGGGCGGCATCACCGTCCAGGGTGGCCAACTGCCAGCGCAGGGTCACGAGGTCGAAGCGCTTCGCTGCTTCGTCCGGGTCACGCAGCGTGGAGGGCAGTCCGGCCACATGGTCGGCGAGTTCGTCGACATCCTCGGCGGTCACCGCGGCCCACGCATCGGGCTCGGACCAGCGCTCCACGTGGCGCCGGTGCTTGCGCACCAGCAGGTTCTGCATCGGCATGCCCTCCACGTAGGAGTGCAGCCAGGTGGCGTGGGCCTGGCGTACGACGCTGGCCGAGCCCGCCTCCCCATCGCCCTCGCGCGCATCCAGGGCCGCCACAATCCCGGCCCGTGCCTCGAACAACCGCTGGGTAAGGGACTTCTGCACGGAGGACCCCGGCTCGGGGAGATCCTGGTTGAAGTAAGGCAGGTTCTCTCCGAAGTCGAAGACGGTGAAGTTCTTCTTGTCCTGCCCGGGCCCGAACAGATCGGGACACAGGCGGGTGCCGCGGCCGATCATCTGCCAGAACTTGGTCTTGGAGTGGACCACCTTGAACAGCACCAGGTTCACCACCTCAGGGATGTCCACCCCGGTGTCCAGCATATCCACGCTGATGGCGATATGTGGGGCCTTGTCCGAGTCGGAGAAGTCATCCAGCAGTGCGTCGTTGAACGCGGTCTTGCTGGTGATCACCCGTGCGAACGTCCCGCCCAGCTCGGGGAACCGCGCGTTGAATCGACGCTCGATGAAGTCGGCATGATTCTGGTTCTTCGCGAACACGATGGTCTTGCCGAGCCGGTCACCGCCGGCCACCTTCTGACCGCGCTCCATGAGCAGCTCCAGGACCTTGTCCACGGTGTCTTCGTTGAAGAGGAACCTGTTGACCTGCTCGGAGTCCACGCTGTCCGGGGGGCCGTCCTCGCCCCAATCCAGCGCGTCCCACTCGGCCTTCTCCTCGTCGGAGAGGTCGGCGTAACGGATCCCCTGGCGCAGGAACTCCGTCCCCGCGGACACCCCCAGCGGCGGCACCAGGTACCCCTGCTCCACGGCCTCCTCAAGGTCGAAGGCGAAGGTGGGCACCCCGTCCTCGAGGTGGAACAGCCGGTAGGTGTTGTGGTCCACCTCGTCCTTGGGTGTAGCGGTGAGGCCCACCAGCAGGGAGTCGAACCAGTCGAAGATCGCGCCGTACTTCTGATAGACGGAGCGGTGGGCCTCGTCGATGATCACGAGGTCGAAGTACCCGGCGCCGAACCTCCGCGTCCCACCGTCCTGCCCGTCGTGCTCCAGCAGATTGAGCATGGTCGGGTAGGTCGCGGTGTAGACCCGCCCCTCCCCGCGCTTCTCGTCCTGCAGGTTCACGACGGCGGTGTCCGGCAGGTTCGCGGCAAACGCCCGTTTGGCCTGCCGTACCAGGGCCGTCCGGTCCGCGAGGAACAGGACCCGCTTGACCCAGTTCCCCCGAATCAGCTGGTCCACGAGGGCGATGGCGGTCCGGGTCTTGCCGGTGCCGGTGGCCATGACCAGCAGGGCATCGCGCTGGCGGGCGGCGAGGGCCTGCCCGACGGCGGAGATCGCCTCCAGCTGGTATGGCCGTCCCGCGATGTCCACGTTGACCGGCACGTCCGTAAGGTCCTGGCGGACGGTACGCCGCTGGATGAGGCGCTCGAGCTCGTCGGCGGTGAAGAACCCTTCAATCTCACGGGGCGGGTAGCCGCCGGCCTCGCCGAAGGCCGCATCGTCCCAGAACCAGTGGTCATAGCCGTTGGTGTAGAAGATCAGCGGGCGGCGAGCGAACTGCGCTTCAAGGGCGTCAGCGTATCGGCGGGCCTGTTCCTGGCCTTCGAGCGCGCTCTTGGTGGTGCGCTTGGCCTCCACCACGGCCAGGGGCAGACCATCGGCTCCCCAGAGAACGTAGTCCACACGCCCGGTGCCGCCGGGGGTGGGCAACCCGGT
Source organism: Micrococcus sp. CH7 (assembly GCF_001595485.1). Classification (NCBI taxonomy): domain Bacteria; kingdom Bacillati; phylum Actinomycetota; class Actinomycetes; order Micrococcales; family Micrococcaceae; genus Micrococcus; species Micrococcus sp. CH7. Next base: position 39,159 of record NZ_LOSQ01000006.1, read on the forward strand.
GACGGGGTACTCGCGGTCGCGAGCCTGGTCGAGGGGCCACCCGGACTCGGCGAGGAGGAGGTCGATGAAGAGAGAGCGGGTCTCCGCCTCTGCGTAGTCGTAGTCGTGAAGGTCGGGGAGTTCGCTGGTGGTGGCGGCGGCCTGGGCGGCGGCGATCTGCTCCCGCAGGGCCTGGATCTCGGCCTCGTACGCGGCGGCCTGCTGCTCGTTCTGCTCGCGGAGACGGGCGTTGTCCTCGTCCTGCTTCTTGAGCCGGGCAATCACGGCGTCGAGCTGCTCCACGCTCATGGCGGCCTTCTGCGGGGCAAGTGCGTGGTCGAACTGCGCACCGGTGGGCACGGCCTCCGGGTGCGGGCCGTGGTGGAACGCGGCCCAGACGAGCACGTGGAACAGCTCGCGCAGGATGGTGAGGGCGGCGCGGGCATCCAGCACGGAATCCTTGTGAACGGCGTTGTTGCCGGCCTTACGGAGGAAGTTGAGCTTGTCCACCACCGGGCGTCCGGCCAGGCCGGTGAAGGCTACCCCGTTGATGAGGCCGGAGAGGTCGGTCTTGTACGGGTCCTCGAGGCGATGGGTGGCGTAGACGAACTCGACGACCCGTTCGACGCAGCGCCGGGCATAGAACGCGGCCGCGCGCGGGTCGGTGCTCATGTAGCCCTCGGCCTGCGCAGCGTCCTCGTGAGCAACGGGGAGCGCCCGCTCCACCCAGTCCATGTTGCCTGCCATCAACACCCTCTCCGGCAGCTCACCACCGAGCCGCCCACTGTCATCCTGCCGGATTCACAGCTCCCCGCGGAATGCCCTGTGTTGGAGCGACGCGAACAGCTCGTCCTCCAACGCCAGTGCCCGCTCGACACGCGCTCGCTGCACGTCGATCTTCTCGACGACGGCGGCGAATTCTCTCTGCATATCGAAAGACACGTCCGGGATACGCAACTGCAACGTCCGTTTGATGTTGAGGTTGCTGATATTCGTCGTCTTATTGCCAAAGCTTCGCACGGTCGCTTGGACTCTGTCACTGTTGAACCAGGCGTAGAGGAAAGTCGGGTCGACGTCGGGGCCGGGACGAAGCGCTGAAACGAATCCGCCGATAGCCGACGGCTCCGGCAGGGAGTCAACGAAACAGCATTTTCCTACGAGGTTGTAGCTGTTCGCACTGGACACTAAGGTGTCCCCCTCTTGCAGATACTTTGCCTCGTTCTTGATGAGCTCTGCCGGGATGCGAATAAGATCCGAACTGTCCAGGCGCTTCTGCACATTCTTCGTACGCATCACGGGGACACCTGACTCAGCCACATCTTCGGGCTTGAAGGTGACGCCTCGTACGAAAGACGCAAGCTCCGATAGGGGCTGCCCGGGACCGGCCTCCCGGACGCGATCAGCGAACGCCACCTGGACAAGAGCAGCCAGTCGCTCGAGTTGCGCCCGCCGGCGCGACCGCTGCTCGTCAGCCTGGTCCAGAATCGCCGAAATGCGCCTTTGCTCCTTGAGATCAGGAAGCCTAATCGAGAGACGATACACATCATCCCGATTCAATCCTGGCACTGCCGCTGATTTATTCATTCCCTTGAGACCGAGAGCGCTAAGGATCCAATACAGCCACCGAAGATCGACGCCCTCCCCGAGAGGCACCGCCTCGTAGGCAGTATCTATAGGCCAAACATCACCGGGCACCCAGGTGACCGACCCGATTGACCCCTTCCTTCCTACGACAATCGCGGGGCCCGAACTGAGGGCTTGATCATGGAACCCCACGACGCCACTGGAGCCCACGACGGCAACAGGCCCCCCTCGGCGATCACCCTGTTTCAGCGCTTTCCCGTACTTAAGGGAAACAATGTCACCCAGCTTCACCGTCTTCACCGCAGCATCCCCTTGAGCTCCGCAGTCCCAGCGGCAATCTCGGCGTCGAGCTGTTCGAGGTCGACGAGGATCTCCAGCGGGTCCCGGTGCTCGACCTCCTCGATCTCCAACTCCTTGTACCGGTTCAGGGAGAGGTCGTACCCCTGCTCCACGATGTCCGCCTTGGGCACCAGGAAGGACTGCGCGGTCCGCGGCCGGTCCTTCTCTCCTGCCGGGTTCTGCCACCGCTGAACGAGGTCCGGCAGGTCGTTGGCCTCCACCGGCGTGCGCTTGTCGTCCAGCGAGAACCCATCGGCGCGGACGTCGTAGAACCAGACGTCGTCCGTGCTGCCGGGACCGTCGTTGCGGAAGAAGAGGATCGCCGTCGAGACCCCTGCGTAGGGCTTGAACACACCCGCAGGCAACTTCACCACCGCCTGCAGGTGATGGTCCTCCACCAGCATCCGGCGCAAGTCCTTGTGGGCCTTAGACGAGCCGAACAGCACCCCCTCCGGTACGATCACCGCCGCACGACCGCCCGGCTGCAACAGCCGCAGGAACAGGGCCAGGAAGAGCAACTCCGTCTTCTTCGTCTTCACCACGCGCTGCAGGTCAGAGCTGACGCCCTCGGCGTCGAGGGACCCGGCGAACGGCGGATTGGCGAGGATCAAGCTGTATTTGCCAGCGTCGCCGTCGCTAGCACCCTGGGCCAGGGAGTCCCGGTACGCGATGTCCGGGGACTCCACCCCGTGCATGAGCATGTTCATGCTGGCGATGCGCAGCATGGTGCTGTCGAAGTCATATCCGTGGAACATGCGCCGGTTGAAGTGCAGCCGCTGGTTCATGTCAAAGAAAAGTTCCGGGTGTTCCTCCCGCAGATACTCCGACGCGCCGACGAGGAACCCTGCCGTGCCACATGCCGGGTCCACGATCACGTCCTCCGGGGTGGGCGCCGTCATCCGCACCATGAGGTCGATGATGTGCCGCGGCGTGCGGAACTGGCCGTTCCGTCCCGCGGTGGAGAGCTTGGAGAGGAGGTATTCGTACAGGTCACCGGTGGTGTCCCGGTTTGTGAGGGGAAGCTTGTCGATCAGATCCACGGCGGTGGCGAGCATGCGCGCGTTGGGGATGGTGAAGCGGGCGTCTCGCATGTGGTGCGCGTAAGTGGAGTCCTCCCCTCCAATCTGCTGGCCGAGACGGCGCAGGAACGGGAAGACCTCGCGGTCCATGCGGGCGAAGAGTTCGTCCGAGGCGACGTTCTTCAGCTGGTGCCAGCGGAGGTGCTGGTGGTCGGCGTCGAAGATCGTCGTCTCCACCGGTTGGTTCGTGCGGCGCGCCTTGGCCTCGGCTTGCGTCTGTGCCTCATCCAGGCGACGCAGGAACAGCAGGTAGGTGATCTGCTCGATCACCTCAAGAGGGTTGCTGATGCCACCCGTGGCGAAGGCGTCCCAGACGCGGTCAACCTGGTTTTTGAGAGTTCCGGTGATCACGACGCGAGTGTACGGGGTGGGGCTTACAGCGTCCCAGGCGATGACTAGGCTGAACTCAGGGCGACACAAAGCCGCCCCGGCGCAGGAAGGAGGCGGTCGATGTCCACGGTGCGCGTCGACGGGGCGTGTCAACTTGTCTGTGTAAGCGGGGTGGTCACAGGTAGGGGTTGATCCGGTCGGGGTAGGCCGCGGCGAGCTGGGCGAGGGCCT